>JAUWUU010000094.1 GCA_030617765.1 Flavobacteriia bacterium | reverse complement strand
GAAACAAAAAGATATCCGCGTTATTTTAATACACCAAATCAAGAGGTTATTGGCAAAAAATTAGCAGCATTAGAAAATGCAGAAGCTGCTTTGCCATTCGGATCGGGTATAGCTGCCATAAGTACTTCATTATTGGCTTTTCTAAAAAAAGGAGATCATGTTGTTTTTCAAAATGAGATTTATGGAGGTGCGCATAATTTTATTGTGAAAGAATTTCAAAACTACGGCATTGAATATGATTTTACTGAAGGTGTTGATATAAAAAATTTTAAATCTAAAATTAAAAGTAATACCAAAGTAATTTATATTGAAACACCTTCTAATCCGTTGCTTACAATTATAGATGTAAAAGCTGTAGCTGAATTGGCAAAACAGTATAATATTGTTAGTATGATCGACAATACTTTTGCTTCTCCCATTAATCAAACACCAATTGATCTTGGTATTGATATTTCTATTCACAGTGCTACTAAATATTTAGGTGGGCACAGTGATATTCTTGCAGGAGCGGTTGCCGGTAGTAAAGAACATATTGATAAAATTTTTCAAAAAGGTATTAATTTTGGAGGAAATTTGAGCGATTTTATGTGTTATCTGTTAGAAAGAAGTATCAAAACTTTAGCACTGAGAATTGAAAAACACAATAAAAATGCACAGATTATTGCTGAATATTTAGATGATCACAAAAATATTGCAAAAGTGTATTATCCCGGTTTGCTATCTCATCCAAACCACAATATTGCTAAAGATCAAATGCATGGTTTTGGTGGAATGCTATCTTTTGAACTCAATAAGAATATTGATGCTGTTGCATTTCAAAATGCCTTAAAAATGATCAAACCATCTATGAGTCTTGCAGGTGTAGAGTCAACTATTTTGATGCCGGCACTAACTTCACATGCGCTTTTAACTGAGGATGAGAGAAATAAAATAGGTATCACCAATAGTTTGTTGCGTTTTTCTGTTGGTATTGAAGATTATCAAGATATAATCAATGATATTGAAGAAGCTTTGCAGGAAGTTAAAAGTAAAAGGTAAAAATTTTAAAGTATTAAAAAATAGTTTAATATTACTTTATTGCAACAATTCTTTTAAAACTTTAATTACGATATCAATTTCTTCTTTGGTATTATATTTACTAAATGAAAATCTGACAGAGGTTTTTTTTGCTTCATTTTCATTTAGAATCGTATTTAAAACATGTGATCCTTTATTACTTCCACTTTGACAAGCACTACCACCAGAAACTGCTATTCCTTTGAGATCTAGATTAAAAAGAAGCATTGGCATTTCTTTTGGAAAACGAACACTTAAAATATGAAAAGCACTTTTGTTTAATTGGGATGAAGTACCATTAAATTGAACTCCATCAAAATTATGTAGTAATTGATCAATTAAATACTGTTTTAAACCCGAAATATGAGTTTTATCTTTGTCATAATTTTTAAAAGCAATCTCCATAGCTTTTCCCATACCAATGATACCGTGAATATTTTCAGTTCCGGCTCTGGCGCCACGTTCTTGTTCACCACCAATAAGTAAAGGTTGAACTCCTGTACCTTTTTTGAAGTAAGCAAAGCCTACACCTTTCGGACCATGAAATTTATGGGCGCTTGCCGCAAAAAAATCAATGGGTGTTATTTGAAGATCCAAAGTAGTATGTGCTATTCCTTGAACAGTATCTGAATGGAATAAGGCATTGTATTTAGTACAAAGATCTGACACTGTTTGTAGATCTAAAATATTTCCAATTTCATTATTTACCAACATCAAGCTCACCAAGGTTTTATGATCAGAATTTTTTAAAAGGTCTTCTAAATTTTGATAATCAATTTCACCATTTTCATCAAGATTCACGAAGTCAACAATTATATTATGTTTAGTTTGAATAGTTTCAATGGTATGTATTACTGCGTGATGTTCGATTTTAGATGAAATAATTCTTTGAACACCTAAATTAGCAACAGCATTGAATAAGATTAGGTTATCCGCTTCGCTACCTCCGGCTGTAAATATGATTTCGTTAGCAGAACAATTTAGATATTTAGCAATATTATTTCTGGCATGTTCAACTAATGATTTTGCTTTTCTTCCAAATTGATGTGTAGAGGAGGGGTTTCCAAATACCTCATGCATAGATCCTGTAATTAAATTAATAACTTCATCATCAATTGGTGTAGTAGCAGCGTTATCAAGATATATTTTTTGCATAAAACAAAAGTAATTAAATTTATCATGCTAAAAATAATTATAAATTAAAGAAAACTATTATTTTTGTTGCATATCAAATTTGTTTCACATTTTTTTAAGAATGAAAAAATTACTTTTTTTAATATTTATATTCTCGATGTATTCATGTACTGATGGAGATTTAGATACTCCCGGTTTTGAATTCGAAGAAACTGTAAATATATGTAAAACAAATATTTATACTTTATATAGATTGAGTGACAATGGTCATAGAGAAGCTTTGATCGTTACGCTTACAGATGATCAGATTAAAAATTCTACTGAACCTGTTCCACCTGCAATAGTAACTGAAAGCGGTCCTACTACAGTGACCGACAGGGTTTTTGATGACGAGGTGAAAAATGATTATTTTTGTTCTGTTGTACCACCAACTACACCAAAAGTATCTAAAGATTGGCGTGGTGTTTCAGGAATAATTGAAGTTATTAATAGAGTTGTTTTAGATGAAGATCAAAAAGATACAATTGCTTATAATCATGTAATTATTTTACATGATGTAGTATTAAAGAATGGTGAAGAATCATTGATCTTTAATGATACTTATCTATTTGGTTCTTTTGACACTGGAATTTAGATTCTCAAATTATTTAAATTTTATTTAAAAAAATATTAAGATCAACTATCCTTTTTTCTGAATATCCTGAGCTATTTTTTGAACCTCATCTAATACTCGGAGTAAATTTAAACCCCATAGTTTTGCAATTTCCTTTTCGGAATAACCTCTTTTTACCAATTCGTAAGTAACATTAAATGTTTCAGATGCATCATTCCAACCACTAATACCACCGCCACCGTCAAAATCAGAGCTGATACCAATATGGTTGATTCCGATTAGCTTAACCATATAATCAATATGATCAATAAAATCAGACACGTTAACTGGTGGTGATGTTTTTTCGGCTTCAGCAATTAAGGGTTTAGCTTGAATTTTTATATTATTAAGTTTTTTATTATAGATATCTAAGTCGGTTTTACTCAATTTATTACGTTCTGTCCATCCTAAAATATCAAACCCATTTTCATTTGCCAACTTTTTTAAAATATCATTTTTTACATTTCTATTGGCATTATTCTTTTCAATATTAACATATCCACCAAAAGCAACTGTTTGAACAACACCACCATTTTCTTTTAAAAGTAAAAGTTGTTCGTCATCTAGATCTCTACTGTGATTACAAAGTGCTCTTGCTGAAGAATGTGAAGCAATTAAAGGGGCTTTTGAATATTTGATCATGTCTAAAAAAGATTCTTTTGAAGGATGAGAAACATCTATCATCATTCCGAGTCTATTCATTTCTTTTATAGCATTTACCCCAATCTCACTCAAGCCATTATGAAGCCAAACACTATCTTTTTCCCCTGTATTTGAATCACAAAACTGACTGTGACCCTGATGAGAAAGCGACATATATCTGGCGCCAAGATCATAAAACTTTTTGATATTTGAAAGGTCAGTTCCAATAGGATAAGCATTTTCAACACCGATCATGACTACTTTCTTTCCTGATTTATGAATTCTTTTAACATCGGCTGAAGTTAAAGCTAACTCAATTTCATCAGGTGCATACACATCTGCCAATTGGTGAATAGCATCAAACTTAGCTAAGGCCTCTTTGTAAACTTTAGCATAATTATTTTCATTTAAATCTCCTTGTCCTGTATAAACAATTAACCAAGCAACATCCAAACCTCCTTTTTTCATTTTAGGTATATTTACCTGAGAGGATAGGTTTTGAGTATAATTCCTGTTCTTAGTAAAATTATTCATATTGATATCATCATGGGTATCAATTGTGATAACCTTTTCATGAATTTGTTTTGCTTTTGTGTAAAGTTTATCTGAAGGATTACCCCCTTGACCCATTAAATTATTTTGAACAAGAATTAAGAGAATTAATGATGCTATAGTAAATTTCATATATGTTTTATTTTAATAAGTTTGGATTTTTGATGATCAATTCAATTTTTTTGATAATAATGGTTATCTGACTCATTTGTTCTTCAATATTTCTAAAAAACATACTAATATCCCTGTCTTTCCAACTTTCAGAAATTACCCTTGCACCCAGACTAATTCTTAAAACGGCTGTTTCTTTATCAGATCTATGTTTTACGGTAACTGCTTGCCCGATATGACATTTTTGAGAAGCAAGCCTGATAGTTTCAATTGGTGATTTATCAAAGTAGTTTGAAATATCAGTATTTAACAAAAGGTAGAGTTTCTTGATCTCATCAATTCCCAAAACTTGATTATTTTTATGGATGAAGAAAGGAAATATTGTACGAATATTTCTAAGTCCAAATTCTTCACTATTATAAGTGTTTATTTTTGTTTCTTCATCAAATAGCGGTTCTAAAAAAGAAGCTTCTACAATTGAGTCTTCAACAAAATTACAAAACATCTCTATACCAAGATTCCTATATAAAATAGGTGTTTTAAAGTATCGATCCATTTCAGCTATTGCTGCATTCCACCGCATATATGTACCGTAATTAAAACCATCGGAAAGTTGTTTTGAACAAAACCAGCAAGTAGGCCAATCTGAACGATTGTAGTAATTTGTCAAACCTTTTGGTAAAACATTATTGACAGACTTAATAGAATCGCTAACACTTTTCGGTACAATTAATGCGCCTGCATACGGAGGTCCGGTAAAATATTTACTACCTGTTATTGTTACAATATATCCTTTGTTTAGATAACCGTTAATGTCTTTGGGATCTAATCTAAGTTGAGCACCGTCTACAATAATTTGCATTGATAAATCATCAAGACTATCCAGATTTTGCATCAGTTCTTCACTTGGTGATTGATAGCCTAATTTTGATTGATCCATAATATGCAAAACTATATGTTTTCCCAGATGTTTTGCTTTTGTGATCGCAACTAAAACTTCTTCATCGAGTTTTGATGTTGATTTCAATGTCCCATTCTTATCTCTTAAAGGAATCTTGACCAATTCAATATTTCTAAACCCGTCAATTCTGTCTCCCTTTTTAACAGGAAAATTTAATGCTGTTGTATTCTCAAAATGGTTTCCTTTTAAAGCGGCAGGAACACCACTTCCTGTTTCTTCAGACGCTACCAAAATATGTATTATATCCTTATTTGAAACAACCTGAGAAATAGCAGCAATTTGAAGAGAAGAATCAGTACCTGAAGGCGAAAAAATTATTTGACATTCTTTATTTATTTTTAAAGCTTTCCTCAAATTATTTTTTAACAATTCTGAAAATCCACTAGTCGCCTCTTTTAATCCCTTTGCAATATTTCTTTTAATTAAGATCGCTCTAACAATTTCTGTTTTGTCAAATGCAAAATTTGAAACACTCGTAGCAGTTGAAGATGCAAATGTAAAGGCTTCGGGCCTTGGAAATGGCCTGCAACCATATTTATTTAATAATTTATCTTCATCAATATTTAATCGTAGGTCACCACCTGACATTAGTAAATATTCTGTTGGTTTGGCAAGTTGTTCGATGATTGGTTTCCACGAATCTTTAAATTTCTTGTCCGAAATATTCAATCCGTGAAAAGATTGAAGTTTTTTTATTAATTCAGCATCACTTATTAAAGATTCAATATTAGATGGATCAATGTTTTGGATTAGGTCTGTAAGAAAAAAATTGCTATCTTTTAGTTTGATTTTATCTTCTTTTGGTAACAGGTTAAAAAATATGTGGGAAACCTGAAGTGCTGCTAAATCACATAAAATAGGGTATAATTTTTTTTTACCTAATCCTCTATACCAAATTTGCCATTCAATACCATATCTAAGATATATTAAAGCTACAATAGGTTTGTTAAGGAAATTTGCACCAATTTTAATTGACTTACCTGGGATAATTTTATAAAGATCAGGTTCATCATTAGATGTAATAATATCAATACTATTAATCTTAGGAATTGTACCAAAGCGAGTTAGTATCCTAATTAAATCATTTACATTTTCTTTTTTGAATAAACTCGTTCTGTTATATTGATCTTCAATTGGTAAATTTTTTGCCATCTTGCGAAGTAATTAAAATGTGTTAAAAACAACATTATACATAAGCCGTAAATTTATAGTTTTTTTAGGAATAAAGAAGAAATACGCTAAGATTTAATGTAACTCTTAGAACCAAATTAAACTAAACTCATATTATTTAATTTTTTTTAAAGATTGTATTTTTATAATATATAACAATTATTAGATTATCAATAAATCAACCCATTTTCAAGAATATTTAATAGATATATCTTTCTTATTAAAATAACAATAATTTGATAGTAGTATTTTGATAGAAATATGCCAATTTTATAATTTGCTAAGTTGTTAATAACTGTTGAACATTGTAATAATTAGCAGTGAAATAAAGTGAATTTTTTTTGTTTTTAGTTACTTTTGTTTCCTTTTGTTAAAAGCTACAATTAATTTTTATAATATTATAAATATATCATGAGCAAAACATTATTTGATAAAGTATGGGATATACACGTTGTTAAAAGCGTTGAAGATGGCCCTGACGTTCTGTTTATCGACCGACACCTAATTCACGAGGTTACTAGTCCGGTAGCTTTTTTAGGACTTAAAAACAGGGGAATAAAAGTAATGTATCCTGAAAAGACTTTTGCTACTGCCGATCATAACACGCCAACTATTGATCAACATTTGCCAGTGAATGATCCTTTATCTGCCAATCAGCTTAAAGCTTTAGAGGAAAATTCTAAAGAACACAACATTATTCATTGGGGTTTAGGTGATAAGAACAATGGAATTGTACATGTAGTTGGACCTGAGAACGGTATAACTTTACCCGGTGCAACAATTGTTTGTGGTGATTCTCATACTTCAACTCACGGTGCTTTTGGCGCCATTGCTTTTGGTATAGGAACATCAGAAGTAGAAATGGTTTTGGCCTCACAGTGTATTATGCAACCAAAACCAAAGAAAATGCGTATCAATATCGAGGGTAATCTTTCAAATGGAGTAACACCTAAAGATGTGGCTTTATATATTATTTCAAAATTAACAACCTCAGGTGCCACTGGTTATTTTGTGGAATATGCAGGAGATGTTTTTGAAAGAATGAGTATGGAAGGAAGAATGACAGTTTGTAATTTGAGTATTGAAATGGGTGCAAGGGGTGGTATGATCGCTCCGGATGAGAAAACATTTGATTATATAAAAGAGAGGAAGTTTACACCAAAAAAAGATGATTGGGATAAAGCAATGAAATATTGGAAAACCTTAAAAACAGATGATGATGCGATTTTTGATAAGGAATTTAATTTTGATACTTCTGATATTCAGCCCATGATCACCTATGGAACAAATCCTGGAATGGGGATAGGCATTTCTAATCAAATACCTCAGGCTGATGCTATTCAGATGGGTAAGGCAACTTATGAAAAATCATTGAATTATATGGGATTCAATGAAGGAGATGCGATGATTGGTAAAAAAATAGATTATGTATTTTTAGGAAGTTGTACCAATGGTAGAATAGAAGATTTTAGAGCTTTTGCATCTATAGTAAAAGGTAAGAAAAAAGCTGATAATGTTACAGTTTGGCTGGTGCCAGGTTCACATAAAGTAGAAGATCAGATAAAAGAAGAGGGAATTCTTGATATTTTAACCAATGCTGGATTCAAATTACGTCAGCCAGGATGTTCTGCTTGTTTGGCTATGAATGATGATAAGATTCCAGCAGGAAAATATTCAGTAAGTACATCTAACCGTAATTTTGAAGGAAGGCAAGGCCCTGGTTCAAGAACCTTATTAGCAAGCCCTTTAATGGCAGCAGCAGCAGCGATTACTGGTAAAGTTACAGATCCGAAAAATTTAATTTAACAAGAAATTCTAAAAAATGGCATACGATAAATTTAACAAACTAATAAGTAGTGCATATCCATTACCGATAGAAAATGTAGATACTGATCAGATAATTCCTGCTCGATTTTTAAAAGCAACAGAAAGAAAAGGTTTTGGTGATAATCTTTTTAGAGATTGGCGCTACAATAATGATGGTTCTCAAAAACAAGATTTTGTTTTGAACGACACAAAATATGAAGGAAAAATATTGGTTGGAGGTAAGAATTTTGGATCAGGATCATCACGTGAGCATGCTGCATGGGCAGTTTATGATTTTGGTTTTAGATGTGTGATCTCAAGTTTTTTTGCTGATATTTTTAAAAATAATTGTTTAAATATTGGTGTACTACCGGTACAGGTAAGTGAAGAGTTTTCACAAAAATTATTTGATGCTATTAAAAAAGATCCACAAACTGAAATTAAAATTGATCTTCCAAATCAAAAAGTTACTTTACTTGGAACGGGTGAGTTTGACTTGTTTGAAATTAACAGTTATAAAAAAGAAAATATGATTAACGGATTTGACGATATTGATTATTTGCAGAATATTAATAAAGATATCAAGGAATTTGCTGAATCAAGACCGTTTTAATAAAAAATTTACTTGTTTATTAAGGCTTATTCAAAATTAATCTCAATTAGTTATTTCAATCATGAAACGAAAAATCGAAATAATGGATACAACACTTCGCGATGGTGAACAAACCAGTGGCGTATCTTTTTCGGCAAAAGAAAAGTTAACCATATCACAACTTTTGTTAGAAGAATTAAATGTAGATCGTATAGAAATTGCTTCTACAAGAGTTTCTGAAGGCGAATTTGAGGCAGTTAAAATTGTTACTGAATGGGCAGTAGCAAATGGTTATTTAAATAAGGTTGAGGTTTTATCATTTGTAGATAAAGGCTTATCAATTGATTGGATGATCAAAGCTGGTGCAAAAGTTCAAAATTTACTAACAAAAGGTTCATTAAATCACTTAAAACATCAACTTAAAAAAACTCCAGAAGAACATTTTCAGGGAATCGAAGAAGTAATTGAAATTGCACAAAAAAATAAAATTGAGACCAATGTTTATTTAGAAGATTGGAGCAATGGGATGAAAGATTCACCTGAATATGTATTTCAATTTTTAGATTTTTTAAATACTCAACCCATAAAAAGGGTATTATTACCTGATACTCTTGGAGTTTTATCACCAAGCGAGTCCTATAAATTTATAGTTCAAATTCGTCATAAATATCCTGAAATGCATATAGATTTTCATGCTCATAACGATTATGATCTGGGTGTTGCCAATACAATGGAAGCTATAAAAGCAGGAACAAATGGCATTCATTTAACCTTAAATGGTATGGGTGAAAGAGCAGGTAATGCCCCTTTGGCTAGTGTTGTAGCAGTTATTAATGATTTTTTACCCGATATTAAAATTAATGTAAATGAAAAAGCACTGTATTCAGTAAGCAAATTAGTTGAAACATTTTCCGGATTTAGAATTCCGGTAAACAAACCTGTTTTAGGTGAAAATGTCTTTACACAAACAGCTGGGATTCATGCAGATGGTGATAAAAAGAATAATTTATATTTTAATGATCTGTTACCGGAAAGATTTGGAAGAAAAAGACAATATGCTCTTGGAAAAACTTCGGGTAAGGCAAATATCCAGAAAAATTTACAAGAATTGGGCTTGCATTTAAGCGATAATGATGTGGCAAAAGTTACTCAGCGTATCATAGAGTTAGGTGATAAAAAAGAAGTTGTAACTCAAGATGATCTGCCTTATATTATTAGCGATGTTTTGCGTAGTAAAATGTATGAAGAAAATATTATAATAAATTCATATGTCTTAACACATTCAAAAGGATTGCGCCCTTCAACAACCATTTCTGTGACAATTGATGAAGAAGTTATTGAAGAACATGCGCAAGGAGATGGGCAATATGATGCCTTTATAAATGCCTTACGAAAAGTATATGGCCAAAAGGGAATGGAATTACCCAAATTAACCGACTATATTGTGAGAATTCCACC
>JAUWUU010000070.1 GCA_030617765.1 Flavobacteriia bacterium | reverse complement strand
AGAAAGGAAAGATATTCATGCCATTATTGATATTGAATTAGAAAAATTATTATCTAGAATTTCTGATCTAGGATATAAATTGTCTTTAAGTGAAAAAGCTAAAGATTATATTGCTGACAAAGGATTTGATAAGGATTTTGGCGCCAGACCGTTAAAAAGAGCTATTCAAAAATATATTGAAGATACTTTAGCACAAGAAATTGTGAATTCAAAATTAAGTGAAAATGATGAGATCTTTATGGATCTCGATGAAAAAGAAGATCAGTTAAAAATTAAGATCAAAAAACATAAAAAAACAACTGAGAAATAATCAATAATTTTAAATTAAAAAGTCAGGGTTTCATTAATAATGAAACCCTTTTTTTATTCACAGGAAAAAGCTATCCGGTGTGAAAAAACCTATCCTATGAATATCCATTTAATATTTTTTCTTTACTTTAGTCTTATATAAATCCATTTTATATAAAAATATGTTCAATATTTTAAAAAGAGTTTTTTATTTCTTTATACTAGCATTCTTATTATTTGCTTGTTCTAAGCAACCAATAAATAAATCGGAAATTCAAAAAACAGACGCATCAAAGACTTTTAAAAAAGACCTTTTACAAATCAAGGAATCTGGTGTCTTAAGGGCAATCACTACCTATTCACCTACCGGTTATTTTTTATACAGAGGGCAAACGTTGGGTTTTGAATATGAAATGCTCAGTAAATTTGCTAATAAAATTGGTGTTCGTCTAGAAATGGTTTTGGCCAATGATGTTGACTCATTGATCCCCATGTTAATTCAAGGAAAAGGCGATGTTATTTCAACAGGCTATACCATTACTGCTGAAAGAAAAAAACAAATTAATTTTGTCAATCCTTATTTGATCACACATCAAACCCTAATTCAAAAAAAACCAACAAATTGGCGAAAAATGGGATCTGATCGAATAAAAAAACAAATAATCACCGATGTTGTTGATCTAATTGGAGATACCGTTTCTGTTAGAAAAGAAACTTCGTTTTATGATCAGTTGGTCAATTTATCACAAACACTTGGTGATACAATTTATATCAACATTTTACCCGGAAATCTTACTGTTGAAGAAACCATTAAGATGGTCAATGATGGCCTAATAAAATATACCATTGCAGATAATAATATTGCCTCAATTCACAAAAGCCACTATCCTGATCTGGATGTAGAGACTCCAGTTAGTTTATCACAAAGAATTGCCTGGGGAGTTAGGAAAAATTCACCTGATCTACTAGAAGAACTAAACAATAATATCAAAAATTATAAAGGTTCTGCAGAATACAATGTCATTTATAACAAATACTTTAAAAACAGACGAAAATTTAATAAGATAATCAGTAGTGATTACTATACTGAAACAACAGGAAAAATTAGTAAATATGATGATTTGGTCAAAAAATACGCAAATCAATATGGATGGGATTGGCGTTTGGTAAAATCAATTATCTATCAGGAATCAAAGTTTGATCCCAATATTAAATCATGGGCCGGTGCCGAAGGATTGATGCAAATCATGCCATTAACTGCAAAGGGATTAGGCATTAAAGATGTTAAAGATCCTGAACAAAGTCTAAGAGGAGGCCTAAAATATTTAGATAAATTATATAAAAACTGGAAGAGTATACCAGATTCTATACAGCGTATCAAATTTGCACTGGCTAGCTATAATTGTGGTTATGGCCATGTAATTGATGCCAAAGCTCTGGCAAAAAAATATAAGAAAGATACTTTGAACTGGGATGATGGCGTTGATGAATTTATTTTAAAACTATCAAAAGCAAAGTATTATCAAGATCCTGTTGTAAGATCTGGATATGTGAGGGGTAGTGAACCTTATAATTATGTAAAAGAAATATTTTATAGGTATGAACAGTATAAGTATTTTGTAAAGTAAAATTACAGAATTATGGAAATATTTTACATCCTCGATCTTTTAGGAACTGCATCATTTGCAATTTCGGGTGCTCTAATTGCCATGAATAAAAAAATGGATCCTTTTGGAGTTTTTATCATTGCTTTTGTAACCGCTGTTGGTGGCGGCACCTTACGTGACATTTTAATTGATAGAAATCCGGTAACCTGGATGAGTGACCTTACTTACGTTTATGTAATCTTTATATCAGTGATTATTGCAATTATTTTTAGAAATAAAATTGGCTATTTGAGTAGATCTCTCTTTTTATTTGATACAATAGGTTTGGGAATTTTTACAATTATTGGCACTGAAATTGGAATTCAAAATAATTTTAATCCACTTATTTCAGTTTCTTTAGGAATGATGACAGCTACTTTTGGAGGTGTAATCAGAGATACTTTGAGTAATGAAATTCCTGTGATCTTTCATAAAGAGATCTACGCCACTGCCTGTATAATTGGTGCGATTACTTATTTGATCTTAAATAAGTTTAATATTTCTCAGGAAATTAACTATCTAATAACTATGCTCATAATAATTACGATAAGATTGATTGCTGTAAAATTCAAATTACAGCTTCCAACATTTTATAGAAATTAATAACTAAATCAATAAAATACCTACAAAGGTAAAAATCCTTGCAAGATATTATTTATTTAATCCTACTTAATCCGTCTTCAACAATCTTAACCAAAATATCTTTATTTGCAGAATTAGATGCTTGTTTTGCTGTTAAAACCTGGTTTAAAACCTGATTTGCCAATTTATCAGCACCGTATTGTTTATATTTATTACCTATTTCAACAAAATTATTTACCAAATTTTGAGTTGCTTCTTCATTATCACTTCCAACGACCCATTGAAAACCTTCTTTGTAAATATTCTGTGTGCTTTTATCTTCTGTTAAAAACATTCCCGTTACTAAATTCTCAGCTACAAAAGGCATTTGCTCCTCTGTCCTGTCTTTAATATAAATTGGGATCAAAGCATCTTTCATATGGTTTTTGGTTGATTTATCAGTTATTGAATTTGTAAAGGTCAAAGCAGCTGTCTTATCAACAGCGTATAAAGAATTAAGCGCACTTCCTTTAACTGCAAATGATTTACTATCTAAAGCTTTTGAATAAATAGAGGCATATCCTTTAGCTTCTAATAAACCTAACTTTTTAATAGCAGCAGCCTGTACCAATGTTTTAGGATCGTTAATAGCTAATTTTTCCATCGTTTTTATTGCTTCTTTAGAGTTGGTTTTTGATATATCAAATTTCTCAATTGACAATATCCTTAAACCATAATATTTGTCGTTTAAAGCTTTTGTCAATGTTTGCAATGCTTCATCATTATTTTGATTTTCTGATAAACCAATTATTGCTTCTCTTCTATCTTCATATTTTGGAGCATATTTGTATTGATGGATATAATTTTCAACAGTTTTTTGATCGGTAATTTCAGCTAAAAGCGTTTTATTGGCGCCAACATTTACTAAATTGGGTTTAGATTTTACTTTGAATGAAAATGATTTATTTTTTTCATCTACCCAAACATCATACCTCTTTGACTTTGCTCCTTCATATACATCAATAGCCAATGGAAATTCAAATATTTCATCCTGAGTTTGTTTAATATTAACTGCTACAATATTAGGCTCATTGTAATTATAAGTAATATCTAACTTTGGATGTCCATTGTTAAAAAACCATTGATTAAAAAACTGATTCAGATCTTTACCGGTAGCTTTCTCTAAAGCAAGTCTTAATTGATGTGCCTCACCTGTACCATAAGCATTTTCGTCCAAATATATTTTTAGACCAGCTCTAAAAGCCTTATCTCCAATATATGCTCTTAACATATGTAAAATAGCCCCTCCTTTATTATAAGATACTGCATCAAACATATCTTCCCGACTATTATAATGAAAACGTACCAGATCTTTTAATTCATTTCCACCTGCTAAGTAGCCATCAATATCTTCATGTCTATGATCATCGGCCTGATCATTACCATACTTATGTTCAATCCATAGATATTCACTGTAATTGGCAAAAGATTCATTAACCGTTAAGTTACTCCAGCTCTCAGTAGTTACAAGATCTCCAAACCAATGGTGAAATAGCTCATGAGCAATTGTATATTCCCAAGTGTTTTCATCAATTAGTTGCCCAGACACCTGATATGCCATATCATTATGTAAAACAGCCGTGGTATTTTCCATTGCTCCACTAACAAAATCCCGACCAACAATTTGAGCATATTTTGGCCAAACATAGGGTACACCGGTATAATCAGAATAAAATTGTATCATTTCGGGAGTTAATCCAAAAATTTCTTTGGCATAAGGTTCATATTCTTTTTCAACATAATAATCAACAGGAATATTTTTCCATTTATCTTTTATAATACTGTATTCACCAATTCCCATAAAAAATAAATAGGGTGCATGTTTTTGATCTAATTTCCAATAATCTGTACGTGTTTTATTTTTATTTTTTGTTTGTTTTATCAACAATCCATTAGATAAAGTAACATATTTATCTTTTACAGTTATATAAATTTCTTGTGTTGTTTTTTGATTGGGAGAATCGATTGTTGGAAACCAGCAACTACTCGATTCTGTCTCTCCTTGTGTCCATATTTGAGTAGGTTTATCAGGGTCAGTTCCGTCAGGGTCAATAAAATATAAACCTTTAGCATCATTGATCGCAGCACTGCCTTCCTGCTCTACTTCTTCAGGTCTTGCAGTATATTTTATATATATATTATAGCTATCATCTTTTTCAAAAGTATTCCCAAGATCAATCTTTATTTCTTTTCCATCATATTCATATTTCAGATCTTTTCCATTTATAGAAACTTTATGAATCAACATTCCTTTGGCATCAAGCGTTAGTTTATTTGTTGAATAAAAATAAGGTTTTAAGGTCAGCCATGCCTCTCCCAATAAATGGCGTTTAGAATAGTCAAATTCGACCTTTAATTTTGTGTGAACCAATGCATTGATCTTTTCTCTTTCAGCTCTGTAAGCAGAATTTATCTCATTTGAATCTTGA
Organism: Flavobacteriia bacterium; assembly: GCA_030617765.1. Taxonomy (GTDB): domain Bacteria; phylum Bacteroidota; class Bacteroidia; order Flavobacteriales; family Flavobacteriaceae; genus Namhaeicola. Next base: position 7,510 of record JAUWUU010000070.1, on the reverse strand, counting down.
GCATTTGCAACAAAAATATTCAAAAAAGTAAATAGCAATATAATTTGAATTTTCATCATACTAATTATTTGATTAAAAAAAACAAATATATACTTTTAGAAGCATATTAAACCGTTAAAAAATGGTTAAAAAAAAGCTGTTTTAGAATAGTTCTAAAACAGCTATAAATTTTTTAGTTTTTCTTTAAAAACCACTAATTTAGTTGGTTGTATATTATTCTAATAAACTTAGTTGATATCTTTTACAATATTTTCAAGCTGAGAAAAAATAGGATTACCCTCATCAACACTATCAATATTATCAATCAATTTAATTATTTTCTCCGGTTGCATATCATCACCGATCACTCTTGCCAATGCAAAACCTTTTTCATTATCTGACGCAAAAACTACAACTTCATCAATTGCATCATCTTTACCCAAATATTTGACAATAACATTTGCATTTTTATGCTTTACACGAACTAATTCATTAAATTTTTTGCTTTTGAGAATGTGCTTTACTTTTTCTTTTTCAATTTCAAATTCAGCTTTATTTTGATTATTGATTTTAAAAGCCAATAGATTTAATTTTTTAATTGATTCATATGTTTTTATTGTCTCAGAAGATACACCTTCTTTTAAACTAATGATACTGGCCGGAACATCAATTGACAAAAAATTAGCACTTTCCTGTTTTTCAATATAATATTCTTGTAAACTCTGTTCTTTATTACAGGATTGTAATACAAATCCTGATACTAAAATGATGGATAATACTATGATAAACTTCTTCATCTATTTAATGTTTAAAAATTTTACTTAACTTTTTTTAACTCATCTCCTCCCGGAAGATCCATTTTATCTGTTAATTTAGATACTTGCCTAAGATCAATATTTCCGGTTAATGAAATAATCACAGTTTCATCAGAGCTATCATTGACAAACATGAACAACTCCTTAACATAATTATCATTAGCCCCTTCTTTTATATAAATTTTCACATTATCATCTCCATCTTTAACACGCATCAACTCTTCTAATTTTGCATTTTTAAGATACTTTTGTGCCTCAAGTTTCATTTGTTTAGCAACAGATGCATCTTCAGTTGCAAATACTTTTAAAGTATTGATATTTTTTATCAGATCTAAATATTCTTCATCCGATTCAGCACCAATTTTACTCATCAATGCAAATGCTTTCTGATTGACAATAACTGAGGTCACGCCATCAATATCTTCAAATTTATCAAATTGTGACTGGGCAAACGTAACCATTGGAGCTATTATAAATATGGCTACTAATATTAAATTTCTTATTTTCATGATTCTGTTTTTTAAATGATTCTATTTATTATTTCTAAAAATTTTATTTTGTGTATTTTCAAATGTTTTTAATTGTGCAACTGCTTTATTGCCTTTATTTAAATTATACGATATTAAATTAAGGGCTTTTTGAGTTTCCATAAAAGCTAATCTAGCCTCTTCTTTTTCCCTGATATTATTTTGATGAATTGAATAAATACTAACCATTAAAACAAAAGCTGCTGCTATTGATAACCAACGTAAATTAATTCGTTTATTGGGTAAGGTAATAGTTTTATTAACTTCTTCTAACTTGCTGTTTGAATAATAATTAAATAAATATTTATAGCTTATCAAGTGTGAAGGAATTTCATCTTGTGAAAAATACTTTTTTAAGATATCTTCTTCTTGTAAGGTAGTTTCCGCATTTAAATACTTTTCAATTAATTTTTCAATTTTAAACAATTCCATAATTCTGTTTTTTTATAAAATTATCTCTTAATGTTTTTCTTGCTCTTGATAAGGCAACCCTGATCGCTGTGGGTTCCATATTCATAATTTTTCCGATTTCCTGATATTCATAATTCTCAATATCCCTCAATTGGACAATCATTTTTTGTTTTTCAGGCAGATCATCAATCATTTTTTTTATGATATTTGCACTATCATTATACTCAATCGTTTTTTGTAATGAAGCGCTCTCATCTTTATAATTACTGTGTATAAGTGTCAGATTTGAAGCCCTTTTTGATTTTAACTGATCTAAACAGTAATTCTTTGTCATTCTCATAGCATAAGCTTCAACATTGTCATAACTTTCAATCTTCGATTTATTTTTCCATAATTTAAAATATAGTTCTTGTGTTGCATCCTCAGCTTCATCCTTTGAAACTAAAAGTCGTTTTGCCAACCGATAAACTTTATCCTTAAAAGGTAAAACTATTTCTAAAAATTCTGATTGATTCATTTTTTAATACTATCAAAAATCATTTCGATCTACAACATTACGACGAATAAGTTACAATTTTGTTACACTCCATTTTTATATACAATAGATTTTGTAAATTGCGCCTTTAATTTAAAAAAATAAATATGATCTTAAAGAAAAAGTTTTTACCACTCCTATTAATTCTAAGTGTAGTATTTTTTATTAATTGTAGTAGCGATGATGTTGATCCTAATCCTGATCCACCAAATAATGACGTTGAGTTAAACAATGAAATTAATGATTTTGTATGGAGAGGTATGAATAAAAATTATTACTGGCAAGAAAATGTATCAAATCTGGCTGACACTAAGGATGATGATAAAAATGAATACCATACTTTTTTAAATAATTATTCCGAACCCGATGAATTATTTGAAAAATTATTATTTGAAAAAGGAATTACAGACAGGTTTTCATGGTTTATTGAAGATTATGAAGAACAAGATGCATCATTTAGAGGTGTTTCTGATTCTTTTGGTTTTGATTTTGGCTTAGCCAGATTATGTGGATCATGTAATGAGGTTATTGGTTATATCACATATGTTGTACCAAATTCTCCTGCTGCTGATGCTGATTTAAAAAGGGGTGATATTTTTTATAAATTCAATGATGTTGAATTAGATATTAATAATTATAGCGTTGTGAATGCCTATTATAGCGATAATGATATTTCTATGGATTTTGCTACAATTCCAGATGGTGTGATTACACCGAATGGTGTTAATGCATCCCTTACAATTAGAGAGGTTATCGAAAATCCTGTATTTTATTCTGATATCATCACAAATAGCCAAGGAACAAAGATTGGTTATCTTGTTTATAATGGTTTTAAATATACTTTTCATGAAGATTTAAATAATATTTTTGGTGAATTTAAATCTCAAAATATCCAGGAATTAATACTTGATCTTAGATATAACGGAGGTGGATCTGTATTAACTTCAGCTTATTTGGCTAGTATGATCTATGCCAATGCATCAACAACTGAAATTTTTGCAAAATTAATTCACAATAGTAAATTGTCTAATGATAATGGTAATTATCCATTTTTTGATGATGCAAGAGTCTATGATCAAGATGGTGAATATACAGGTAATGATGTCTCAATTAACAGATTAAATACACTCAACAAAATTCACGTTATCACTTCAGGCGGAACAGCCTCTGCAAGCGAAATGATCCTTAATGGTTTATCTCCTTTTATGAGTGTTATCAAAATTGGTGAAACAACTTACGGAAAGAATGTTGGTTCTTATACTGTTTATGATTCTCCAGATTTTAATAGTAATAATGTTAATCAGGCTCATAAAAATGCAATGCAACCCATTACTTTTAAAATTTTTAATAAGTTAGATCAAAGTGATTATACAAATGGATTTGAACCTGATTATGAAGTGGTAGAATACGTTTCAGAAATGAAAGCCTTTGGTGATTTAAATGAACCTTTACTCAAAGCAGCTTTAGATGTAATTTCTGGTGAATCAACAAAATTATATAATCTAAAAGAACCTAAATTTGGCGGTAAACAATTTTTCAACTCTTTAGATAAAAAGCCTCTTTCTAAAGAAATGTATATCATTCCTCAAGAACTTGATCAAAATACTAATGGTTTAAACTAAATGCGCATTGATAAGTATTTATGGTGTACACGTTATTACAAGACAAGAAGTATTGCCACTGAAGCTTGTAAGAAAAAACATGTAAAAATTGATGGCTCAAATATAAAACCTGCAAAAGAAGTTTTTGGGGGTGAAACGATAATAGTAAGAAAAAATCAGATCAATTATCAATTCGAGGTATTGGATATCCCGAAAAATAGAGTTGGTGCTAAAATTGTTGATCTGTACCGGAAAGACACTACACCTACTGAAGCTTTTGAAAATCAAGAAGTTTTAAATTTTGCTAAAGATTATTATCGAAAAAAAGGTGCAGGAAGACCTACAAAAAAAGACAGACGAGATCTGGAAGATTACACAACCGATAAAGATGATTAAAAAAAGAATGAAAAAAGAACTTTTTCTTATCTTTGAAATGAAAACTATCTGCAATAATGAAAAAATCTATTATCCTCACAAATGAAGAAATTTCTTTCAAAATAAGAAGAATTGCTTACCAGATTTATGAAAATAATATTGATGAAAAAGAAATCATCATTGCTGGAATTAGCGAGAATGGCTATTATTTTGCAAAAAAAATAAAAAGTGTTCTTGAAAATATCTCTGAAATAAAAACTGAATTATGTGAAGTGAGAATCAATAAAAGAAATCCTTTAGAGGAAATTACAACTTCAATAGCTCCAAATGTTTATAAAAATAAATCATTAATTTTAGTAGATGATGTATTAAATACCGGAACAACTTTGATGTATGCTGTTAAACATTTTTTAGATGTTCCCTTAAAACAGTTTAAAACTGCAGTATTAGTTAACAGAAATCATAAAAAATACCCAATAAAGGCTGATTTTAAAGGAATCTCTCTATCTACCTCGTTGCAAGAACACATAACGTTTGAGGTTACAAAAAAAGGTGCTGTTGTTTACTTAGATTAAGTTTAGAATTTCACTTGTTATCTCATTTGTACTCTTTTCCTCAATTGTAATTGTATGTTGTGCTTTTTCGTAAAAAGGAGTCCGTTCAAATAAATGCTTTGCAATAAATTCTTTTAACTTACTACTACTCAAATCAGCAACTAGCGGCCGTTGAGATTTTTCTGAAATTAACCTTTCATACAAAGTCTGAATAGATGCTTTTAAATATATTGAGATTCCGTTTTGAGTTATCAGATCTATATTATTGGCATAACAAGGTGTACCACCGCCTAGCGCAAGTACAAAATCGTTACTATTTTTAGCCAGTTCTTTTAAATAATAGTTTTCTTTATTTCTAAAATATATTTCACCTTTCTCTTTGAATATATTTTTAATACTAATACCTTCATTTTCTTCAATATAATCATCCAAATCAATTGATTGTATATTCAGAGATTTTGCTAATTTATTGGCAATTGTTGATTTTCCGCTTGCCATATATCCAAGTAAAATAATTTTCACTATTAATAACTTTAATAATTCTTAAAAATTCAATTTTTCATTATCTACAATGCAATTTTAATACAATATGCTAATGTTTTTTTATAAAAAGTATCATACTTTTAACGATAATATATATCTGCAAATATCTTTAAAAAATTATTCAAAAATATTATTGTTTAATAAATAAATGATAGTATATTTGCATCCGAAATTATTTGACCTGGTAGCTCAGTAGGTAGAGCATCTCCCTTTTAAGGAGAGGGTCCTGGGTTCGAGCCCCAGCCAGGTCACAAATCTAAAAAAATCCCGCTCCAGCGGGATTTTTTTTAAATTTATTATTGCAAAGCACATGTGGCGAAATTGGTAGACGCGCCAGCTTGAGGGGCTGGTGTTCGATTATGAACGTGCTGGTTCGAGTCCAGTCATGTGCACTTAATTTTCACATAATTTTCACAATAAATAAGTAATATTATTAGTATCATTGCCTATGCAAAAAATATTACCATATATATTTTTCTTCGGTATAATTTTTTCAGTTTTTTCTCAAGAAAATGATACAATAAAAAAAACTGATTCAATTGATCTAATTACTTTAAAACATCTTAAGGGAAGAGTTATTAGTGTTACTGATAAAAAAGCTTTGCAGAGTGCGCACGTTATCAATCTGAATTCAGTTAACGGTACAATTACGAACAATAATGGGCAATTTGAAATTTCAGCAAAACCCAATGATACTATCTATATTTCCTACATTGGATACCAATCCATAAAATTAAAAATTACAAAGGATCTTTTAAAAGGTAATGAGCTTGAAATTGGTATTCATGAAAAAATTGTAAATATTGATGAAGTTACGATAAAAGCGCATAAATTAATTGGTGTTCTCGTTATCGACGCTAAAAATGTACCTGAAGACAGATACTCTAGAATCTACATCAATGGTTTACCACAAGCTTATGAAACTGGCAAATCATCAAATTCTTATAGTTCCGCTGTAAATGCCATTTTTAATCCTGTTGATTTTTGGTACAATAAATTAGGTAAAAAGCCTAAAGAATTAAAACGACTAAAAAAATTAAAAGAGGGTGATCAAATGCGTAATTTGATGGAACAAAAATATAGTCGGGAAGTTATCATGAATTATTTAGATATGAGTAGAAAAGAACTAAATGACCTACTAACCGAATGTAATTATTCTACACGTTTTATTGAAAAGGCCAGTGATCTACAAATAGTTGAAGCTTTTTTGCAATGTTATGACAACCATAAAGCCATAAAAAAAGGAAAGGTAAAACAAGATATAATTCATTTAAAAGACAGCGTAAACCCTGCTACTTCAGAAAATTATTAAAAAACATTTTTTTAAGTTAACATTCCACCATCAACATTCAAAGTTTGACCGGTGACATAAGACGATAGTTCACTGGCTAAAAAAACACAAGCTTTTGCTACATCTTCAGGAGTTCCACCTCTTTTTAACGGAATTGCCTTACGCCATTCATCAACTTGCTTTTCATCAAGTTTTGCAGTCATTTCTGTTTCAATAAAACCTGGAGCTATAGCATTACAACGAATATTACGAGATCCTAATTCTAATGCAACCGATTTAGTAAAACCTAAAATTCCGGCTTTAGATGCCGCATAATTTGCCTGACCTGGATTTCCTTTTAATCCCACCACCGAGCTCATATTAATGATCGAACCGGCTCTTTGTTTCATCATTGGACGAATAACCGCTTTGGTTAAATTAAAAACCGATTTTAGATTAACTTCAATTACTTTATCAAAATCTTCTTCAGAAATACGCATTAACAGATTATCTTTGGTTATACCGGCGTTATTGATCAATATTTCCAAAGAACCAAAGTCCTTAATAACTTCTGTAACCAATTCTTGAGCAGCAACAAAATCTGCCGCATTTGATTGGTATCCCTTAGCTTTTATACCATGAGTTTCTAATTCTTTTTCTAATGCTTTAGCTGCTTCAACTGACGCATTAAATGTAAAAGCTACATTTGCACCTTGTTTGGCAAATTCTTTTGCAATACCTTTTCCAATTCCACGGGATGCTCCTGTTATTAAAGCTGTTTTATTCTTAAGTAAATTCATAAAACTCATTTTTAATTTATAAAAATCAAATATAATAATTTTTGATGCATTGCTTAGAATGAAAATCAAAAAATCTCTTTGCTTTTACAAAAAGATTTGT
>JAUWUU010000149.1 GCA_030617765.1 Flavobacteriia bacterium | reverse complement strand
GGTTATGTTGGATTAAAAGTTCCGGAAGGAAAAGGCTGGAACGGAGCTCTTTATTCAAATGAACCTAATATTATTCCTATTTTAACTGTTGATGAGAGTGGAAAATTAGTTGATAGAAAAGGAGTGAAAATAGAAATTTACTATGTTTACTGGAGATGGTGGTGGGAATGATCTGATAATGATGACCTGTCAAATTATGTAGCAAACCGGAAAAAAAATCTTATTAAAACAGAAATAACTCCACCTTATTCAAAAGCTCGTATTGTAAAATGAGCTTGTAGCATTCGTGGAGCATTTTCTTGGACTTTAAAATTTGGATGAATAATTTTTTTACCACTATTATCAATATTACCTTCAAAAATTATTTCATTATCAGTATAAAACTCCTTTGAAGGATCATCAAAAACAAAATCTTTATATTGATCAAATGATGTTTTTCCCTTAGTTAGGTTTAGTTCAATATCAGTTTTTAAATTACCTGCCACAGCACCATGTAGCCATTTAACCTCTAAATCACCTTTTACTTTTTTGTCACTGGATAAAAAAGGTGTATTAAAACCGAGATTAATTTTTAAACGGTTAGGTTTAATAGTTTCAATTTTTAGAGTTTTAGTAAAAACAGTGCCTCCTAACTTTATTTTTGCATGCCAATTACCTGTTGGAGCATCAACAGAAGTAGCTGTTCTAAAATCATAGAAACCATTTAAAGAATTGGTTTTTACTTTTCTTTCATAAAGTTGTTGTTGAGGTGTGTACAATTCAAAAACCACTGGATGTTTATTGGGTAAAACTTTATTTTTATCTTCTAAAAAGAAAGACAAAAAGAGAGAATCACCAGGCCTCCAAACACCTCTTTCACCATAAATAAAACCCTTTAAACCTTTTTGAGTTCTTTGACCACCAATATCAAACATACTTAGAGATAGTGCAGAACCATCATCTAATTTTAAATAACCTCTTTGTTTGTTTTTTTTAGCAATAACTAAAAAAGGTTTTTTTAGCAGATCAATTTCTAATATACCATCAGCATTTGTTTTTTGACTTGAAATTAGTTGATTTTGAAAGTTATAAATATCTAATGTAACATCTGCAATGGGTTTGGTAGTAATCAAATTAGTAATAGCAATTATCATAGAATTACTATGTCCAGATTTTGCAATAATACCAAAATCAGATGCTAAAATATTTTTAGAAACAAACCTTTCTCCAACCATATAATAAGAAGGTTTACAAGGATTGTCTTTATCTTTATAATTATAATCAGAATTATAATAATAGTCATCATCATAATACCAATAATCTGATGGATTGTCATAAGAAGCAATTTCCGGATCATCTTTAAAATCATTCTCAATCACATCATTTTTAGATTTTTCATCACAAGGATATAATGATTGTTGTTTTGTAAAACTTAGATGAATTCTATAAATAGCACCAGGCTCTGCAGAGATTAATTTTGAGAGGTCAATTGAAAAAGGATTCCAATTACCATAATCGATATTAATATCAGATTTTAAAGGAATTTCTCCTTTGTAAACAATTCTTCCAACACGTTTCATTTCTCTATTTTCATCAAATTGATTTACTTGAAAAAATTGTGAGATATTGTTTTCAAAAACCTTTACAATTTTAACATTTACCGCATTAAGATTAACAGCTTTAAATGGAAACACCATTTTATTTGAACTTGGTAAAATAACCCCTTTCCCAATTAATTCAATAGCTGGTTTAACACTAGTAAAATTAATTTTCTTTTCAAAAGATTGTATTAATTGATAGTTCATTGTGTTTTTAACACCATCACTAATCATAAGTTTAACGGAACCTTTTAATCTATTTGAAGGATAAATTTTAACAGTATTTTCTTCACGAATTAGTTTAATTTTAGACTCAGGCTGTAGGTATATCAACCCTTCAAGGTCTTGTTTATTTTTAAGAGGATCTGAAAAATATACCGTTACAAATTGTTCAGGCTGTTGGTTAACGCTAACGTTTAATACTTTAAATTCACCTAAAGGAGGAATTTCAAAAACTTTTTCATCTTCACGGTCAAAACCCAGTTGCTTACCATTCCATTGTAAAATAACCTGATTTCTGTTTTTTGTTCTTTGCACACTATCAATAACAAATTGATGTATTTTTCCACTCTGATCATGTTCCCATCTAACATGTAATTCTTTACCATCTTGTAAAGCCTCAAAAGAATTTTCAAGCTTTTCACTATCGGCAAAATCATATGTCAGTATATTTCCATTTATCATTTGCCACTTTAGGTCTTTATTATCTATTGATTTCATGCCCAAAAACTCAACATCAACAGCCTGTTTTAAAACCTGAAATTGAAATTCTAATGTCTTTAACTTTTTTGGAACTGTCAGTAACTTTGAAAGAAAAAATTCAACCTCAAATAATTTTCCTGAGGGCAGGTTTTCTGCAGGCCTGAATTCTATCGTTTGATTGTCTAGCCAATAAGCATCTCCTTCCAAACCAGGAGTGAAGTCGAATAAAGTATTTTCAATTTTTTCATTGATTTTCACGTTATTATAAGTTTCCGTCAAGCGGATCTTTATAGTGGATCTGTTACTGATCACTCCGCTGGTAAAACCTGAGATATATCCAGTAAAACCGGAGTCGATTTTATCAGGAGACTTATCTTTATTACATTGAATAAAGAATGAAATACTAATTAAAAATATTAGGAGAGGTTTGAAAATTGATGAGTATTTCATTAGATATGAGATAAAAATTAAATTCCTCTTAATTGGTAAAGGAATCTTACTTCCAAATCTACAAAAGAAAAAGAAATTATTTCATTATAGATCATTGTTATTTATAAGAAGTATTTCAACCATTTTTTTCACTATCCCCTGATCAATAGCAATTTTACTAAATTCGTTTACAGTATCAATACCACCCATACTAATATCTTGGTTGAAATAATTCATTTTACTATTATCAAAGGTTTTAGCAGAGCTATGATATTCAATTGCCTTTGTTTTTTGAATTAATTCATTCATATTACGCTCATTAACTCCACTACCCGGCATGATGATAATTTTATTCTCTGCTTTTTTAACCAATTTAGTAAGTAAATCAATACCCTCAATTGCTGTATTTTTTGCACCTGAAGTTAAGATTCTGGTTATTCCGATATTTTTAAGTTGAACTAAAGCTTTTAGTGGATCTTTGCACATATCAAATGCTCTGTGAAAAGTTACTTCTAAAGGTTTGGCTAATTCAATGATTTCTTTAGTCTTTTCGATATCAATTTCACCAAAAGAAGTTAAAAAACCAATAACAATACCGTTTGCATTTAATTCTTTGGTTGCCAAAACATCTTGTTTAATGATTTTATATTCTACATCTGAATATAAAAAATCACCACCCCTAGGTCTGATGATTACATTAACAGGGATTTTCAATTTTTTTACTGAATATTGAATTGTAGCGTATGAAGGTGTTGTCCCGCCTTCTGAATAATTATCGCATAACTCTATTCTGTCTGCCCCAAATTTTTCTGCATTGATCGCTGATTCAACGGAATAGCAACAGATTTCTAATTTTCTTTTCATAAATAAATATAGAATCTATTTAAGATTTTTGATTAATCTTTATGATGTTACCACGAATTTAGTGGAAAATTTTACTTGAGCGAATGAATAAATGTTATAATAAAAATTTGAATTAGTATTTTTAATTATGTCTAAATCTAACCCTCATTAGAGAATTTACTGGTTTCCCATTGATATACATAGGCTCCCATTTATTCGCCATATTTTTTATAATTTGTTCAACTTTTTTATCTGATTTTTCCAAACAACTAATACTTCCTTTAGCATCCAATAATTGACCATTTTTTAGCACAATGAATTGAAATAGTATAATACAACCTTTTGTTTTATTCATATTTGGAAAGGCTTTGATAAAATACTCCATATAACTTGGGTATTTCTTCATTTTTGGTGAATTGTAACTGTTTGCAAAATATACTGTATCACCTTTATGAATAAAAAACTTACTACTTTGTTTAATTAGAGTATCTTTTTTTTTCTTTTCGTTTAATACGTTTGCTTCATGTGAAATAAATAAAAACTTCTTACAGCTTTTTTTGTTTCCTTTGAGAATAAGTGTGTCTTTGGTAATTTTAGTTATGATATATTCTTCAAATTCTAGGTTTAATTTAGTGTCAATTAGTGTATATTCTTTCTCGATTTTAAGATTCTGGCCACTAATATTCAAGGTTGCAATACCATTTGATTTAAAATCCACATTCCAATAGGTTTCAGCCATTCTGTTTAGAATATTTCCTTCACAATCATATGCCTGATTCATTACCCAATTTTTAAGTAAATCATTGTTTTGAGCATTACACATATGAGGGAAAACCACTAAAAATATGATCAAATAGTAAAATCGAAACATATATTTTCAATATTAAAGCTAACGTTTGGTTAGGAGTTGTTGATGATAAATTTAATAAATATTTTTAGATAAAGATTGATTATTGATTTTCATTTTATTTGAAGTTTTCCAGAATTTACAATATATTTTAACCATTAGAAATTGACACATATCAATTGCTTGTTCATTTTCATTTTTTAATTAAGACAATCAGTTTTAATTAAATAATTAAACATCAATCTCAAGAACATCTCCAGTTGATAATTTTTCAATTCCAAAAATTGTATGAAACTTAACTAAAGTAGGAAAATCAACACAATGCATTGGGTAAAGA
>JAUWUU010000159.1 GCA_030617765.1 Flavobacteriia bacterium | reverse complement strand
TGTAATTGAATATTAATATGAAAGTTTGCAAAGTACTCTGTTATTTTCGATTAATTTATATCCTCTCTCCCTATGACTTTTGATGATAATAACATGAGTACTTTTCTTAAACAGCTTGCAGAAACTCTAGGGGAAAACCCTATTCATAAAGAAAAATTAAACGATCTTAATAATCTTCCTTTAAATCATAATGAATGTTTTTATTTAATTGATTTTAGCCAAAATAAGCTGATTTTTAATAGAGGGTTTCAAGATTTTTTAGGCTATGATGAAAAAGATATCTCTATAGATTTTATTGAGAGCCTTTATCACCCAGATGATGCTGAATTAACAAATCGTATCATAAAAGCATCTATTTTATATAGTTTAGCCTATCCTGAAGATAGCTATAATAATATATTATCAATTTCTTTCAGATTGCGAAAAAAAGATGGAAATTATATCAAAATTTTTAGCCAGTCTTTTGTTTACACTTCTGATAAAAATAGCAGAACAACAAGTGTTTTAATTAGATTTTCAGATATTTCATTTATCGACGATTCAAAAATTGTAAAATGGGATTTTAAAGCAAGTAATTTAAATGAAAATTCTTTAAAACAACTCATCTACAAAACTTCCCGAAAAAAATTACAAATTAACAAATTAAGATCATTATTTAAATTAGACCTATAGATTTGGGGGTATTTTCAATTTAAAAAAAGACATTTAAAAAAAATGTGATTAAGTTCAATTGTTTTTATATATTTATCCTTTACATAAATTAATTTATATCTTCTTCTTATCTTTTTTTCTTATGAGTGACTACGGCTTTCTTTCAATATTACCACCTGTTATTGCAATTATACTCGCCCTAAAAACAAAACAAGTTTATGTAGCCTTACTTTTTGGAATTTGGTTTGCATGGGTAATCATGAGCGATTGGAATTTTTTTGATGGTACCATTGCAACTATTGAAGCTTTAGTAAATGTTTTTAAAGAGCCCGGCAATACGCGTACTATTATGTTTAGTGCTTTGGTTGGCGCGCTTTTATTATTTATCCAATACTCAAAAGGTGTTGAAGGATTTGTGAATAGAATTAATAAACTTATAGAATATTTTGAAGCAAAGGAAAGTGGAAGAAGTCGTGTTGTAGTACAATTATTAGCTCAAGCAACCGGAATCCTATTATTTGTTGAAACCAGTATCAGTGCACTTACCGTTGGAACCTTGTATCGCCCTATATTTGACAGATTAAAAATTCCCCGAGAAAAATTAGCTTATATCGCCGATTCAAGTTCCGCACCTTCTGCTATATTGATTCCTTTTAATGCCTGGGGAGCTTTTATAATGGGACTGTTAATTACACAAGGAATTGACAATCCTTTTTCAACAATGCTAAAATCAATAATGTATAATTTTTATCCATTTATTGCAATATTGATGGTTACTATGGTCATAACCTCCAAAAAAGATTATGGACCGATGGCTAAAGCAGAAAAACGTACACGTGAAACCGGAAAACTTCATGATGATAATGCCCAACCTATGGTTTCGGATACTATTACTTCATTTGAGCCAAAAGAGGGAATTAAAGCCAAATCGTTTAATATGGTTATCCCATTAGCGACAATGGTTTTAATGATGCCTGTAAATTTAGCTTTTACAGGTTGGAAAAGTGTAGAAAATTCTACATCATTTTTTGATCATATTTTTAAAGCAATTGGTAACGGTTCTGGTTCATCTGCAGTATTGTATTCTGTTATAACTGCAATATTTGTTGCCATGGTCTTATATCGCGTTCAAGGTATTATGAAATTGAAAGAAATGGTTGATCTGGTTTTAAAAGGTATTAGTGAATTAATGCCATTGGCCCTGTTAATGATGTTAGCATTTGGTATAAGTGCTGCATGTAATCAGTTAGGAACAGGTCAATTTGTTGCTGATTGGTCAAAAGGATGGTTGTCACCTGAATTTTTACCTGCCATAATTTTTATTATTAGCGCCTTTATTGCTTTTTCAACAGGTACTTCATGGGGTACATTTGCTATTATGATGGCAATTTCAGTACCTATGGCGCAAGCTCATGATGCAAATCTTTATTTGGTAATTGCTGCAACTTTGGGTGGTGGCGTTTTTGGTGATCATTGCTCTCCAATATCCGATACGACTATCATATCATCTATGGCATCAGCAAGTGACCATATCGATCACGTAAAAACACAATTACCCTATGCTTTAACGGGTGGATTAATTGCAACTACTCTTTATCTAATCTTAGGATTTACAATGTAAATATTATTTATAAAATTAACCTAACTTTGTAATAAAATTTGAATATGACTCATAAAGCAGGTTACGTAAATATCATAGGTAATCCCAATGTAGGAAAGTCAACCTTGATGAATGCTTTGGTTGGAGAACGTTTATCTATCATCACTTCAAAAGCACAAACTACCCGCCACAGAATTTTAGGAATTGTTAATGGAGAAAATTTTCAAATTCTTTTTTCAGACACACCCGGAATAATCAAACCAGCTTATCAATTACAAGAATCCATGATGGATTTTGTTAAATCAGCTTTTGAAGATGCCGATATCCTATTATACATGGTGGAGATTGGAGAGAAAGAGTTAAAAGACGAAGCTTTTTTTAATAAAATTAAAAATGCGAAAATTCCCGTTTTACTGCTAATCAATAAAATTGACAAATCCTCCCAAAGTGAAGTAGAAGAAAAATATGAGTTTTGGCAAGAAAAATTACCCAATGCTATTATTTATCCAATTTCAGCATTAAATAATTTCAATGTTCAAAATGTACTTGGAAAAATTATTGAATTATTACCTGAATCTCCTCCGTTTTATCCTAAAGATCAACTAACAGATAAACCAGAAAGATTTTTTGTTAATGAAACCATTCGAGAAAAGATATTGATGCATTACAAAAAAGAAATTCCTTATGCTGTTGAAATTGAAACGGAAGAATTTTTTGAAGATGATAAAATTATCAAAATTCGTTCTGTAATAATGGTAGAAAGAGAAACCCAAAAAGGAATCATTATTGGGCATAAAGGCTTAGCTCTAAAACGAGTAGGTACTGAAGCGCGAAAGGATCTAGAAAAATTCTTCGATAAAAAAATATTTTTAGAATTATACGTTAAAGTCAATAAGAACTGGCGAAATGATAAAAACCAATTAAAACGATTTGGATATAAAGATTAATTATTTAAGATTTTAACCTTTTTACTTAAAATTCAACTTTAACCAGTTACTACATTCCCAATAATTTCTTTCCCTCTTCACTCACTAATTCAGTTGACCAAAGCGGTTCAAATACTATCTCAACATTAGTTGTTAAATCTGGATGTTTCTGTTTGATAACTTCTTTGATATTCAAAACTATGGTATCACCAAGCGGACATGCTGGTGTTGAGAAAGTAATTACAAGATCGAGTATATTATCACCATCATAATTCACTTCGTAGATCAAACCCAAATCAACAATATTGATCTCTATCTCAGGATCCATTACATTCCTCAATAAATCTAAGATTTCCAGTTCAAAATTTGTTCTTTCTTCTTTATTCATCATTTTCTATTGTTTTTACTTTGTGAAAAATCATTTTAAATACATTAATATTATACAAAATTGCAACTACCAATAAAAGGTAACTCCCTATCCTTACCAATAAGATCTTTTCAAACAAAATACCCAATAGCATAAAAAGAATAAAAAATATGTAAATATATAAATGTGCGTATGCAATTTTTTCTGAATATAATTCCCTTGGCAAAGGGGTTTTAGTTTTACCTACCAGTGCCTGATATTTTTCTAACCAAACTATAAATGGCAAGGTTTTATAGGTTTGACCTAAAATTAGTGTAGTTACAAATCCGAAGATTATTGTAAAACCAAATAAAGTTGATGCTCGAAACAAGAGCGTGGATTCCAGATCAAATCCAATCATAATTATTAAGCTTACTATAACCGGTAAAACAATGGTTATAATTGAGACCATTGTATGTTTCATACCCACATCCAATACTTTGCGAATTCTTTTTTTATAAGAATCATATACAAATGATATGAAGAAAATAATTCCGATAACAATCAAAAGCCAAAATAGTGGATTTATATAATCT
>JAUWUU010000156.1 GCA_030617765.1 Flavobacteriia bacterium | reverse complement strand
ATCCATTGAAATATACAATGCATCATACGAATTACCAAAAGTGTTTTTGATGTATTGCAATATTAAAGTTGTTTTGCCAGTTCCTCTAGCTCCAGTAATACCAATCAGCCTATCTTCCCATTGAATTTCATCATACAGATAACGAATAAATTTGGTGCTAATATTTGATATTCTTATGTTAGAATGTTTATATAAATTGTCCATATTGAAATGTGTTGTTTTAAAACAACAAATATATGATATTTATGTTGTATGCATACAACGTTTTTGTGATTATTTTATTAGGTCTATTCAACAATTACATGGTAATTTAAAAATCTAGTAACAATTCACATGCATCATCAATTACAGAAGAATCTAATTCTTTTAAATATGCCTTAGTTGTGTTAACATCTTGATGTCCCATAGATTCACTAATTATATCTGTTCCTACCCCTTTTTGTTTTAAACAATTTTCAAAACTATATAGATGGAGTATCTCCCTTTGATGGCACAAAAAATTAAGCCTTCTCAAACCATATTAGAGATGTTTTTAATCGATTTAAATTGTTTTTTAAATAATAAAAATCAACCAACTATTTTTCCTATTTTTAAGCTAAATTAAACAGGGTTTGACACAAACTTCCGTTATTGTCAATTTGAGAATCCAGTTAAAACTATTTAAAATGGATATAAAAAATAGTCACATTAATTACATTGAGTTCAAAGCAAAAAACCTCGATAAAATAAAAGAATTTTATGCTAAATCTTTTAATTGGACTTTTACTGATTACGGACCAACTTATACTTCTTTTTCAGAAAGCGGACTTGGGGGTGGATTTGTAAAAACTGAAAATGAAATTGTGAATGGAGCCTTAATAGTTTTGTTTCATAAAGACCTTGATGATATAAAAAATAGAATTATCAAATTTGATGGTCAAATCTCAAAAGATATTTTCTCTTTTCCTGGTGGTCGTAGATTTCATTTCATCGACCCATCTGGGAATGAACTTGCAGTTTGGTCAGATAATTAGAAACTAATCATTCAATAACCGAAATCAAAAAAAGATTAATCAAAATTGATTAATTACTTACCGTTAAATTCGTTCATAGTATTGTTAATGCCTGCAAGACCGAAAGAGGGTATAATTTGATTCGTTTTTTCTAAACGTTCAGGAAGTGTGTTTTTTTCTTCGGGAGTCCATCTTCCTAAAACGTAATCAATTTGTTGTCCTTTTTTATACTCTCCTCCAATACCAAATCTTAACCTTGAATAATTATTTGTTTGTAAAATATCCTGAACATTTTGCATACCGTTATGACCACCTGCACTACCTTTATTTTTAAGGCGGATTGTACCAAAAGGAATATTTACATCATCGGTAACAATTAGTAAATTTTTTAGTGGTATTTTTTCTTTATCCATCCAATATTTAATAGCTTTGCCACTTAAGTTCATGTAAGTATTAGGTTTTAATAATATAAAAGTCCTGCCTTTAAGTCTAAAAGTAGTGATGTCAGCTAGTTTTTTAGTTTCAAAGGTTAATTCTTTGTCTTTCGCTATTGTATCAAGAACAGAAAAACCAATATTATGACGTGTATCTAAATATTTTTCACCAATATTTCCCAAACCAACAATTAAATATTTTTTCATGCTGTCTGTTTTGTTATTTTCTGATTGAAAAAAGGATATAAACTTTGAAATAAAATTCATCCTATAAAAGTATAAAAAAAGCTGCCTTTACAGACAGCTTTGCTTTCAAAAAGTAATTTTAAATTATTTTTTTGAATCTTCTGCTGGAGTTGCTCCTCCTTCAGTACCCTCACCTTCAGTACCTTCAGCACCTTCAGTACCTTCTTCTCCTTCTTCTCCTTCTTCATCTTCGTCAACAACTTCAACTACTGCACGTGCAATACGAACTTGACAAATTACAGTATTATCAGGATGTAGAATAGTATAATCACCACCACCAACTTCGGTTACATATACTTTATCACCAATATTTAATTCTGAAATATCAGCACTGATAAAATCTGGTAAATTCGCTGGTTTAGCTTTTATTTTTAAAGTTCTAGATGGAAAACGCAAAATACCACCGGCAACAATACCCGGAGCATTACCTGTAAGTTTTACCGGAATATTCATGGTTACTTCTTTGTCTTCAAATATTTGATAAAAATCAATATGCATTATTTTATCCGATACCGGATTAAACTGAATATCTTGCATAATAGCAGAATAAGTCTCGCCATTTTCAAGTTCAATCTTTGCAGTGTAAATATTTGGGGTATATACCAAATCTTTAAAACTGATTTCATCCGCTGAAAAGTTTATTGTTTGCTCTCCTCCGTATAACACGCAAGGAACCTTCCCAGCATTACGTAAGGCTTTGGTTGCAACCTTTCCTACGCTTTCTCTTTGAGATCCTTTGATCGTAATAGATTTCATTGTTTTTTAATTAAGTTAAATGTTACATTAAAAATTTATCGCTGATTGATGTATTGTCTTGTACTTTATGCATCACTTCAGCAAATAAAGGGGCGCAAGATACAACTTTTATTTTAGAACATGATCTTTTTAATGGAACGGTATCGGTAACAATTAATTCTTGTAATTTTGACTTTTCAATTCGTTTATATGCATCGCCTGATAAAATTGCATGTGTTGTAATTGCTCTTACACTTATAGCTCCTTTTTCCATCATTAAATCGGCTGCTTTTGTTAAAGTACCAGCGGTATCAACCATATCATCAACGATAATTACATTTCTACCGGTTACATCACCAATCAATTCCATATGAGAAATTACGTTTGCCTTTTTACGTTGTTTATAGCAAATTACAACTTCACTTTTTAAATATTTTGAATAGGCATAGGCTCTTTTTGAGCCACCCATATCGGGTGACGCAATGGTAACATCCTTAAGGTTAAGATCTTTAATGTGTGGTAAAAGAATAGTTGAAGCATATAAATGATCAACAGGGATTTCAAAAAATCCTTGAATTTGATCAGCGTGAAGATCCATTGTAATAACTCTTGTGGCGCCAGCTGATTGTAATAGTTTAGCGATCATTTTTGCTGCAATAGGAACACGAGGTTTATCTTTCCTGTCTTGACGAGCCCAACCGTAATACGGCATTACAGCTGTAATGTGTCTTGCCGAAGCCCTTTTAGCTGCATCAATCATAAGCAGCATTTCCAATAAATTATCTGAAGGAGGATTGGTAGAACCAATTAAAAAGATTCTTCTCCCTCGTATAGATTCTTCATATGATACCTGAAATTCACCATCACTAAATATGTTCTTATTTACTTTCCCGAGTTTAATACCGTACTCTTTTGAAATTCTTTTAGCTAGTTCAGTGCTTTGTGAACATGCAAATATTTTAGGAATAAGGGATTTTTTGTACATCTCAATTTGTTGGATTTAAGGATATTTTTTTGATTTATAATGTTTGTCAAAATTAATTAATTAATTTAAACTCAAATCAGATTTTAGAGGAATTTTTTTTTAATTTTAGAAAAAAAGGATTTTAAAAAAGATGGCATTTTAACAAATAATTTTATATTTGCAGTCCAAAACTTAGCCTCAATATTTGTTTGTAAGTAGGCTATGATGAGTTAAAAGACAGGAAGCAATAATTTGAGAAAAATATTGGTAGATTAGATAATAGGTAAAGAAAAACTTAAAATTTTAAGAAACTCATTGAAATAAGCCTTGGTGGCGGAATTGGTAGACGCGCTGGATTCAAAATCCAGTGATTGCAAGATCGTGTGGGTTCGATTCCCACTCAAGGTACAAAAAAACCCTGTATATGAATTATATACAGGGTTTTATGTTTTTATACTGTGCGTTTAAATGACAATTTACAAATCTAAAATAACAAATTTAGTCTGCACAAATATTTATTAATATAGTACTCTCACGAATTTGATGGAGAAAGCTATGAAATATTATTTGATATTGTTAGTTGAGTAGTAACCTTCAAGAATTTGATATTCTAAATAAAATCGAAGAAACTTTAA
Organism: Flavobacteriia bacterium; assembly: GCA_030617765.1. Classification (GTDB taxonomy): domain Bacteria; phylum Bacteroidota; class Bacteroidia; order Flavobacteriales; family Flavobacteriaceae; genus Namhaeicola. Next base: position 196 of record JAUWUU010000156.1, on the reverse strand, counting down.
CAGATTTTTTGTGATTAATTATTGAGATTTTTGTAAATTATACAACATATTATTATATTAACTAATAACCCAAGAATTATGTCAGTATTAAAAGTTATTGAAATTATGGCCAACTCAACAAAAAGTTGGGAGGATGCTACAAAAAATGCTATAAAACACGCAAGTAAAAGTGTAAAAGGAATCAAGTCTGCTTTTG
>JAUWUU010000158.1 GCA_030617765.1 Flavobacteriia bacterium | reverse complement strand
TTATAAATATCAGCAATTTTATGATTTACAGTATAAACATTTTTAAGATTTGGAAAAATTAATTTTTCAATTGTAAGCCAAATATTTCTGACTTTTGGACGAGAGGTTAATTCTGGAACTTCCGTAAATAACTCATGACTGTCATAAATTAATTTTTTAGATAATAATTTACTGATAAGATAGTTAGGTAATAATGTATCCAGATCATTGGCTAAAAGGATATCAGACTTTAAGAATAAAAGTTTTAAAAATAAACGAATATTGTATTCAGCATAAAACATAAACCCCTTATTAAAAAAGAGTAACATTCTAATTGTTTTGTAATTTCTTTCAATAAACAAACTATTTGGTAATTTTCTACCGATAAGTAAAATATTAAAATTTAAGTCGAGTAAAGTATCACAAACTTTTTTAACCCTTTGATCGGTCACTAAATCGTTGGTTACTGAAACAATGATTCGTTGCAATTTTGTTTGGTTTAATTTTTTAATATAATTATCAATATAAATTATTGGTAAAAACATTAATATATTATATTTGCTAATCTAACCAAAATACTCTAAATACTTGTAAAAAGCAGGTTTTTTGAAAATATAAATAAATGAATTTAACCAAACCTGATACAAATAAAAATTGGTACGCAATTTTTACAAAGCCAAGATCTGAAAAGAAAGTTCTTGAAAGAATGTTGGAAAATGATATTGATGCATTTTTACCTTTGATAAAAACGGTAAGACAATGGAGCGATCGGAAAAAAACAGTTCAGTTACCTTTAATTCCTTCCTACGTTTTTATAAATATTGAAGAAAGAAATATCTTTGAAACCTTGTCTATTCCGGGAACGGTTAATGTTTTAAGGTTTTTAGGGAAACCTGCCAAGATCAAAGATTTTGAAATAGAAAACTTAAAGATATTAAGTGATAGCAATGAGAAATTTGAAATCACAAATAATATAAGAGTTGTTTCAGGAGATGCTGTTGAAGTAACTAAGGGTCCATTTATGGGATTGATTGCAATTTGTGAAAAAACCAGTAGCAGCCATAGGATTGTAGTTAAAATTGATTCTTTGGGAAGTGGTTTTAGTGTAAATATACCTTTGAGTTTTTTAAGAAAGATTGAGAAGAAATCAAAAGTTTAAAAATATCTTATGGAAGAAATTAAGGATAAAACAATATTGGTAACCGGAGGAGCAGGATTTATTGGTTCAAATCTTTGTGAAGTATTGTTGCAAAAAGAAAACAAAGTAATTTGTTTAGATAATTTTGCAACGGGAAAGCGTGAGAATATTCAAGAATTTCTTTCCAATCCAAATTTTACTTTAATAGAAGGTGATATTAGAAACTTAGATGATTGTAAAAGAGCTGTTCAAAATGTAGATTATGTACTGCATCAGGCAGCATTAGGTTCAGTACCTCGTTCTATTGCAGATCCAATTACTACCAATGAAGTTAATATTTCAGGTTTTTTAAATATGTTGGTAGCATCCAGAGATGCTGGAGTAAAAAGATTTGTTTATGCGGCAAGTTCTTCAACATATGGTGATTCCGCTTCTTTACCAAAAATTGAAGAAAAAATTGGAAAACCTTTATCACCTTATGCAATAACCAAGTATGTAAATGAGTTATATGCAGATATCTTTCAAAAAACGTATGGTTTGGATACAATAGGTTTGCGATATTTTAATGTATTTGGCAGAAGGCAAGATCCAGATGGTGCTTATGCAGCCGTAATTCCAAAATTTGTAGGTCAGTTGATAAATCATGAGTCTCCCGTTATCAATGGAGATGGTGATTTTTCAAGAGATTTTACCTATATCGATAATGTGATTCAAATGAATTTATTATCTATTAGTACTACTGATACAAAAGCATTAAATACCGTTTATAATGTTGCATTTGGACAAAGAGCTACGCTTAACAAATTGGTAGAAAGTTTAAAAGATTCTTTGAGTCAGTTTGATAAAAATATTGCTGATATAGAGGTTAAATATGGGCCAATAAGAGATGGAGATATTCCGCATTCACTGGCATCTATTGAAAAAGCAAAAGAATTATTAGGATATAAACCCAAATATTCATTGAGTGATGGTTTACAAGAAGCTATACAATGGTATTGGGAAAATTTAAAATAAAAAGAGTATGAATTTAACAGTTATTGGAACCGGTTATGTAGGTTTAGTTACAGGAACATGTTTTTCGGCAATGGGAAACAATGTAACATGTATTGATATAGATACTAAAAAAATAGAAGCTCTAAAAAATGGTATTATACCAATATTTGAACCTGGATTAGAGCGAATGGTTCAAAAGAATTTTGATAAAAAAACTTTGCATTTTAGTACTAAATTAAAAGATGGTTTAGAAAAAGCAAAAGTAGTTTTTATTGCTGTAGGAACACCAATGGGTGATGATGGTTCTGCCGATCTACAATATGTTTTAAGTGTTGCAAAACAATTGGGGGAGGAAATGACAGATTCTCTAGTTGTAGTTGATAAATCTACTGTGCCTGTTGGAACCGGTGATAAAGTTAAAGCTGTTATTCAGAAAGAGTTGGATAAAAGAGGTGTTGATATCGAGTTTCAAGTAGTTTCTAATCCCGAGTTTTTAAAAGAAGGTGCTGCAATTGAAGATTTTATGAAACCGGATAGAATTGTAATTGGTGCTGATAATGAAAAAGGTTTTGATATAATGAAAGATCTATATGCTCCTTTTACACACAATCATGATCGAATTATTACAATGGATATTCGTTCTGCAGAAATGACTAAATATGTTGCCAATGCGATGTTGGCTACTAAAATTTCATTTATGAATGAAGTTGCCAATATTTGTGAATTGGTTGGTGCTGATGTAAATCAGGTTAGAATTGGAATTGGATCAGATTCGAGAATTGGTTATAGTTTCATTTATCCCGGAAGTGGATATGGAGGCTCATGTTTTCCAAAAGACGTAAAGGCATTGAAAAAAATTGCTGAAGACAAAGGATACAAAGCCAAATTAATTACTTCTGTTGAAGATGTAAACGACCGTCAAAAATTGGTGATAGCCGATAAAGTGGTGAAACATTTTGGAGAAGACCTTAGCGGGAAAACTTTTGCTTTATGGGGATTGGCATTTAAACCCGGTACTGATGATATGCGAGAGGCTCCAGCAATTTATATTGTTAAAGAATTGGTTAGAAGAGGTGCAAAAATTCAGGCTTTTGATCCAAAAGCAATGGATGAGGCACAATATTTTTACTTAAAAGATGTTAAAGAGATTACATATTTTAATTCTAAATATGAAACTTTGAAAAATGCCGATGCAATGATTCTTTTAACTGAATGGAAAGAATTTCGTTCACCGGATTTTGAAGAGTTAAAACAACAATTGAAAAAACCTGTCATTTTTGATGGACGAAACCAGTATAGTACTTTAAATTTAGAAGACAAAGGTTTTGATTATTATCAAATAGGCGTAAAGAATAATTAGTATTATTCTGATTAATTGTTAATTAAAAATAAATATTTATATTCGTATAAAAATGCAAATCTTATGAAAAATGTTATCCCCTTATTAATTTCGCTTTTATTATTAGTTTCTTGTGCTAGTAAAGAAGATGTCGTTTATTTTAATGGTGTTGATTCTAAAGACAATATTATTGGTATTGACAGTTATATGCCAACATATCATATTGATGATGAATTAATCATTGTAGTAAATGCCATAGATGCTGAGGCTGCCAGACCCTTTAATCAAAACACTGTTTCTTATTCTGATGATATAAGAATGTCTTATGGTAGAGAGCGAATTCAATCTTATATAATTGATCCTGATGGAAATATTGATTTTCCTGTTTTAGGAATGGTTAAAATTGCAGGCTTAAATCGTGAACAGGCAACTAAAGCACTTGTTGAAAAATTGAAAGATTATATCAAAGATCCAATTGTTAATATCAGAACATTAAACTATAAAATTACAGTTTTAGGAGAAGTTGCAAGACCAGGCACTTATACAGCAACCAATGAGAGAGTAACTTTAATTGAAGCTTTGGGTATGGCTGGAGATCTTACAATTTATGGAGAAAGAGAAAATGTATTGGTAATTCACGATTATGATGGTAAAAAAACATTTACCAGAGTTAATCTAAAATCTAAAGATCTATTTGATTCGCCAGCGTACTAT
>JAUWUU010000133.1 GCA_030617765.1 Flavobacteriia bacterium | reverse complement strand
ATATCCGGTTCAAAATAATAAGACCCTTTTAATATTTTACCATCTTCACGATAGACCGGTTTGCCATCTTTACCCATTTTACTCATATTACTTCGTTGAATTTCATCAAAAACTGCTTCCATTTTATCTTGTAAACCATGTTCTAAAATAGTTCCAAAAATAACATATAACATATCCCCTAAAGCATCTGCAACTTCAACAAGATCATTATTTTTAGCAGCTTCAAGATATTCCTTATTCTCTTCTACCATTAAATTATAACGTAATGTTATCAATTCTTCTGATAGTTTTGCAGTTGGCTTTTTTTGAACACCTAAACCAAAAGTTTTATGAAATTTTTGTACAGCATCTATTTTGTTTTTCATAATAAAATTGTAAACGATGAATATTGTTTAGGTTTTCATGATCAAACTAGCAGGTAAAATACGCATCATTAAAGCAATTGCGCTCCACCTTTTTGTAATGTATGCTTTTTTCTTTTTACGCTTAATGGCACTATAAATTTGTTTTGTTGCCTTATCTAAAGATGCCATTCCAAATGTATCACCCAAAGCTAGTTTGGTATCTACAAACCCTGGAGCAATATCTGTAACATGTATATCTGCTTTACTTCGTTTTGCTTTCATCCAAAGTGATTCCAAATAATTATTTTGAAATGCTTTTGAAGCAAAATAGGCTGGAACATGACGATTTCCTCTAATACCTGCAACTGATGAAATACCAACCAAATGACCATAACCTTGCTGTTTAAAAAAATTGTAGACCAAACCGTAGATTTTAACTGCCCCAAGTACATTTGTTTGTAATGTAGGTTCTTCTTTTTCCCATTGTAAATCGTAATTTGGTTCGGCAATTCCTGAACTATAAACTACCAGATCGATCGTTTTTAATTCATCTATTAATTCTTTAAAAATCTTTTCAGAAGAATCTAATTCAGTAACATCATGTTTTTTGATAACAAAATTATTTGGATATTTTTCTTGTATTAATTTTAACTTTTCTTCTCTTCGTCCTGTAATAGCAACTCTATATCCTTCTTTTGACAGTAATTCTGCCAATTCTTTTCCTATCCCTGATGTTGCTCCAAAAACAATTGCATTTTTACCCATTCTATAAAATTTGATTCTAAATTTTCAGCCATAAATATAACCAAAATGTTTAGTAAAGAACAAATAATTATTAATGGCCTTTTTACTTTAACTTCTTTAAATTTATCAATGTTCCATAAAATTTGTGACAGTAACAATTTAATTATTAATATATTTGACAGATAAAAAACAGCTATTATGTGTACAACTTGCGGATGTAGTGCTACAGATGAAATTACCATAAAAAAACCAGGTGAAACAGTATCTATTGCCAAAGATATTCATTTAGAAAACCATTTTGGGCATCATGATCATTCTCACGATCATGGGCATGATCATGGACATCACCATCATCACGATAAATCAATCATTGAAGTAGAACAAGACATTCTACAATCCAATCAATTGCTCGCTGAAAGAAATCGTGGTTATTTTTTAGGAAAAAATATTTTTGCCATTAATCTGGTGAGTTCTCCTGGATCCGGTAAAACCAGTTTATTGGAAAAAACGTTAACAGATCTAAAATCAGAAGTAGATTTTTATGTTATTGAAGGAGATCAACAGACTATGAATGATGCTGATAGAATTGATCAATTAAAAATACCCGTTGTTCAAATAAATACCGGAAAAGCTTGTCATTTAGACAGTGATATGGTTAACAATGCAATGTTAAAACTCAAACCTGCAGCCAATTCAATTGTGATGATTGAAAATGTAGGAAATTTAGTTTGTCCATCAATGTTTGATCTTGGTGAAAACTCAAGAGTTGTCATTATTAGCACAACTGAAGGTGATGACAAACCTATAAAATATCCTGATATGTTTGCCGGTTCTAATGTTTGTATCATCAATAAAATTGACCTGTTACCTTATGTAAATTTTGATGTAGAAAAAGCAAAAACTTACGCCAAACAAGTTAATCCTGATCTTGAATTTTTTGAAGTTTCGGCTACGACCGGAGATGGAATGGATCTATGGTATACCTGGTTAAAATCAAAAATTTCTCAATAAAAAAATTATTATGTGTTTAGCAATTCCCGGAAAAATTATAAAAATTGATGATACAATTGACGATATTTTTAGAATAGCAAAAGTATCATTCAATGGCATCATAAAAGAAGTTAACCTGGCTATGGTTCCTGAAGCTAAAATTGATGACTACGTTTTGGTTCATGTGGGCAGTGCCATTAGTATCGTTGATGAAGAAGAGGCCAAAATTACTATGGATATCTTAATGCAAATGGAAGATCTGGATGAACTAGAAAATGGTACTGATTAAAATTTAAATATCATTAAATGAATAATTTACCTAATAATTACTTTGTACTCAATAGTATAGGTGTTATTCATTCTCCATATAAAAATAAAGCCCCTCATCAACCTTTGGTAAATGATCAAGGTGAGTTTAAAATAATTTTAAACAAAAAATATTCAGAGGGTCTAAAATTATTAGATACTTTCACCTACATCTATGTTATTTATTATCTCGACAAAGTGATAAGAAATAATGAAATGATAATCTCTCCTCCTTGGGCAAATCAACAAAAGGTTGGTGTTTTCGCCAGCAGAAGTCCAAACAGACCAAATCCTATAGGAATTAGTGTCGTAAAAATTTTAAAAATCATTAATAATACGATTCTTATTTCAGGAATTGATGCCTTTGACGGAACTCCTTTATTAGATATTAAACCTTATATTGAAGATTTAGATGCAAAAAAAGATGCCAACTATGGATGGGTTGAAAAAGGAAATAATGAAGACCATCTTGCGCTACACATACAAGGAATTCCACACAAACATTAACTAATTAATTGAGAATTTAAAAAAATTAAATAAATATATAATCCTAATAATCATTCTATGAAAACACAAATATTAATAATTTTAATGGGTTTCTTTATGCTGATGTCATGTGAAACCAAACAAGATAAATCTATGGTAAATACCGAACAAAACAGCAACAATCCTTTATTAATGGAATGGGATACTCCTTATGGTGTTCCTCCTTTTGATAAGATAAAGAGGGAAGATTATTTACCAGCTATTCGTCAAGGAATCACAGAACACGATGCAGAAATTGATGCTATTAATAAAAATAACGAAGCACCTACTTTTAAAAATACAATTGTAGCACTTGAGTTAAGCGGTGCTACTTTGAGCAAAGTTTCACGTGCATTTTTTGCTATAAAAGGAGCTAATACAAATGATATTTTAAATGAAACCGGAAAAACATTGGCTCCTGAACTATCAAAACACTGGGATAATATCAATTTAAATTCAAAACTTTTTAAACGTGTTGATGCTGTTAACAATCAAAAAGACAATCTAGATCTTAGTGCTGAGGATTTGAAACTTCTTGACGAAACTTATAAAAGTTTTGTTAGAGCCGGAGTTAATTTAAGTGAAGAAAAACAAGTCAGATTACGAGAATTAAATAGTCGTTCTGCTGTCTTATCTCAAAAATTTGGTGATAACCTTTTAAATGAAACCAATGATTTTGAACTCTATGTAAGTGATAACAAAGATCTGGGAAATGCATCTGCAGGTTTACTGGCTGTTGCTGCGAATGAAAGTAAGAAAAGAGGTCATGATAAAGGTTGGTCATTTACTTTACATCGACCAAGTATAAATCCTTTTTTACAAGCTTCTCCAAATAAAGAATTGCGAAAAAATATATACGATGGTTATGCAATGCGCGGTAACAATAAAAACAGCAATGACAACAAAGCTATTTTAGAAGAGATGGCTGCTATACGTGTTGAAAAAGCACAGTTAAAAGGATACAAAACTCATGCTGATTATGTCTTATCGGATAATATGGCTGAAACTCCTGAAGCAGTTTATGCATTTATGGATAAATTATGGGCACCTGCATTAAAAAGAGCTAAAAGTGAACGTGATGACTTAGCAAAAATGATGAAAAAAGAAGGTGTTGAAGGAACTTTTGAAAAAAGTGATTGGCGATATTATGTTGAAAAAGTAAGAAAAGACAAGTTTAGCTTTGATGAAGATGAAACCCGTCCTTATTTTGAATTTACATCGGTTAGAGAAGGTGTTTTTATGTTGGCAAATAAATTGTTCGGACTTACTTTCAAGGAATTAAATGATGTTCCTAAATGGCACGAAGATCAACAAGTATTTGAAGTGTTAGAAGCTGATGGAAGTCATTTAGGTGTAATTTATATGGATTTCTTTGCTCGTGAAAGCAAAACAGGTGGTGCCTGGATGAATGCTTTGAGAAGTCAATCAAATATTGATAAAATGATTACACCAATCGTAACTAATAATTTTAATTTCCCACCTGCCACCAAAGAAACACCATCATTGTTATCTTTTACAGAAGCTCAAACATTTTTTCATGAATTTGGTCATGGATTACACGGATTATTATCAAATGTAAAATATGAATCTCTTTCCGGAACTTCAGTACCAAGGGATTTTGTTGAGTTTCCTTCTCAAGTAATGGAAAACTGGATGAGTGAACCTGAAGTTTTAAAGTTATATGCCAAACATTATAAAACCGGTGAAGTAATTCCTGAATCATTAATTAAAAAAATGAATGAAGCCAATGATTTTAATGAAGGTTTTAGAACTGTTGAATATATGGCTGCAGCTTATTTAGATATGGCATGGCATACATTAAAAGATACCACACGACAAGAAACAAATGAATTTGAGAAAAAAGAAATGGATAGATTAGGCTTGATCACTGAAATTATCCCTAGATACAGAAGTACTTATTTTTCACATATTTTTAGCGGTGGTTACTCGTCTGGATATTACAGTTATTTATGGTCGGAAGTTTTAGATGCTGATGCTTTTGAAGCCTTCAAAGAAACAGGAAATATTTTTGATCCTGAATTGGCAAAAAAATATAGAAAACTATTAAGCCAGGGAGGTACCAAAAAAGGAATGGATCTATATAAAGAATTTAGAGGAAAAGAGCCAAATATTGACGCATTAATCAAAAAAAGAGGCTTGAAATAAGTTTATAATAACAGCCTTCAACGATCAGATTTTTTATTACACCTGTTGATTATTACAATAGGTGTTTTTTTGATCTTTTAGAATCGTTAGACATGAAAGAATCAGAATTGATTAAAATTCTTTTTTTATATTTAAAGAAAATTAAACAGATAGCTTTTGAAAATAAATAATTACCAGTCGGATGTAGTTATTATTGGTGGTGGTATTGCAGGAATTGCAACAGCCATTGATCTACTCGATTCAGATAAAAAGATCATTATCATTGAAAGGGATTTTAAAAAAAACTTTGGCGGTTTAGCAAAAGAATCTTTTGGTGGAATGTTTTTTGTCAATTCACCTTTTCAACGATTTTCCAAAATTAACGATAATGAATCCCAAGCTAAAAAAGACTGGTTTTCTTTTGCCGAATTTGATAAAAATGAAATTTGGGGTAAAGAATGGGCAAATGATTTTATAGAATCTAATCAAAAAGTATATGATTGGGTAAGATCTAAAAAAGTGAAATTTTTCCCTGTTGTTCACTGGGTAGAAAGAGGATTAGATGTGCCTGGCAATTCTGTTCCAAGATTTCATATGGTTTGGGGAACCGGTCATGGTTTAATTGAAGCCTTACTCAATCATTTAAAATCACATTCAAATTATAAAAATTTACAGATTTATTTTCAGCATAAAGTAGAAGATTTTCAAATTGAAAATAATAAAATTGTTGCCATAAATGGAATTAACGAAAAAGATCAAACCCATTTTAGCGTAAAAGCTGAAAATTTTGTTATAGCTACAGGCGGTATTAATGGAAGCATGGAGAAAGTTAGAGAACATTGGCATCAAGAATGGCATACCCCTCCAAAAGTTATTTTAAATGGTTCTCATCATTTTTCAGATGGAATAATTCACGATAAAGTAAAAGAAATTGG
>JAUWUU010000001.1 GCA_030617765.1 Flavobacteriia bacterium | reverse complement strand
AGAATCTTCACCCATACATGTGATAGAACCTTCAACTGCTGCATCTATACCCAGTTCAGATGCAATTTCCGGAAGGGACAGATCAGTTTCTTTAAACGAGTTAGCGGTAATTTTTGATTTTACCGTAAGTTCACCAACCTTTCCGATATCCTGAATTAAGGAAGAATGCATTCCGGCAACAAAATATTCATATTCATCATTACCGGTATAATTGTCAAAAGGAAGTACCACCAAATTTCTGATTGGCGGACTTTTATCAAAGCCAAATTTTTGCCATGTCCACCAGCCTCCAACCATCAATAAACTGATCAAAACAAGAATACCGATTACCAATCTTGTTTCCATAGGTTTATGCTCATCTGAACCATCAGATGCTAAAGGTGCTGTTTTTCTAATTCCTTTTGAGCTAACTTCAAATACCCATGAAAGGATCATTGCAATTGGAAATCCGATAATTAAAATTGTAATAATCATTTGCATGACCCAGGATGGAAACTCAAAACTGGTGGATACAAGACCTGATATTTGCGCAATAAGCCATGCCGTTATTCCATAGGCAATAGCAATCTTATAGACTTCACGCCTTTTTAGTTCCGAGAAGAACTTTTTAAGATCCATAGATTAAAATAAATATAATTATCAGAATGCTATTTCACATTCATCATTATGCTCTTAATCAACGCTTTTAAAAAGAAATATAAATTGGTATAGTATGTTATAAAGTTACAAAAATTTTTCTAAATCAGTTGGCCCTTCTAGTATCGTTTTAACAATTTTTACGGTTTTGTCATTATTGGTAATTTGATACCATTTTACTAAAGAGATCTTTAGGTTATTAATTTCAATACCAATGATCGATTCAGGATGAACACAACTTCCAGTATTAAAATGAGGCAGATCCCCGGGATCTGGAAAACGAGGCCGGTGTGTATGTCCGCATATCACCATTTGATTTTTATTTTTAACAATCCATTTATTGATCTTTTTCTCAACACGGATCAAAGAAGTATAATTCTTGGCAGGGCTGGTAGGATCACTAATACCAAACCATTTTTGCATGTATTTCCAAAAATAGCGTACAAAAAAGCGACTAAATTTCCAGTGAATATAATTCATATAATCGGCCTGATGGCCATGTAAAACAAAGATGTTCTTTTTAGTATTTTCAATTTCTAATAACAAACTCTCATAATATTCAAGATCAAAGTACTGGTCTTTAGCGACAATATTCTTAGGTATGAAAAAACTACGCAACACTTTCTCAACTTTTAAAGGATTTCTAAATTCCATATCATGATTACCCCAAATCATGTGTAATTTTCCTTTTTTATTAAATAATTTTAATAAATTAAAAGTGTTTTCATGTGCTAAAAAAATGGGCTCAAAAGAACTGTTTTCCCATAGTTCAATACCATCACCTACTTCAATATAAGTGAAATCATTTTTAAAATATTCTTTTAAAGCTTGATTGTAGATCTTGTAATTATGGGTAAAATCATCGGCATAACTATTATCTCCTTTGTGCAGATCACTAAAAAAGATGATCTTAGAATCTTTGTTTATGGATACAGTTTTAGCTTTTTTATACGCCCTGTCAATTATTTTATTTACAATTCCCAATTCACTATTTTTTTATAATGGAATTTATGAAACAAGTAGGATTAAAATATTAAATTCCACTAAAATCAATATCCTTAAACATTAGTGATGGCATTCTCCAGGAAGAATTCTTATAAACATCATTTCCAACTTCAGTTAAGTTCATCCAAAGTTGCTTCATATTGCCTGTAATATTCATTTCCGAAACAGGTTTTACGATCTTTCCTTTTTCAATAAGAAAACCGTCAATACCATAAGAATAATCACCTGTTGTGCCGTTCGTATTACCTCCATTGAAACCGGTAATAAGAATTCCTCTGTCTAGAGTAGCGATCATTTCTTCCATAGTTCTTTTTCCGGGGGTCATTACAAGATTTGTTGTACTACCGGAAGTTGGATCCATCTTAAGTTTTTTACCATAATAGGTATCGATATAATAGCTTTTTAAAACCCCTTTTTCAAAGATGGTTCGTTTTTTTAATGCAAGACCTTCGCCATCAAATAACCTTGAACCCCTGCCTGAGATTATAAAAGGATCATCAATAAGGGTTAATTTATCTGATCCAATTTTGTTTCCAAGTTCATCGACAAGGAATGAATTTTTTTGTTGTATTGCCGAACCATTTAAAGCAGAAATTAATGGACTAAGACTTCTGCTGGCCAATCTATTTTCAACGATCATGGTCATTTTATCGGATTCGATCTTAGTTTGTCCGATTTTTTTCAAAGCTCTTTTAAGGGCGATTTCTCCAATGCCTTCTTTTTTTAATTGATCATTAAAAATGGCACTTTCAGTCCAATAAGATTCCGGACGTGCATCATCACCTTTTACTGATACAGAAGCATTCAGACTGTAATAAGTGTTTGCTCTATCACCTTCAAAACCATTGCTTGTAACCATAACACTACTGCTCATTCCATCGTAGTAACTTGCCGTTACAGAGATTATCCGATCATCTTTCCCTAACACTTCTTTTTCAATATTGAATACTGCATTTACCTTTTCCTGGGGGTTAAGCGATAAAAATCCATTGTCAAAGGTGCTGAGATCCTTTTCATTTCCTTTGAAATACAGATGGGGTTCTGGTAATGTGCGAAACTCATCTTCTGCAAGAAATTTTGTGCCTTCAATTGCATTTTCAATAAATCTTTTTAACTCATTTTTGTTGTTCAGTCTATTGGTTGAGTGAGCTGAATATTTCTTGTCAACATACAATGAAATACTTAAACCGCTTTGTGTTGATTGTTCAAGCTTATCAATTTTTTCAGCTCTTACTTTAACGCTGCTGTTCTGGCTATCGTAAATATTTACTTTTGCGTTTTGTGCACCATTTTTGAGAGCATGGTTTACAGCCCATTTAGCTAGTGAATACTTCTCCTCTTTGGTCATTATAATTATTTTTCAAATGTTATTATCAATAATTAGTTTGTATAAAAATTAAACATTGGTTCCGCCAACGGTTAATTTTTTAATAAGCACTGTAGGTAATCCCATTGTTACAGGAATCGACTGTCCGTCTTTACCACATGTCCACAATCCATTATCGGCGAGATAATCATCGGCAGCCATTGAAATATCGGCAAGTGCCCGTGGGCCGTTTCCAATAATATTTATGTCTTTTATCGGTTGTGTAAGTTTCCCTTTTTCTATTAGATAACCTGATTTTACAAAAAAAGTAAAATCTCCTGCACCAATTTTCACCTGTCCATTTGTAAAATTATCTACATATATACCGTAATCTACATTTTCAAAAATTTCTTCACGGGTATGTGGTCCAGCTTCCATATAAGTTGATCGCATTCTTGGAAGTGGTATATACCTGAAAGATTCCCTTCTTCCACTGCCTGTTGGTTCAACATTATAGTGTTGCGCACTGATACGGTCGTGTATATAACTATTCAGTACGCCATCTTTTACTAGATAGGTTTTTTTAACTTCATTTCCTTCATCGTCAATATTGATTGCACCGCGATTGTTTTCAAGGGTACCATCATCTATAATATTAATAAAGTTCTCAGCAACTTTTTTACCCATCTTATCACTAAAAATGGAAGTTTTTTTTCGGTTAAAATCAGCTTCAAAAGTATGGCCGATAGCTTCGTGCAGTAAAATTCCTGAGCTACCAGCACCGAGTACTACAGGCATTTCACCTGCTTTTGGTTTGGTGGCATCAAAAAGAATATTAGTTTTATCCACAACGTCTTTTGCCAGAGTATTAACAAGATCATTTGAAAGCCATTCAAAGCCTTTTCTGTAAGAACGGCCACTAAAAGTGTTTTCAATTTGATCACCGCGTTGCATGGTGCATACAGCCCCAAAACTCACAAGTGGCCGATAATCATAAGAAAGTGTACCTTCAGAATTATAAAAGAGCACATAGCTTGTTTCATCCCATAAAAAAGCTTTGGCTTTGATTACCTTTTTGTCAAGCTCAAAAACCTTATCATTAATTTTTTGTACAAAAGGGACCTTGTCTTTTACAGATACATTTTCCCATTTTTGTGAGATTTTGTAGTAATCGGCAGGGGCTTTTACATTAACCGTATTTAAACTAAATTGTTTAGGGTTGTTTGCTATATTGGCTGCCATGCGAGCCGCATTTAGCATAGATGTAGCATCAATAGTTTCAGAATAGGCGTAACCGGTCTGGTCACCTTTCAATACCCTTATACCAACACCATAATCAACATTAGAATAGGCTTTGTTTACTTTTCCATCTTCAAGCCCAAGGGAATTGGAGATTTTATGTTCAAAGAAAAGATCGGCATAATTACCACCCTTTGACATTGCTTCTGAAATTACTTTTTGCATTAGTTCGGTTGTTACCTCAAAATGATCCATATAATTATTCACATCTGTAGAATTTTGAATGTTTTGGTATGATTGTAAAAAAGGTGGCAATATCATGGTGCCGGCAGCAGCAGCTGTACTTGTTTTAATAAAATTACGTCTGTTAAGGTTCATAAAGCAGAATGTTTTTTGTAGAATTGAAAGACCAAGTTAACATTATTCAGCCAAATAGTGAATATCATCAGATTATTTTAACAAATTATTAATAATATCATTCATCCAACTATCTTACAACCTATCATATAACTAAACCGATTTTTGACAATTAAGAAGTGTCATTTCGGTCTTTTTTATTAAGAATTATCTTATTAATAAATTTTGTACAGATATTTTGAATAAATCAAAAAGATTAGCATTTTTTTTAGATTTTTTATGTTGGGTGTGCTAGAAAAAACCTTTATTTTTGTAGGTTGGATAAAGGAATAAACTCCTTTGTTAATTTAATATTTTAAAAATGAGAATTGTAGGTAAACCAAAGTTAAGTTTAAGAGAAGATATTCGTGATTTTATAGATTTATATCTGTCATTGGGGCAACGTGCTGAAAACTTTTTACCAAGGCACATTATAGATAATTTGAAGTCGTTTACACATTTGTGTTATGAAGAGCCAGATGATCCTATACTTCAGCATAAAGAAATTGACAGACAATTACTTGAACTTAAAGAGTCAATTCCGGGTTATGTTGATGTATCATTGATGTTGTTTCCTCATGATGAATCTAAGGCTTTTGAATACCGTACTAAGAAGAATCTTTTTCATCAAAGGTTAATCTCATTGATCGATACTGAAGCTATTAATGAAGAAGAACAGGAGCAAGCTAGAAATATTTTGAGTTGTCATGATTATTCTGTTGGCACCCCACCTGTAACGCAACCCAATTTAAATTTCAGGTATCAGATCTTATTGGGAGATCAGGTTTCGGAACTTCGTAAATTTCGCGAAGTTATTGGTGTTAAAGATAAAGTTGAAGAAGCGCAATGGAATTTTCTGTTAGATGTTTTTGATCAAATGGTAATCCAGAGTTCACATTATACTACTGCTGCCGAGAAAAAAGATTTTCTTACCCGTTCTGAACAAACAATCAACTTTAAAGGATTGAATGGATTTCTAAAAACAGTAGTTAGTGGAAGTTCAAATACAGCCATTAAACTTTTAAAAGAAGAATTGTTTAATCCGGTAATTGTTAAGGATATTGATTTTACAGATGAAGAGCGTCTTTTTAAAGTTATTAATGAAGACAAAACTTCAATTTTTGCTATTCGTATTCCTTTTTTACGCAAAAATCTGTTCAATCATAGCAGGTGGTTTCCGTTGTTGACACGGATGATCTTTATTGATACATCTGACATCTCAAAAAGCACCAATACAACTCTTGTTTTTTGTTTGCATAATAAGATTATTCAAACTTTAAATAAAGTACATACAAAAAAGCTAGGTGCTCTTGCCAATAGTCAACTAAATTTGAGGTTGATCCTTGAAAAGGTAAGTACTAAGAATTTAGAGCATTTTAAATCACTTATTCAGACAAAGATCGATGATTACAGTAATGAGATCGATCAGCTTAAACAAGAACAATTAGGTCTTATTGATAATCTTGAAAAAGATATTGTATTATTTAAATTTGATGAATTTTCTCGTCAGATCTTAAAAGATAAATATACGCTTGAAAAATTGCGTGATTATATGGACATGATCCTAAATTGCACTTCAATTGATAGTATTAAAAAGCAAAATAAACAATTAATTCAAGAGTTTGAGGAACGCACAAAAAAATATTTTTATTCTGAAAATGATCATGTTGAAATAGCAACAATTGTTGAAGGAGGAGGTAGAAATCAAATAAAAACATACGGTGAATATTTGTTGCAACGCAAATTAAAACCTGTTGATCAGGAAATTATTGATAGATGTCGTGTTATTTTAAACGTTATTCCTGATACTTATCAGCGAACGCTTAAAAATCATTTTCATAAAAATTTCGGATTGAATTTGTTTTTAGAGAAATACAAACAATATTTGATCAAAGCGGAAAATGAGGCTGATAATACGGGTCGTTTTAATAATTTTTTAATTGATCTTGGTGTTTATGAAAAGTACAATTCCTTAAACACAAAAGGACAGGATATCATCAAAGAATTTATCAGTAATTTATCAAATCTTAACAAAACGTCGATTTCTGATGATGTTCAGATGATCATACGTGATGTACTTTTTGGCAAAGAAGATAAAGTATTAAAACCTTATATTTTATTTAATAAATACTCCTCATGGGAGTATATGGATCTATTTCCAACCGATCGTTTTGATATCAATCCTTTTGATCTTGAAATAGGAATCAATGAGGAAGGTAGAATTGATTATGACCGATTGACCACCCGACTGGAACGGATGAAGAAAACATTTCAGGTTTTTGATGAATCAGGGAATCTTTGGGATAGTTTTTGTGAAAATCTAACTATAGTAATCAATGATCCTGCAAACCCATCAGGCTATTCGGATTTTAATAACCAGTCGTTATTGCGGTTTTTAAAGTTTATAAGCTCCAGTAAGATCACTTTATTTTTAGATGAGGCTTATAATGATTCCGTTAAGATCGATGATGAAAATGAACCAAAATGGCGTACTATTTCAAGGTATGTTATGAATAATCTCAATCAGCAATATGCGCGTATCAATCTGGTTTCTTCTATTTCAACAACCAAAAATTTTGGTGCTACC
This sequence comes from Flavobacteriia bacterium, assembly GCA_030617765.1. Classification (GTDB taxonomy): domain Bacteria; phylum Bacteroidota; class Bacteroidia; order Flavobacteriales; family Flavobacteriaceae; genus Namhaeicola. Next base: position 39,274 of record JAUWUU010000001.1, on the reverse strand, counting down.
GGAGATAGATTGGGTTCAATTATTGCAACTCCGGCCAAAAGAGATGTGATTAAATTTGCCCGTAGACAAAACAGTGTTGAAAAAGGAAATACCAATTCATTGTTTATGTTGGTCAATGTTTTGGAAAATGCCCAATTGGCAAAATCTATTAAAGATAATCTGGAAGAAAGATTACCTAAGAATGCATCTCGAAATAAGATCAAATTGCGTATTGAACAGTATATTATTTCAGAAATTGAAAGTTATCATCGCAAGCAAAAAACTAAAAATTCAAAAGAATTATTGAGATTTTCACCTTTTGAAGGAAGTCCGTTACACTTATTTTTATTAAATGAGTTGGTGGCACTTGATAAGTTAGATGTTTTAGAATTACCGGATGATTTTAAATATAAAGATGAAGTATTCTTTACTTATTACCAAAAACAATTGGTAAAAGATATCAATACATTTAGAGTAAATAAGAACTTTAGGAATGAAGCTTTACTAAGGTTAAAAATAGCAAAAGAAACGGCTGCTGAATTATTAGAAGGAGAGGCAGGAGAACACGCTAAGATCATTGCTTCCGACGGATCATTTTTATTTAATATCCAGTTAAATAATTTCTTTTCTTACCAGGATCTTGAAAAATTCACAAAAAAACTTGCTGAATCAAGAGGTATTGCAGTAATACCTTATCAAACCGGATTTTTACGTTTTTCTATGGGTGATTATCTAGACGGAACAGCCAAAGGATATGAAATATTCCGAAATGAATTTAAAAATGCCTTGGAAATTGTTCTCAAATACTGGATTAAATTCTTTAATGCTAAAAATTCAGAAAATAATAAAGAGTTAAGTTCGGATGAAATTTTAGATGATTTGTTTAAAACAGGATCTGACAGACAGTTCATTAAAAAAGTACTTGAAGATTTTCATAGTATTAAAAAGTTAAAAAAATCATTGAGCAATTCACTTAGGATCAACAACGTTTGGACACTTTATCATGCATCTCCAAGTATGAGTGGTGTTAGTATTAATTCTATAGGTGATTCTAAAAATTCTGTGATTGAGTTTTCTGAAGATATTGGTAAATGTAATGACCTTGTCAGTTTTATTCGCAGTATTGCGTTTACTTCAGTTTATGAGAATTTATTACCCCAGATCTACAAGAATATTCCAATGATCAAGCATCTTGATTTTGGAACAATACTGGCGCGTTACGGTAAATCTACCCTTTTAAAGTATATTACCAATAAGTTAGAATATCAACCAACAAATTATGTTTTAGATGCTCCTGAAGATGATATCATTATGTCAGAGATTTTACTTCAAATGGAAAATATTCTATTTTCTCCAAGAAAGACTAAAATTTTAACGATCAACAGTACAGGCAAGCACAGTGATGATATTGAAAGGTTAGAAGGTATTAACATACTGTTACGCAAGCATATACAAGAGTTAATGCTTCATTTTAATCTTCCATTTGAAAATGATCCCGTTGAGCCATCATTGGTTGAGTTGGTAGAAAAAAGTATGGATACGTTTGAAAAAGTAGTAGGTATCAAAGCTACGAATATCAACTTATCCTATTCATTAAAACAAATTACAGAAAGTATATATAATTCATTATCGGATAAAGAAATAAAAGTTGGACAAAAACTTTTTGGATTGATTGAAAAATTGATCAATGAAAAAGTGCTTGACAGCAGAATAGAAGCAAATGATAGAATAACAAGATTGTATTTACTGAATCGTAAAAACTTTTTCAAGAACAAAATTGAAGCACTGGTCGAAAGATTTAATCATCAATTGAAAGATTTGGGTGACTTAGAAATTGAATCAATTATTGGAGAATTTTTACAAAAAGTGTTACCTTCTGAAATAGAAGAGATATGGAATCAGGTGATTGATTCAGGAAAACAAAATATTGAAGAAGAATCGCTGCATAGCGAGATAAGATTGTTTACACTATTTATCATTAATTTGATGAATCAAACTAAGAATAATGAGCATTATGACAGATATACACATTCTGTTATAAGTTTGACAGAAGCAGAATTTGTACAACAAAATTCTTCCATTAATGAAATGGTTCAGCATGGAATTACTGTACATAAGAATTTTGAAAGAAAAGATCATCCCTTAGAGAAATATGATAAAGGTAGTTTAAAATGGATAGTTGATCTTATGTGGGAAAGTGGTGTAATTGGTACTGAAAAAGATGTGCAAACTCATACACGTATTGCTACTGATGCCAAAAAACGCGAATATGCTTTTCATAAGATCGATCGTGTAGAGCATGCTGATAAAAAGAAATTAAAAGAAGTAGCTTTGGCTATTTCTGATGAAAACTCTCAGGAATATATCAAATTTTTAAATACACGTCCTTTAGGTGATTTCTTTGTAAATCGTTTGCGAAAATTTGTATCAAATATGGATATGGGAGATTATCGTTGTAAGATATTTAACGGTGGTTTATTAAATGAACTGTTTATATTTCATAAGAGTTTTATGAAATATATGGCTGATAATTACAGATTACTTGATCTGCAAGATGCTGGTATTGATGATGTTGTAAATTTTGTTCCTGATACGATCTGTATATACGGTGCACCTGAAAAAGTTATTTCCTTTCCACGTGTTGGCTATTTTGATATAAAAGGTCCTGGAGGTAATATTAAAACTATTGTCATTCCTCATAATCAAAAAGGAGATTATTACGGTAATATTAAAAAACCTCGCTTAACGGTTTTAAATGAAAAAGTAAAAGAAATGGGTGGGATTCCAATTCACGGATCTATGTTTGCTGTAGAGGAGGAAGATGGCGCTGTTTTTGTGATCCATATTGCCGGTGATAGTGGCGTTGGTAAATCGGAAATGCTGGCAGCTATGATGTTAAAATGGATGAAGAAAAACTTAACCGGCGTACATTCCCTTAAAATGATAGCCGGAGACATGTTCCATATTTTCCCTGATGTAAATGGTAACCTTTACGGAATTGGTACAGAGGTAGGTGATTTTAGCCGTGTAACCGATTTTGATCCTGAATATATTAAATATTATTATTCATTATTTCAAAGTAGTGCTGATAGCAATGTTGAAGATCTAAACTCTCGTTCTACAATAAGTGGTTTGTGTGATGTGCGTATGCCATATAAAATTGATATTATGTTAACGGCAAGTAATTACTCCAGAGAAGAAGCTGGTATTGTACGTTATGAAAATCCTGAGAATTTCATATTGTATAGAAACTCTCATGGTGAACGTAAAGAGAAAGCTACAAGTGGCGATAATCCACATTTTCAACGAACTCTAATGAGGTATACAGGTGATAAGCATATTGTAGATATTTTAGATGTTCACGGTAGTTATATAGATGATGTACTTGATTGGGAGTTAGAAGAATTTACAGGTAAATATTATTTGTGTTCTTCCTTTAAAATGATTGATAAAATTGATATTGAAGAGATTATCAATAAAATTTTTGTAGGTAAAAAATTTGTAAAAGACAATAGTGAAGTTTTAATTAAAAAAGTAAACTTTGATATTATTAAAAACAGGTTCATTGCTTTAGGTAATAAAGATGTAAATGTTATTATTGATCGAGGTTTATTCAATCAGATTTTTAATGCTTTAGCGAGTACACCTGCCGGTCAACCATTTATTAATGAGGATGGTGAGTTAAATGCGAGTAAACATTTGATTGAAGTGCTTAAAACGGGTGAAGGTAAAAAAATTCAACTGGGTATTTTAAGTACTGATATTGGACGAAAAGGTAAAGAAATTACAGGCCCACAGATTGCCGCCGAAGATATGCGCAAACTAATTCGTGAGGTAAGAATTTCACGCCCTGAGATTAATCAAAACAAGAATAAAGTTAAAAAATTGATTCATGAGAGATATCAATATATTTTTAATGATCATAAGAGTAATTCAGAGATATATCGTTATAATTTCTGGTTATGGCAGATGGAGAAAATGCGAAATGCAAAATTTGTAAGAATTGATAATCCAAAAAAGGAGGTTGATCTTTCAAAATTAAATAATTATAAAGATAAAGATCAATCATTCAGTCCTTTATTGCTTACACCAAATATGAATATCGAATTGTCAAGTTTTAGTGAGACTTACTTACAATTGATGAATTTGCCTGATATAACTGAGTTTGCACTTGAATTTAATAAAGTAGCTGATAAATTATACATAGCTGAGGGTTATAATGAAGAAACTGTGGTTAACAATATGATCCTTCAACTTTTATTGATGAATGGTTATATTTTAATTATTGATCTCACACGTGGTAGTATTATTGAAAAAGTTAATCGTGAAACGATTGCAGCTGCTAAATATGCTGCACTTGAAATTTTAGACAATATTAAAACATCAAAAAAGAGCAACAACTAAGAAGAAGTAAGAATTTAAAAGATAATATCTTAACATTATGTTTGATAATAAAGAACAATCGCGTACTTCAATAGCTGAATTGGGAGAATTTGGATTAATTGAATACCTAACAAAAAATATTAAAATTCACCACAAATCAACGGTAAAAGGAGTGGGTGATGATTGTGCAGTTTTAGAAAACAGCGATCATCAAACTTTGGTTACAACTGATCTTTTGGTTGAAGGTGTACATTTTGACATGAGTTATATGCCTTTAAAACATTTGGGTTATAAAGCCGTGATGGTTAATTTATCAGATGTTTATGCTATGAATGGTATGGCCAAACAAATTACTGTATCAATTGCGGTTTCTAATCGATTTCCATTAGAAGCTCTTGAAGAATTATATGCCGGTATACATTTGGCCTGTGACACTTATCAGGTTGATCTAATTGGTGGAGATACTACCTCATCAACCAAAGGTTTGTTGATTAGCATTACTGCTGTTGGTGAAGCTAAAGCTGAAGATATTGTATATAGAAGTGGTGCAAAACCTAATGATCTTTTAGTGGTTACGGGAGATCTTGGGGCTGCTTATTTAGGATTGCAAGTGTTAGAACGTGAAAAGCAGGTTTTTCAGGTAAACCCAAACTCTCAACCCGATCTGGAAAATTATACGTATTTGGTTGAAAGGCAATTAAAACCCGAAGCTCGAAAAGATATAATTAAACTATTTAAAGATCTGGAAGTAAAACCAACAGCGATGATCGATATTTCGGATGGTCTATCTTCTGAAATATTACATATTTGTAAGCAGTCAAAAACAGGTTGTAATTTATATGAAGATAAGATTCCACTTGATCAACAAGTAATTTCAACTTGCGAAGAATTTAATCTTAACAGTACAACAATTGCGTTAAGTGGTGGCGAAGAATATGAGTTGCTGTTTACCATTGCTCAGGAAGATTATCCAAAAATAAAAGGAAATCCAAATTTTACTGTAATCGGACACATAACGGAAGAGAATGAAGGTAAAAATTTAATTACCAGAGCCAATCAAAAAATTGAATTGACAGCACAGGGTTGGAATGCATTGAATAAAGGATAGATTATTTTTCATCTTTTATTTCACTGACTTTTCCGTCGTAACTTATACTATTTCTGCTGTTGCTTATAATGTTTAAATTGGCATTCCCACTTCTAAAAACAGCTAGAGTAACATTAAAATTTTCTGTCTTGTTTTGGGCACTGAATTTTATAATTACCTTTTGTTTTTTGTCATTAAAATCAACTTTAAGATCTTTAATAACACTGTCAAATTCAATACCACCACTTCCACTAAAACTAACACTGGGTGACTGAGATATACCAAAATAAGGCATGTCAACAATGGCATTTTTATGATCCATTTTTAAAAAATTGGGATTACTTATTAAATTAATTCTATTCCCTTTTTGGGTGGTTGCCCAATCAGATTCAAAAATATAGATACCTGAGTTTATTAAGATTTTGATTTCAGCATATTCTTGTGCTTCTTTTTCCATTTTTAACTCTTTTTTACTTTGTGCTTGAATCGGAACGATAAATGCAACAAATAGTATTGCTAAAACTAGTTTTTTCATGATTTGATATCTTTGAGTTTATTTTGTAAAAATTATAAGTCTGTTATTGATGTAAATATCCCTAAAATTAAAATTATTTTTAATCCATTTTAAAGTGTCTTTCTGATACAAAAATACATGTGTTGGGTCTTTTTTATAGTACCAGGTGGCAAAATCTATACCATTAAAAATATGAGTCATACATATCAGTTTACCATTTTGTTTCAGCATTTTATACAAAAGCTCAAATTCTTTTTTAGGATTGTAAAAGTGTTCAATTACTTCACAAGAAGTGATAAAATCGTATTTTTTATCTAGAACTTCAGAATTAATAAAAAAAAGAGGATCGTAAATTTCTACCTGATAACTATGTTTTTTTAAAACTTCAGAAATAACAGGCGTATGCCCGGCTCCAAAATCCAGACCTTGATGAGTAGTGTTAAAATTATCTTTTACAGTCTTTATAATTGGATCTGCAAACTTTATATAACCATGATCATTGATATGGTTTTTATGTAAATAATATCGATCTTTTTCTTCATGTAAATCTAAAAGTTGATTTTTGTCTAAAAATATTCCTTTACAGTTTTCACAATAATAAAAATGTTGCTTATCTGTCTTATAAAAAGTAGCACTTGTTTTTGAACATAAAGGGCATTTCTGGGTCATCTCTAATATTTCCTGTGAGCTATAAAATTAATGGTCTACTCTACAATAAATTTTGTATACATACTTTTATTGCTATGATTGATATTTAAAAAATATATACCTTTTTTAAGTTTTTTAATGTCGATTTGTAATATTTTCTTATTTCTAATTTCTTTTTCCAATAGAATTTTTCCATTAATATCATATATTTTATAGACTAATAAAGGAATGTAATTATCAAAATTTATTTTTAAACTATTTTCACTAGGGTTTGGATACAAAATAATATTATTACTATTAAATTCCTCAACGGGTAATACAAATGAAGAAGAATTTGTGCTAATAACCTCATTAGTCAATGTTTTATCTTTTGAATATGCAGTAATTTTAAACCAGATCTCTTCACCGCTTTGAATATCAGGATTTTCCCAGTAAAATGATGTTTCTCCATGTCCTTCAGTAATATTTTTAAAAGTTTGTTTATTATCTACACTATAAAAAACATCATATAAAAGAGGGTTGCCATCATCAGAATTGCTCACATCCCATGTAATATTTTCAGTGGAATAGAATGTTCCATTATTTGGATGCGTAATATTGAGTTTAGGGATTTCATAACTATGCAAGAGTTCAGCAAATCCTTTTCCTGTAACAGCAATGCCATTAACACTTCCAGTTATTGAAGTAGCGCCTTCATAAAACCTGAAAGGTAATTGAACTTCTGAATCACCATGTAAGACAGAAATAATCAGGTCAATATTATTTGTTTTTGAAGTTAGTCGCCATTTTTGAGAATAACACTTTTCATTATCAGATGTAAACTTAAATTCTAATCGTTCTAAATTGAAATCTTTGGTTGTATATTGAGTGTTTTCATCAACATAAGCTGATAAAATTTTATAATTAAGAATGTCAGGAATCGTATTATCATCTGTAAATAAATTCCAAAGGTTTAAATCCATTCCATTGGAAAGTTGCACACTAAACCATTCATATTTTTCGTCATCTTTTCCGTTATAAGACCCATATTGATGATCAATCCAAGAAATGCCTGTGACGTCTTCTGTGATGTCTTTAAAAGTAATCGTACCAATAACAAGATTTTTTGTTTGAGAATAATAATAAGTATAGCTTGATGAGCCCAGATCAAATTTTCCATCATCACCTAATATTAAGGGGCGTTTTACAGTTATATATTCTAAATTGATTTCTGTATTATCGGAAGATGCATATAAGGTATATTCAAAAGGAATAGCTTTGTTATCGGTATCTAGTTTGTTTTTCCAGGATTCTGGTTTTTTGAGAGGATGATTTGACACCTTTATATCCAAAGAAATTTGACTTAATATGTCATATTTTATAGCTTGGGTGTCAAATAAATTTTCTCCTGTATCATCATTCGTTAGATTAAAAATTCTAAATCCATCATATCCAAGCGCAGGATTGTAAAAATAGGTAAGCATATAGCTGTATTTATTGCCTGTTGTGCTACCAGTGACATGACCAACTGTATACCACCATTCTGTTTCTTCTGCCGGATGTCTGCCCTCGTCAATCGAAAATGAAATTAAACTTCCGGTTGGAGTATGAGGATACGTTTTCCAATCTTGAGATCTGCAAAAAAATATAGAAAAAAGAATTAAAAATAAGGTAATTTTGAATTTCATAAGCAATTTAATTTTGATTATTAGTGTATTAATCTTCACTAAAATTAGTAAAAAGAAATTTAACAATCAAAAAACAATTATTCTATAGATAGAATTAAGTAGAAAGATTACTTATAAATGTATTAATACAGTTGTATTTTTAGTTTGATCAATAAGTGTTTGGTGCTCTAAAGCCGAATTTTGTTTGCTGATGATCAATAATATTGGAAAGCGAACAGTTTTATTTATTGATGTTCGGTCTTTTCTATGAAATATCATCCCCGTAAGGGATCTAAATAATAAATTTCGGTTTTTGACATTTATGTTAAAGCTTGTACTCAACTTGATTGAGCATATGACAAGCTAAATACTCGTATGGTTTTGGCTCAGAGAAAGCTACTTCCTAATAATTGGTAACAGGAAGTTTAGCGTAAACTAAATGGTGTACTTTGCTTCATGCTTACAATTAATCTCAAGTGAGATTGAAAGAATTGAAGAAAATTATATAAGATATGCAAGTTGGTATTAATAACCATCGGTTAATAATCTAAATCAGGTTAATAAAAAAGACTGCTTTTAAAGCAGTCTTTTAAATATATTTTCTAAAAAAATAATAGGATTAAAGTCCCAATTTTGTTTTTACAGGTACTAATAAATCCTCACCATCAAAAACTAAAAGACCTTTGCCTGGAGATGAATCTAATACATATAAGACACCTTTTTCTTTAGCTACAGCATTTACTGCATTTTGAGCTTTTTCAAGAATAGGTTTTAACAGATCAAAACGTTTTTTTTGAATTTCTTGATCGGCTGTTTGACCATATTTTTGAATTCTTAATTGCAGATCTTCAACTTCTTTTTGACGTTTTGCATTTTCAACGTCAGTTTGAGTTGCTGCTTCTTCACTATATTTTTTTAGCTTTGCTTGTGCGGCAGTAACCTGAGTTTTGTATTCAGCAGCATAAGTTTCAGATAATTTTTTAAGCTCATTTTCCATGGTTTTTGCCTCTGGCATTGCCATTAATAATTTTTCACTGTCAATATGGGCTACTTTTTGAGCTTGAGCAAAGTTAACTCCAGTAAACAGAATTAATACTAATAATAAATTTCTAACTAGTTTCATTTTTAAAATAATTTGTTAATAATAATATTTGTTGTTTTAATTTAATTGTCGTCATTTATAATATCATCACGTTGTTTATTACGTTCTTCAATTTCTTTAAGTTTTGCTGCTCTCCTTTCTTCAGATACTCTTTTAAGAGAATCTCTTAGTTTTTCACGAGCTTCTTGTTGTTCTTTAATTCTTAATTTTAAAGCAGCTCTTTTGGCTTCTTTTTCATCTAATTGTTTTTGAGCCTCTTGTTGTTTAATAATTTCAGGATCAATTGATTCAACTCCTTCATCAGTTGCAAACTCATCATCAGTTAAGATTTCACCATCTTCTGCAATATTATCAATTACTTCAACATTTTTAGCTCCTGAAATTCTTTCATTTTTTTGATCTTCAATAGTTTTTCTTTTTCTGTCTTTTACAATAGAATTCAAAACCAATTCGCTGATATCAAATTTATTATTACTGTAAAGCATGATCAGATCACTTGATCTATCAAAAACAAAATCGAATTTTTTTCTTGCAGCAATCTCTTGAATTGCATTAAATACTTGATCTTGAACAGGTTTTACAAACTGTTTACGCATTCTAAACAAATCACCTTCAGCGCCAAAATAGGCAGTCTGTAACCTTTTTAATTCTTGTTGTTTAATAAGAATATCTTCTTCACGTTCAACAATCATTTCTTTGGTCAATAATGTTTTTTCATTATTCAAGCTTGTATTTAGATCTTCTATCTCAGTTGAATATCCATCTAATTTCTGTTGCCAGAGTTTAACTTTTTCATTTAAACGGGATTGTGCTTGAGTATATTCAGGAACATTCTCTAAAATATAATCCATATCAATATAGGCAATCCTTTGGGCTTTTTGACCAAAAGTCAATGAACTTATAATAAGCGTTGCGATAAAAAATATTTTTTTTATCATAATTTAATTAATCTTTGAAAATATCGTGCCAAATTTATATTTCCTGGCAAAGATACTAAATTACTCAAAATTGTTGACCGATTATGAAATGTGTTTGCCATCCAGATTTTTCAAATGTTCCGGGTATATTGTCAAACCCATATCCAAAGTCAATACCTAATAAACCAAAGGCAGGCATAAATACTCTGATACCAGCTCCTGCGGATCTTTTTAACACAAAAGGTTTAAAATTTTCAAAACTATCAAATGAATTACCTCCTTCTAAAAATGTTAGGGCATAAATTGATGCCGAAGGTTTTAAGGTAATCGCATATCTTAACTCAAAAGCAATTTTATTATAGACAGTACCGCCAGTAACAGATGTTAAACTGGAATTGGGATAACCCCTTAAGGCAACAACTTGTCTTCCGTCAAACTGGCCAGTAGCCATACCGTCACCACCAACATAAAAACGCTCGAAAGGTGAAACACCAATATCATCATTATAAGCACCTAAGAATCCAAATTCGGCATTTGACATTAAAATCAGATCTTTCCATATTTGGGTATACCATTTACCGTTAAAATTAATTTTGTAATATTCTAACCACTCAAATTTTTCTTCATCGGTCATAACTGAATAATCCTTGTTATTGAAAGAAGAGTATGGTGGCGTAATTTCAGCAATGACATTAAATTGAGAACCATGTCTGGGATAGATTGGGCTAGGACCTGCAGAATTTCTACCAAAATTTATTGAAAAGTTTACATTATTTGAGATACCATTATTATAGCCAAAAGTTGATAAAAAGAAATCTTGAAGGTCAAATCTTTGATAATTCAAAGATGTAGATAGCGTAAAATAGTCATCAGGCCATTTTAATCTTTGGCTCAATCCAATAGATGCACCGGTAATATCTAATCGTTGATCTTTATCAACATCTTGTTCATACGGATTGTAAGAGTATTGACGTGAATTATAGATTGAAAAATTAAATCCTTTTGGACGTTTACCTCCCCACCAGGGTTCAGAAAATGATAAACTGTAAACTCTTGAGAATTTACTTGCCTGTAACCTCAAAGAAATACTTTGACCATCACCTCTTGGTACAGGTTTGTATTTATCCCAATTAAAAATATTTTTAATTGAAAAATTATTAAATGATAGAGCTAGTGTACCAACAAAGGCACCTCCCCCATAACCACCTTGTAATTCAATTTGACTGGAACCTTTTTCAGATAAACTATATTCAATATCAGTTGTTTTTTCAGCGTAGTTTGGCTGTACATCAGGTACAATATTTTCAGCATCTATAAATCCTAATTGCCCTAATTCACGAATAGAACGAATGATGTTAGATTTACTGAACAGATCACCGGGACGAGTCCATATTTCACGATATAAAACATGATCGTTAGTTACATCATTTCCTGTTACTGTAACTTTATTAATAGTTGCAGCCTCATCTTCAACAATCCTTACTTCTATATCAATAGTGTTATTTTCAGCGCTGGTTTCAACCAAATTAACTCTTGAAAATAAATAACCATTATCCAAATAAGTATTTGTAATATCTTTTGAATCTGGAGTGCCATCACCTTTAACACGTTCATTAAGTAGTTTTCCATTATAAGTAACCCCATCTTCAATCTGAATCAAACTTTGTAATTGTTGATCTGTAAAAACAGTATTTCCTAAAAATGCAATTTCCCCAAATTTGTACCTATCACCTTCATTAACGGTAATATCAAGGTTTATGGTGTTATCATCATTAAAAGAAATTGAATCTTTTATAATTACAGCGTCTCTAAATCCTACTTCCTGATACTTTTCAATTACTTTATCTAGATCTTCAGTATAGAGATCTTCAATATATTTTGATGATTTAAAAATGTTTATTAATGTATTTTCCTTAGTTTTTTTTAGTTGTCTTTTTAACTTTTTATCATCTAATCTGCTGTTACCATGGAAAGTGATATTCTTAATTTTAATTTTTTCTCCTTGGTCAACTAAGATTAAGGCATCCTGTATATTTATATTGGAAGTATCGAGTTTGGTACTTATGGTTACTTTAGTATTTAAAAATCCTTTTTCTTTATATTTATCCTGAATTTGATTTTTAGTTGTAGTGACCAGATTTTCAGTAAGCATTGAACCTTTTTGAAATTCAATTTCTTTACTTAACTCTTCAATTTTTGATTTTTTGATACCTTTTATGGTCACATTTCCTACTTTATCCAGTTCAGATACATTTATTTCTAAATAAATGTCATTTCCATCCATTTTGGTTGCATAAATATCAACGTTGCTAAATAATTTTGAATTCCATAATTTTTTGATTGAACCTGTTAGTTTATCTCCAGGTATCTTTATTTCCTGACCTGCAACAAGTCCGGAAAAAATCAAAATTGATTGTTCTGAGATGGTTTGATTTCCGGTAACTGTAACTCCACCAATCGTATAATTATTTGGTTTACTTAGATCTATGTTTAATGGAGTTTTAATTTCTTCTTTTACAGGAATAGTATCCAAAGCAGAAGAAACTGGATTAATTGAATCTAAAACAGAAGAAACTGGAGTAATTGTATCCAAAGCAGAAGAAACAGGAGTAATTGTATCTAAAACAGAAGAAACTGGAGTAATTGTATCAATTTTTTTAACAATATCCTGATTTTGTGCTGATGCAGATATCAATGTCAAAACCAAAAATAGTAGAAAAATGCCGGCTTTTATCTTATTCATTAATGTTTTCAATTTGATCACTAGTTTTTCCAAATCGTCTTTCTCTACTTTGATAATTGATGATTGCTTTATAAAAATCTTCTTTATTAAAATCTGGCCATAATACCTCGGTAAAATATAATTCGGCATAGGCAATTTGCCAAAGTAAAAAATTGCTAATACGCAATTCTCCGCTGGTTCTTATCAAAAAATCAACGTCGGGCAAAGTAAATGTATATAAATGATTATTTATAGTGTTTTCATCAATTTCTTCGACTTTTAGCTCATTATTAACAATTTTTTTAGAAATAAGTTTGGTAGCATTAACAATTTCTTCTCTCGAGCCGTAATTAAGTGCCAAGGTTAATGTTAAATGTGTATTATTTTTAGTTTTGTCTATAGTTTCTATTAATTCCTTTTTCGCTTTTACAGGAAGCTTTTCAATGTTTCCAATAGTTTGTAATTTGACATTGTTCTTTTGAAAAGTAGGAAGTTCTTTTTTAAGAGAGCTAACTAAAATACTCATTAAAGTATTTACTTCAGCTTTTGGACGATTCCAATTCTCAGTTGAAAAGGTATATAAGGTTAGCGCTTTAATATTTAATTCGGATGCAGCTTCAACAGTTTCTCTAACTGCATTTACGCCTCTTCTATGACCTAAAACACGAGTTAATCCACGTTTTTTTGCCCACCTTCCATTGCCATCCATAATAACAGCAACGTGTTTGGGTAAAAATTCATTTTTTATTTTTGATCTTAAACTCATGCTTAAATTTAAAAATTTCCGGTATAGCAACCTTCTCTACCAAAGGCATAAACTATTGTTATTCCGGTAAAAACATACCAGTCATTTCCATTTGAATCATCAATTGTTTTTATTACCGGATAACCAGAACCATCTACAGATTCATATGTTAATCCATTGTAATATCCATCAATATCATCTTTAAAAGTATATCTAAATGATGTTTCAATGGCAATACCTACATTATGAGCCAAGCGCATTTTATAACCCAAACCAAAGGGCATTGTATAGTTAAAAGTTCTACCTTTTTCTCTTGTATCATAATTTGAAACTGCAGCTTCAACTATAATATAAGGTGTGTTGGTATAACCAATTTTTGATAAATTATATTTAAAGAAATTAAATTCTATACCTGCAGCAAGTTCATGAACGGAGTTTGAAAAACTTCTTCCCCGGTATTCTCTATAAGAATTTCCTGATTTAGCATCATCTCCAGAGATTTTAGCATAGGTATATGTAGCCCTTAAACTAAACCTGGGATGCAAATTCCACTTATAAATTCCTCCAACAGCATAATTATTTGGGAAAATATAGTTTGTGCTTCCTATATCTCCAATATAATTACTTCCGCCTAAAAACACACCTAACTCATTGATTTGAGATGAAATAGTTGTATAACTAAACATAAAGATCGTCAATATAATTATATATAATTTCTTCATAAAAAACAGTTTGCAAATATATAAAAATACATTTGCTTTTAAATGATTTGAATGGTCTTTTTTGAATAACAGTATTTTAAGCGTAAAATTGTTGTATAGACAGTAAATTTAATTGCGTTTATCTTCACCCCAAAGGAGTTTTTCACGAAGGGTTTTGATAAAAGATTGTTTGTTTAAAAGTATTGTTTTAATTGTAAAATTACATTTGTTGATAATGATATTAGTTGTATCACTTATTGTTATAATGCGTGAATCTAATGAAATAAAAACTTCATTAGTGCGGCTACCTACTTTTAGTTCAATTTTAGTTTCTTCGGGTATAACCAAAGGACGCACACTTAAACTATGGGGAGCAATAGGAGTTAAAACAATATTTTTTGAAGAAGGTGATATTATTGGTCCACCACAACTCAATGAATAACCTGTAGATCCCGTAGGTGTTGAAATGATCAGGCCATCACTCCAATAAGTGCTTAAATATTCATCATCCAAATAAGTTTCAACTGTTATCATTGAAGCTGTGTTTTTCCTGCTTATTGCAACTTCGTTTAATGCAAAATTAACTTCGTTTAATGCTTTATTATTGTTGTCAGAACACACACATAATAAAGTACGTTTGCTTATGGTGTAGTTCTTTAGCATTATTTGGGCAATAGATTCCTCAATTTTTTCTTTTTGAATAGTTGCTAAAAAACCAAGTCGCCCAGTATTTATACCTATAATTGGGATATTTAGATCCCTTACAAAAGTAACTGATCGTAAAAAAGTTCCATCACCACCAACACTAAAAAACAGATCAAATGAAGCGTTTAAATCATCATAATTTGAGAATGTTTCAAAGGTTTTTGTTTTAAATTGGTCTTTGTAGTAGTTATAAATATTCTTTTCAAATACAATGGTTGTTTCGTATCTGCTTAAAGTATCCACCAATATTTTGATATAATTAATAGTGGTCTCAATGTTTGTTTGTCCGTAAATTCCAACTTTCATGATTAAAACCAATTAAATATTCAAGTATTTTTCTAAGTAATCTGACCGATCTTTTAAATTGTCTAAATATTTATCCTCGTGTGTTTCTGACAAGATCAAATAACCATATCGTCTAAAAGAAAGCATGGTATTGTTAATGTCATGTGGACTTAATTTTAGCGTTATTGTTGCAGTTTCGTCATCAATTTTTGAAACAAAAGCTCCAAATAGAGTGGCATTATTAGTTTCAACAATTTGTGAAATCTCGCTAAATGAATAATCATTGATTCCTTTTGATATGGTTAAAATTACACCTTCTTCATATAAAAAAGGAGTGCCATTAAAAATGGTTATAAAGTCATTTAGCTCATAATAACCAATATACTTTTTTTTTATTTCCAAAACCGGTAAAAAATTGCAATTATTATTTGCAAATGTTTGAAGCACTTCAAACCAGCTGGCATTTTCTAAAACATATAACGGTTTAAAATAATTTTTAAATCCTTCAATTTTTTGATTGGATTTTTTAACAAAATCTATATCATTTTTGGCCAAACTGCCGCAAAATGTATTTTTATTAATTACAGGTAAATGTGTAAAGGTAACATGTTCAAAAAGCAATTGAACTTTTTTAACATCGTCGGTTAAACGAATAGGTTTAATATCTTTTGATATGTAATCTATTGCTTGCATTATAAACTAGATACAAAATAACTAAAATAATATTGAAATAGGTTAGTTTTGTAAACAATTAATTGAAATGATTTTTCCTTATTTATATAACTATGACAAAATTAAGTGTTAATATTAATAAAATTGCAACTTTACGGAATGCCAGAGGAGGTGATTACCCAAATGTAGTTCAAGCAGCAATTGATTTGCAAGAATTTGGAGCACAAGGAATAACGGTGCATCCGCGACCTGATGAACGTCATATCCGGTATCAGGATGTTTATGATCTATTACCGGTTATCACTACCGAATTCAATATTGAAGGAAATCCAATTCCTAAATTTATTGATCTGGTATTAAAAATCAAACCGACACAAGTTACTTTGGTTCCGGACGCTGTTGATGCAATTACATCTAATGCAGGATGGGATACTGTTACAAATCAAGGTTTTTTAAAAGAGGTTGTTGCTGAGTTTAAAAGAAATAATATAAGAACTTCCATTTTTATGGGAACTGATCTGAAATTAATTGAAGCAGCTGCAAAAACAGGAACGGATAGAATAGAATTATATACCGAATCTTTTGCTGTTGATTTTACTAATGGAAACAAAGAAGGTATCAAACCATTTATTGAAGCTGCAATTAAAGCTAATAATCTAGGAATGGGATTAAATGCTGGTCATGATTTAAATTTAGAGAATATTCAATATTTTTCTAGTAAAATACCTAATTTGTTAGAGGTTTCCATAGGTCATGCATTAATTGCTGAGGCTTTATATTTTGGCTTGCAAAACGTTGTTAGTATGTATTTGCAAAAGTTAAAATAATGCAATTGTTGCACTCAATTATATTAGGCTCTGGAGAACCGCTACTAATCTTACATGGATTTTTTGGTATGGGTGATAATTGGAAAACTTTAGCCAATAAGTTTTCCAGCGACTTTCAAGTGCATATAATTGATCATAGAAATCACGGAAGAAGTTTTCATAGCGAAGATTTTTCTTATGAGCTGATGGTTGAAGATCTACTTTATTATATTTCATATTATAAGCTATCTAAGGTAAATATTTTGGGTCATTCAATGGGAGGTAAAGTTGGAATGTTATTTGCTGTGGAATTTTCTGAAAAAGTTAATAAATTAATAGTTGCTGATATTGCACCAAAATATTATCCTCTTCATCATCAATTTATTTTTAAAGCACTACATTCAGTAGATTTTTCTGTTATTAAGTCAAGAAATGAGATAGATGAAATTCTAAAAAATCATATTTCTGAATCCAGGATCAGACAATTTTTACTTAAAAATGTTTATCGTAAAACAAAAGATAGTTTTGCATTTCGTATAAACTTACAAAGTTTAACTGATAATGTTGAAGAAGTTGGAGAAGCTCTGCCACTATTCACGCAATTTGAAGGAGAGACATTATTCTTAAGAGGGGAGAATTCAGATTATATTTTACGTGAAGATGAAGTGTTGATAAAGGATCATTTTCCAAACTCTTATATTGAAACAATTACGCGTGCTGGGCATTGGTTACACGCAGAGAATCCAAACGATTTTTTTAATATAATTATTAGATTTTTAAAAAAATGATTAATTTGGCTCATTATTAATATTAAAAACTAAACTGTATGCAATTTATTTTAAAAATTTTATTGACAGCGATTGCTGTTCTTGCTATTGAGTATATTCTACCCGGAGTAACTGTAGATACTTATATTACAGCGATATGGGTTGCAGTTATACTTGGCCTTCTCTATGCAATTCTAAAACCAATTTTGGTTGTTTTAACACTGCCCGTTACTATTTTAACATTAGGGTTATTTTTATTCGTCATAAATGCATTAATCGTACTTATGGCAAGCAAATTAATTGATGGATTTGAAGTATCTGGTTTTTGGGTTGCACTTCTTTTTAGTATTTTATTATCAATAGTACAATCAATTTTGTACAAAGTCATCGATAAAGATTAAGTTTTTACATTTATATTTTAATGATAAAATGGCTTTTCTTAAGAAATAAGAAAAGTCATTTTTGTTTTTTATCCCAATTATATTAAAATTTAACACATCATTAAGCTTTGTTTGAAGTGTTTTGAAATAAACATTGTTGATATGTGTTTTAAATTTATTAATTTTGCAGCTTCAAAATTCGAAAAGTTAAATAAATCAGTAAAATGAACATAACGAAAGAAAAAATTGACGAACTGAATTCAATTATAAGAATTGATATCGTAAACGAAGATTACCAAAAGAAAGTTGATAGTGTTTTAAGCGATTATCGTAAAAAGGCCAATATACCAGGATTTAGAAAAGGGCATGTACCTATGAGCCTGGTTAAAAAACAATACGGTAAATCTGCGATCATTGATGAAGTGAACAAACTGTTACAAGACACATTAAGTAAATATTTGGTTGATGAGAAGTTGGATGTTTTAGGTAATCCTTTACCAAAACAACAAGATAATTTTACATGGGATTCAGATGATTTTTCTTTTGAATTTGAATTAGGGATTGCTCCAAATTTTGAAATAGATCTAAAACCTAAAAAATCGATTAAAGCATATAAAATTATTGCTGATGATAAAATGATCGATGATCAAATTGTAAATATTCAGGAACAGTACGGTAAATTAATTACACAAGAAGCAATTGTTGAAAATTCAAATATTACCGGAACCTTTGTTAATGAAGAAAAAGAAATTGATAAAAAATCAACTTTCAAATTAGATAAGATCAAAGGTAAGGTCAATAAAAAACAATTAATTGGTAAAAAAGTAGGTGATGTGATTTCTTTAAAATCTAAAGGATTATTTACTGATGATCACATGTTAATGAATGTATTGGGAGTTTCACATGATGATATTCACGGATTGGATATTCCATTAACTTTTACGATTGAGGAAATTACCGAAACAGAATTAACTGAAATTAATCAAGAATTATTTGATAAAATTTTTGGTGAAGGTATTGTAAAGAATGAAGATGAATTTAGATCAAAACTAAAGGAAGATGCCGAAAAACAATTTAAACAACAATCTGATCAACATTTATTAAATGCTGTAACAGAAAGTTTAATTGAAAACACAAAGTTCGATCTGCCAGCAGAGTTTCTGCAAAAATGGTTAGCTGTTGCCGGAGAAAAGCCTTTAACTCCTGAACAAGCAGTTGAAGAATATAAGAATTCAGAAAAGGGATTGCGTTATCAATTGATTGAGAATAAATTGAGTAAAGACAATGATCTTAATGTTTCTTATGAAGATCTAAAAGAATTCTCCAAGAAATTTATTAGAGAACAAATGGCTCAATTTGGAAATTCTAATCCTGAAGAAAAAGAATTAGATGAAGTTGCAAACAGAGTTCTGGCTAATCAGGAAGAAGCAAAGCGCTTATCGGATCAATTAATGAGTGAGAAGTTATTAAATTTCTTTAAAGAAAACGTAAATCTAAAATCTAAAGAGATCACTTACGAGAACTTTATCAAAGAAGTTTATAAATAAAAGATACTTTTAAATGTTAAACTTTTTTTTAAGATGATAAACAATACCTTTCAGACGAAATATTCTGTGAGGTATTTTTTGTGAGAGTACGATTTATTCAAATTCATTATTTTTAATATAGTTTACTAATTTTGAGTATATTTACCCTCAAATTACCATAAAAATACATTTATGAATTACGGAAAAGAATTTAAAAAATTTGCTGTTAAAGATCAGGGTTTTAATAGTATGCATATTGATAAGATCGTTAGTAGTGTAACACCTTATATTATTGAAGAACGTCAGTTAAATGTAGCACAAATGGATGTGTTTTCACGTTTGATGATGGACAGAATTATTTTTTTAGGCACTGCAATTGATGATCATGTAGCTAATATTATTCAGGCTCAATTGTTATTTTTAGAAAGTGTTGATGCTTCTAAAGATATTTCGATTTATATCAATTCACCGGGTGGTGGTGTTTATGCCGGATTGGGCATATATGATACTATGCAATTCATAAAACCTGAAATAGCCACAATTTGTACAGGTATGGCGGCTTCAATGGGAGCAGTTTTAATGTGTGCTGGTCAAAAAGGTAAACGTTCAGCTTTACCTCATTCAAGAATAATGATCCATCAACCAATGGGAGGTGTACAAGGGCAAGCTTCGGATATTGAGATCACGGCTCGAGAGATATTAAAACTCAAAGAAGAATTATATCAAATTATTGCAAAACATTCAGGTCAAAAAATTGAAAAAGTACAGGAAGATTCTGATAGAGATTATTGGATGAAAGCTGAGGAAGCTAAAAAATACGGAATGATAGACGAGATTTTAACTCGAAATAAATAATATAAAGAAATTGAGATTAAGATTTTAACTTTTTAAGATGGCGAAAAAAGAAGAATTAGAATGTTCGTTTTGTAAGCGGAAAAAGGATGAGACAAATCTGTTAATTGCAGGAGTTGATGCGCATATTTGTGACAGATGTATTGAACAGGCGCACGGTATTGTTTTAGAAGAACTGGCAGAATCGAATGAAAATCAATCAGATTCCGATTTTACGGTTGGAAAGCCTATCGATATAAAAAGCTTTTTAGATCAATATATTATTGGTCAGAATCATGCAAAAAAAGTAATGTCGGTTGCAGTGTATAATCATTATAAAAGACTGACACAAAAACAGGTAGATTCTAAGAATGATATTGAAATTGAAAAAAGCAATATCATTTTGGTTGGTGAGACCGGAACAGGAAAAACACTAATTGCTAAAACTATTGCCCGAATGCTAGATGTGCCGTTTGCAATAGTTGATGCTACTGTTTTAACGGAGGCGGGTTATGTTGGCGAAGATGTTGAAACTATTTTAACTCGTTTATTACAAGCTGCTGACTATAATGTAGAAAAAGCTGAAAAGGGTATTGTTTTTATTGATGAAATAGATAAAATTGCCCGTAAAGGTGATAATCCTTCTATTACTCGTGATGTGTCAGGAGAGGGTGTTCAGCAGGCGCTACTTAAGTTATTAGAAGGAACTGTAGTTAATGTTCCGCCTAAAGGAGGTAGAAAACACCCCGATCAGAAATTTGTTGAAGTAAATACTAAAAATATATTATTTATTGCCGGAGGTGCTTTTAGTGGAATTGATAAGGTTATTGGAAAACGCTTGAATATGCAAGCAGTTGGATATAGTGCTTCAATATCTGATGATAAAGTTGATGAAGAAAATTTATTGCAATATGTTTTACCTACAGATCTAAAATCGTTTGGTTTAATTCCTGAAATTATTGGAAGACTACCAGTCTTATCGTATTTGAAACCTTTAGACAAAGAAGTACTCCGATTAATTTTAACGGAACCTAAAAATGCTATTATCAAACAATACTCTAAACTGTTTGAAATTGATGGAATTGATTTTAGCATAGATGAAAAAGCGCTTGATTTTATTGTTGAAAAAGCAGTTGAATATAAATTAGGAGCAAGAGGTCTTCGTTCTCTTTGTGAGGAAATACTTACTGATGCAATGTTTGAATTACCGGGTTCCGGAGAAACCAAACTAAGGGTTACTAAAAAATATGCTCAGGAAAAACTCACAAAATCTACAATTAAAAAGCTAAAAGCTGTTTCTTGATTTACTTTTTTCATTTATTTTGGCATAATTATTGAATTATATTAACGGCTCTTTTGGTTGTATTATAATTGTATTTACCATGTATAAAAAGTTATATTTTCCAATAATATTTTTTATGGCATTAACTTTATTTAGTTGTGATGATTTATTGAATATGGCCTTAGAATGTGGTATTAAAGATGTTGAGCTTGAAAGTAAAGTATTAAGACAAGCAACCAAAGGAAATAATTATTATGAAACAATAGTTGCAGGTGTTAAAAACGATCCGAATGATGAAGATTATGAATATATTTTTTCTATTAATGGGATAGTAGCTGATGGCATACAATTCAGCTATGACCGTAATATATTAATACTAAAAGGAATAGCAACTGAAACTGGAAACTTTACCTTTGAAGTAACTGTGTCTGTTACTTTTGGTGGTGAGAACTATACTTGTAACGAAACAACTAAAAAGTCATATACATTAATTGTAAAATAATGTGAATTTAGGATGGTATTTTTTCTACATTAATTACGGATCATTATTTATAAAGACCATCTTTAAATATAGGATATGACTTTTCATTCATTTAGGATTGGTCATCTTTTTTAGTTTTTAAACAAAACTTACCTTAGTACAATAAATTCTTTATGCTTTTTTTATCTTTACCTAAATTTTATTTTTATTATGATTACCAAAAACACCATTGATAAAGTTTTTGAAACTGCTCGTGTAGAGGAGGTAATTGGTGATTTTGTTTATTTAAAAAAAGCGGGAAGTAACTTTAAAGGTTTGAGTCCCTTCGCCGATGAGAAGACGCCATCCTTTATGGTTTCACCTGTGAAACAGATTTGGAAAGATTTTAGTTCAGGTAAAGGAGGGAATGTGGTTACATTTTTAATGGAACACGAACATTATTCTTACCCTGAAGCACTTCGGTATCTGGCCAAAAAATATAATATTGAGATTGAAGAAACCGAGCAAACTGACGAGCAAAAAATTCAGGCTAGCGAACGTGAAAGTATGTATCTGGTATCAGAGTTTGCTAAAAATTACTTTCATGATACTTTATTGAACAACCAAAAAGGTATTGCGATAGGTTTGTCGTATTTTAAAGAAAGAGGTTTTACAACTGAGACTATAGAAAAGTTTGAATTAGGATATGCGCTTGATGAATGGACCGTTTTTACTGATACTGCATTAGAGAAAAAATATTCACTTGAATTTTTAGAAAAAACAGGTCTGACTATAGTTAATGACAATCGAAAATTTGATCGTTTTAAAGGCAGAATTTTGTTTCCAATTCACTCAATGAGTGGCAGGGTATTGGGTTTTGGTGGTAGGACATTGTTAAAAGATAAAAAAGTTGCCAAATATCTCAATTCACCTGAAAGTGAAATTTACCATAAGAGCAAAGTTTTATATGGCATCTATCAAGCAAAACAAAGTATAGCGCAAAATGACAATTGTTATCTTGTTGAAGGATATACAGACGTAATCTCTTTACACCAGTCAGGTATTGTGAATGTCGTAGCATCATCGGGTACTGCGCTTACTTCAGACCAAATTAGATTGATCAATAGGCTTACACCAAATATTACTGTATTATTTGATGGAGACGCTGCAGGTGTTCGTGCTTCTTTAAGAGGAATTGACCTGATACTTGAACAGGGAATGAATGTAAAAGTTGTTGCTTTTTTAGATGGAGAAGATCCCGATAGTTTTGCCAGAAAAACTTCTCCTGATCAATTAAAAGATTACCTCGAAAAGAATTCTAAAGATTTTATTCAGTTCAAAGCTTCACTATTACTTGAGGATTCTCAAAATGACCCGATTAAAAGAGCATCATTGATCAGAGATATTGTTTTTAGTATCTCTAAAATTCCAAATAATATTCAGCGGGAGATCTATATTCAGGAATGTTCAAGGATAATGGATATTTCAGAAAAAGTTTTGTTTGATGAATTGGCTCAGATCATAAAAAAGGAACAAAAAATTGCTTCAGATAAGATTAGGCAAATGCAGCCTAGAATTACAGGAGTTAAAAAAGAAACACAGCAAGCATCTAAGATTGATAAGCTGTATATCTTAGAGAAAAAAATCATTGAGATATTATTGCTATATGGCAATGAAGAGGTTAATTTTATCGATTATGTTTCTGTAATTGATGATGAAGGAAATAGAAGTATAAAGAAAGAAGAATATAAGAATAAAGTATCAAATGAGATATATACTCACTTACACGATGATGAAATTGAATTTACTAATGAAATTTTTAAAAATATATATTACGAGATCATTTATCAATTAAACCAAAATAATGAAATTACTAGTGAAACTTTTACCCAACATTTAGATCTTGAAATGGGAAAGGCTGTTAGTAATTTAATTATGGATGAAGAAAAATATGTTTTGAGTGATTGGGAGAGAAAAGAAATCTATGTTAAACAAAAAAGTAAACCGCTCCAGAAACTGGTTTCCGATGTAATTTATAGATTACGTAAGATCTTAATTGATGAAAAGATAGATTCGTTAAAGAATGAAATCCCTCAATTTAAAGAAGAGGATGAAGATTTTGAAACTAAAAGCATTGAAAATTTGACCTTAGTACAAGATTATAATAATCTAAAAAAATTGATCTCTGAAAAATTAAATATTGTTGTAGGGTAGATCTATGATTTATTCTTTTAGATTTTTATTAATTTTACAAATAGGAATAGGTGTCATTTTATGTTTATTGGCTCGATGAAGTTTGGTATAAATATCAAAAACTTCTTTTTGTCTTCCAGTAAAATCATCTGTTGTTTTTCCTTCATCAATTACATCCATCGCCCATTCTAATTCATCATAGCTTGCACCTAGCTGATCTTCATCTGTACGTGAATCACCAAATAAACCATCGGTAGGTTGGGCATTTTGTATAGAATCTGGCACTTTTAAAAAAGCAGCCAATTCAAAGATCTCAGACTTCATCAAATCGGCTATCGGACTTAAATCAACACCTCCATCACCATATTTTGTATAAAATCCAACACCAAAATCCTCAACTTTATTACCAGTTCCGGCAACTAATAACCCGTTTAATCCGGCAAAATAATAAAGAGTTGTCATTCTCAGTCTAGCACGGGTATTGGCCAATGACAGATCAACTTTTTGAGAACTTTCAACTTTTGGAACGGCAATTTTAAAACTTTCAAAAACCGAAGTCAATTCAACTTTTTCAGAAGTAATATTTTTAAATCTTTTTTTTAATTGATTAATATGTTCTTTTCCTCTGCTCACCTGATTTTCACCTTGGTGAATCGGCATTTCAACACAAAGGGTTGGAAATCCTGTTTTAGCACAGAGTGTTGAAGTAACAGCCGAATCTATTCCGCCAGATATCCCAATAACAAATCCGTTGACATTTGCATTTTCTG
Source organism: Flavobacteriia bacterium (assembly GCA_030617765.1). Lineage (GTDB taxonomy): Bacteria > Bacteroidota > Bacteroidia > Flavobacteriales > Flavobacteriaceae > Namhaeicola. The sequence continues at coordinate 14,153 of JAUWUU010000001.1, read as the reverse complement.
CATAAGTTTTTAACCAATTTACGATATGATTTATAACCTTTTCTGCGTTCATCTTGAAAGTATTTATTAATTTTGCCAGCAACAAAAATAAATAATTAATGCGATACTTTATTATTATTCTTTTTTTAGTGAGTTTTTTTAGCTGTTCAAAAAATGAAAAGCAAAAAGTAGATGTTTCAGATATTGAAGTAAAAACTGAGATAAAACGATTTGACCAAAAATTTTATTCAACATCACCTCAAGATATATCAGAATTAAAAGCTGAATTTCCATATCTTTTTCCACAACAAAATCATGATTCTGTTTGGGTAAATAAGATGTCCAACAAAGATGAATTAGAACTTTTTGAAGAAACTCAGAAATTATATAAAGATTTTTCGATAGAAAAAAAACAACTAAGTTCGTTGTTCAAATATATCAAATATTACTACCCGAATTTTAAAGAACCGGTGATAATTACTCTTCTTACTAATATAGATTCTGATAACAGAGTAATCTTGGCAGATAGCTTATTACTTATTTCTTTGGATGTATTTCTTGGAAAAGATCATAAATTTTACAGTGATTTTCCGAAATATGTTAAACAGTCATATACCGAAGAATATATTACTATAGCTGTTGCAGAAAAGTTTGCAGAGCAGATCGTACCTCCTTCTAATGACAATAGATTTGTTGCAAGGATGATTCAGGAAGGAAAAAAAATGGAATTGATGAATCATTTTTTACCGAATAAAAGTCAAGTTGAGATTATGGGTTATGAAAAGCAACAGTTTCAATGGGCAGTTGATAATGAATTGGAAGTCTGGAAATATTTTATTGATAAATCATTGTTATTTGACACTGATACTGAATTATCAGAAAGATTTATCAATGAAGCACCATTTTCAAAGTTTTATATTGCAAATGATAAAGATTCTCCTGGTAGAATAGGAGTGTGGTTTGGTTGGCAAATGGTTCAATCATATATTAAAAATAATGATGTTACAATTCAAGAAATGTTGGCCACACAAAACGAACTAATTTTTAAAAAATCTAAATATAAACCAAGAAAGAATTAAAAAATTTAAAAATAAAATTATTTAATTATGGCGATAAAACAAAAATCAGAAATAAAAATAAACGTTGGTTTAGATGAAAATAAAGTGCCCGAAGAAATATTTTGGAGTGCAGATGATGGAGATGTTGAAAATATGGAAGCAAGAGCTGCATTTTTATCACTTTGGGATAGTAATAATAAAGACACCTATAAAATAAATCTTTGGACTAAAGATATGCCCATTGATGAAATGAAGCAATTCTACCATCAGATACTTTTATCTATGTCTGAATCATTTAAAACTGCTACCGGTGATGAGAAAATGAGTGCAACCATGAAAGATTTTTGCGATTATTTTGCTGAAAAGATGGGTATCGGTCAGTAATTGAAATGGATCAGTTATTTTCCAAGATCTTATCAATAATTATTTGATAATCAGAATTATTACTAACAAAATCTATTTCAGTAATATCAATGATCAGTGTATTTAAATTATCGCGGGTTTTTATGAAATTTAAATAACCTTTATGAATGCTTTCTAAATAATCAGGTTTGATATTCTGTTCATAAGACCGACCTCTTTTCTTAATATTATTAATAAGTCTGTCAGTATTTTGATATAAATAGACATAAATATCCGGTTTAGTGATCTCTTTGTACATAATATCAAACATTTTTCTATAAAGATTGTATTCTTCTTTTGGTAAAGTAATTTGTGCAAAAATGAGCGATTTAAAGATAAAATAATCTGATACGATAAAATTTTTAAAAAGGTCGAATTGAGCTAGATCATCTGTAAGTTGATGGTATCTATCTGCCAAAAAACTCATCTCTAAAGGAAAAGCATATCGATCTTTATCTGTATAGAATTTAGGTAAAAAAGGATTATCTGCAAATCTTTCCAAAACTAATTTTGAATTAAAATCATCTCCCATTTTTTTTGCAAGAGATGTCTTTCCTGAACCAATATTACCTTCAATAGCGATATAGTTATATTTTTCAATTAACGAAATAGGGCGCCTGACATTCAATGCAGTCTTGGTTACTTCAGTAGCATCAGTACAGTTATGTAAGCATTGTAAAATTGAGATTTTTTTTACAGGATGAATTATGTTTGGGGCTATTTCAGAAAGCGGAATCAATACAAATTTACGATCTAGCATTCGGGGATGAGGAACGATCAGATTTTTTAAAAGAATAATCTCTTCTTCATATAATAAAATATCAATATCAATTTTTCGTGACTGATAAGTATTAGTATTAGATCGTTCTCTACCGAGTATTTTTTCAATTTCAAGTATGGCATTTATCAAATCCTCAGGGACCATATTCGTAGTAATTCTAATGCATATATTAAAAAAATCATTACCTGAAAACCCCCATGATTTTGTACTATATACTGATGATATTTTAATAATATGGCCTATATTCTTACCAATAGCATCAACGGCATCTTGTAAATTTTGCAATTTATCGCCTTGATTTGTTCCTAATGATAAATAAGTAGTTTTGACAATTTTCATGATTAATTACAAAGAAAATAAAACAAAAGGATAAAAGTTTATATTTGTGCTTTTATTTTTGAACATGTAACATATTGATGTTACGAACGTCAAATTAATAACTTTAATTTTGTATTTTTCAGAATTAATAATTGATAAATTTTAATTTTTTACAGATGACATTTTTAAGAGAATTATTGGCAGTAATTATTGGCATATTTATTTCAGTTTTTATCATGTTTTTAGCATTTGCTGCAATAGGAGCAGCTTTTAGCCAAGATGATGAGATCAAAGTCAAAAACAACTCAATTTTAACTTTAAAACTCGATAAAACTATTAAAGATTATGCTCCAAAAAGTGATGATCCTTTTGAAATGATTTTTGATATGGGAGATGATAAAATGGGATTGAATGATATTATCAATGCTATTGAAAATGCGAAATCCGATGATAATATAAAGGGTATTAGTATTGAAGCTTTGCAAATAGATGCAGGTTTTTCCCAGTTACAGTCACTTAGAAATAAGTTGTTAGAATTTAAAGAAACCGGAAAATTTATCACAGCTTTTGCTGATTTTTATGACCAAAAAAATTATTATTTAAGTTCTTCAGCTGATTCTATTTTTGTGAATCCTGTTGGTGCTGTTGATTTTAAAGGTTTAGGTGGAGAAATTATTTATTTCAAAGACTTTCAAGATAAGTATGGAGTAAAAATGGAAGTAATAAGGCACGGAAAATATAAAAGTGCTGTTGAGCCGTTTTTGACTAATGAGATGAGTTTAGAAAATAGAGAACAAACGCAGTCATTTTTAAATTCAATTTGGAGCGAAGTTATAGAGGATATTGGTTATTCTCGTAAGAAAACAAATGATGAATTAAACCTTATTGCTGATGAATTATTAACAAGAAATTCAGATTTAGCGATTGAAAATAATATGATTACAGGTGAGATCTACAAAGATGAGTATCGAGATATTCTGAAAGGATTGGTAGATATTGATAAAGATGATAAATTAAAACTAATTTCTTTAAAAGATTATATTGATTCAGGTAAAGGAAAAATAAAATCAACTGCAAAAGATAGAATTGCTGTAATTTATGCCCAGGGAGAAATTAAATATGGTGAGGGTAGTGAAAAGTATATTGGTCAGGAAATAATGATCAAAGCTCTTCGTAAAGCAAGAGAAAACAAAGATGTTAAAGCCATAGTTTTAAGAGTGAACTCTCCTGGAGGTAGTGGTTTAGCATCTGATATTATTTGGAGAGAATTGGAATTGACAAAAAAAGAAAAACCATTAGTTGTTTCTATGGGTGATTTGGCTGCATCCGGAGGTTATTATATTGCCTGTAATGCAGATAAGATCTACGCTGAACCAACTACGATTACAGGTTCAATTGGTGTTTTTGGAGCAGTTCCAAATATTAGTAAATTATCTGATAATATCGGTATTAATGCTGAGCAGGTAGGTACTAATAAACAATCAACAGGTTATAGTGTTTTTGAGCCCATTACACCTGAATTCTATAATGTTACCAAAGAGAGTATTGAAGATTTTTATAAAACATTTGTCAATAAAGTTGCAGAAGGAAGAAATATGACCTTTGCGCAAGTTGATAGCATTGCTCAAGGAAGAGTTTGGACAGGTAAAGAGGCTAAAGAAAACGGTTTAGTTGATGAATTAGGTAGTTTAGAAGAAGCAATCAATGCTGCTGCAGGATTGGCTAATTTGGATAATTACAGAGTTAGAAACTATCCAAATTATAAAAGAGATTTTAAAGATTTTAAATCACAAGTGCCTTTTCTAAGTGTAAATAAGGATAAATTACTTGAAGAAGAATTGGGTGTTGAATATTACAGGGTCTATAAACAAATTAAAAATATTTCTCAACTCAAAGGAATTCAGGCACGAATGCCATTTCTTATTGAAATAAAATAGACTTTAATTCAAGGATTATTTTCTGTTATAAGTAACAAAACTATAATCATATTTATTTTTTTCACTGGCTTTGAAATCCTGTCTTGAGGTTTCTTTCCAAATATTTTTATCGATCTCAGGAAAGAAAACATCAGCTTCAAAATCTTGGTGGACTATAGTTAGATCTAAAACATCAGCAATTTTTATAGCTTGTTTATAAATTTCAGCACCACCTAAAATAAAAGGATTTTCATCAATTTTTGCAATTTGTAATGCTTCATCTAATGAATTTACAACAATAGATCCTTCTGCTTTATAGTTTTTATTTCGGGTAATTATGATAGTAGTTCTATTAGGCAGTGGTTTTCCTAACGATTCAAATGTCTTTCTACCCATAATTATATGATGTCCACTAGTAATTTTTTTAAAGCGTATCAGGTCAGCAGGCAAATGCCAGATTAATTTATTGTCTTTGCCTAGCGCATTGTTTTTTGCTACAGCAGCTATAATTGTATTCATTAAATAGAGGAATTTTTAATTTGTAATTTGATCGTTTTCAGTTCCAATTTTAGAGAAAAAATCTTTTTTTTCTAAAGTTTTTTCCAACTTTCCGACCTTTGAATTGTGTTTTTCAATTAATTTTTCAGTCTGAATACGTTCCCATTCTTTATCAAAGAATCGGTTGAATACAAAGAAGTTAAAAAAATGTATTACCAAGAAGAATAACCACAACATAATAGCCCATAAGAACCAGTCATATTGATCATAAATATGTAAGAATTTATTTAAAAAAATAAAAAAAACAGAACCAACTAAAAACAAAACAAAATGAAAATAAAGATTTTTTTTCTTTTTGGTTCGCTTACGGGCAGCTTCGTATATTTGATGTTGATCGTTTGTTTTCAATTAATTTTATTTACATATCTTTTACCCATTCTTTGATGTAATCAGTAAAATTTGCTTTAACATCAGTTTTGTTATTGCTTAAAAATGAAGACCCATCTGAATTTTGATAGAAAGAATTGATCAAATTTTGAATTTTTTGTAAATACTTTACATCATCTATTTGAGAAATCTCTTTAATGATACTGTTTTTTAGTTGTAGTGCTTTCATAGGGTTTTTAATTTTAAACTGATACAGCTCCTTTTATATGCGAGTGCGGAAAATAATTTACTAAGTTAAAATCTTTAAATGAAAAATCAAAAATATTTTTAATATTTGAATTTAATTCCATTGTAGGAAGATTTTTTGGTTCACGAGATAATTGTAATTTTATTTGCTCTTTGTGATTACTATAAATATGGGCATCACCAAAAGTATGAACAAAATCACCGTATTTAAGACCTGTAACATGCGCAATCATCATTGTTAATAAGGCGTATGAAGCAATATTAAAAGGTACTCCTAAAAATATATCAGCACTTCTTTGATAGAGCTGGCAGGATAATTTCCCATCTGTTACATAGAATTGAAAAAATGCATGGCATGGAGGAAGTGCTGCTTTATTGTTTGCAATATTTTCAGAAAAAGATTTTGAAGTATCGGGTAAAACACTCGGATTCCATGCAGATACTAACATACGACGACTATCAGGGTTACTTTTAATGGTTTTAATGACATCAGCAATTTGGTCGATTCCATCACCATTCCAATTTCGCCACTGATATCCGTAAATAGGACCTAAATCACCATTTTCATTTGCCCAAGCATTCCATATTTTTACACCGTTTTCTTGCAAATATCCAATGTTTGTATCACCCTTTAAAAACCATAACAATTCATAAATAATTGATTTTAGATGTAATTTTTTAGTGGTTACCATTGGAAAACCTTTGTTTAAGTCAAAACGCATTTGATATCCAAAAACACTTTTAGTTCCTGTTCCCGTTCTATCCTCTTTTACAGTACCATTATCTATTACGTGTTGAATTAAATCTAAATATTGCTTCATTTTATGCTTTTCTTCTTTTTCTAGTGTTGTGTGAATTAGTGATTTATGTCTTTAATTTCTTCCGGTTTGTGCTTGTATTTAAAAACTAAAGCAAAAACAATGGTTAATATTAGAGCATAACCAGCAAAAATAAACCAAATACTATTCCAGTCTCTGTCTCCATTATTATTTGTAAAATGATCAACAATAAGACCACTTGTATAACCACCTATTAATGCACCTAAACCATTGGTTAGTAAAATAAATAATCCCTGAGCGCTACTTCTAAATTTTGGATCTGTTTCATTCTCAACAAATAGGGATCCTGAAATATTAAAGAAATCGAATGCCATACCGTAAACGATCATAGATACTGTTAAGTAAGCCAAACCTATTCCTTCAGGATTTCCAATTCCAAATAGAAAGAATCGTAAAAACCAAGCAAACATACTCATTAGCATTACGGCTTTAATACCGAATTTTTTTAAAAAGAAAGGAATGGTTAAGATAAAGATTGTTTCGGATATTTGAGATAAGGAAATTAGTATATTAGAATGTTTTACAGCAAAAGAATCAGGAAAATCTGCTGTAAAGCTTCTTAAAAATTCTGAAGCCCAGGCATTAGAAATTTGTAATACAACTCCTAAAAGCATTGAGAAAATAAAGAATACAGCCATTTTATATTCTTTAAATAAAACAAATGCATCTAAACCTAATCTTTCAGTTAGTGATTTGCTTTTTGATGTGGAACAAGGTACATTGGGTAATGTAAATGAGTAGATACCCAATAGTAAAGAAAATACAGCTGCAAAATAAAATTGATTTGGACTCTGAGTCCAGTCTAGAAAATCAACAACCCACATGGCAATAATAAAGCCTATGGTACCCCAAACACGTATGGGCGGAAAAACTTTAACAATATCATAATTATTATCTTCTAGAACACTATATGATACAGCGTTAGCTAATCCAATAGTAGGCATGTATAGCATTAGATAAGCCAACATTACCCAAAAGAAAGTGTCATAGTCATTTATAAGGGATAAGTAAAATAGAAAACCAGCTCCCAAAATATGAATAATACCCAGAAGCTTTTGAGCATTAAGATATTTATCAGCAATAATACCAACAATGGCGGGCATTATTATTGATGCCAGACCTAAAGTCATAAATATTTTTCCTATTTGAGCTCCTGAAAAATGAAGCTGTCCGCCCAAATAACCACCCAAAGAAATTAACCAGGATCCAAAAACAAAAAATTCAAAAAAGTTTAAGACTGTTAAACGAAATTTAATATTCATAATGGTAGAGTGTAGTTTTTATTTTTCGCGTTTTGAGATCTCATCTCTAATTTTAGCAGCCAATTCATAATTTTCATTTGAAACAGCTTGTTCTAACTGTTTGTTTAGATCTTCTAAGTTTTCTTTTTCAAATGTTAATTCTTCTGCATCTTCTACATCTTCAATGTCAGCAACCAGATCTTCCATCTTAAATTTTGATTGTTCTAATTTGGTCTGATCCTTAAGTTTTAGAATAATACCTGCTTTGTCTAAAATATTTTCAAATGTAAAAATAGGTGCATTAAACCTTATGGCAAGAGCTATAGCGTCTGAAGTTCTGGCATCAATTATTTCTTCCGTTTTATCAAATTCGCAAATCAAACTAGAATAGAACACACCATCTACCAATTTATGAATGATAACTTGCTTAACGACAATATTGAACCTGTCAGCAAAGGTCTTAAATAGGTCATGCGTAAGAGGTCTTGGGGGTTTAATTTCTTTTTCCAAAGCGATAGCAATTGACTGGGCCTCAAAAGCACCAATAATAATTGGTAATGTTCGCTCTCCTTCCATTTCACTTAAGACTAGGGCGTAAGCACCACTTTGTGTTTGACTGTAGGAGATTCCTTTAATATTTAATCGAACTAAACTCACTTGTTTAATAGAAGATTTATTATAAAATTATTAATATAAATTAAAAAAAGCTGTTAAAATTAAGGACATATTTGGTCCAAAAATTCAAACAGCCTTTTAAAGGCACAATTTACTAAAAAATATGATTTACTTATTGATTTCCTTTAAATTCTTTTAATTTTTCAATTAATGCAGGAACAACTTCAAATGCATCACCAACAATACCATAATCGGCAGCTTTAAAAAAAGGTGCTTCAGGATCAGTATTAATGACAACTTTAACTTTTGAAGAATTTACTCCGGCTAGATGTTGAATGGCACCAGAGATACCAACTGCTATATATAAATTTGATGCAACCGGTTTACCTGTTTGTCCAACATGTTCGCTATGCGGTCTCCAGCCTAAATCGGCAACAGGTTTAGAACAAGCAACTGCTGCTCCTAGAACTTCGGCCAATTCTTCTATCATTCCCCAGTTTTCAGGACCTTTTAATCCTCTTCCTGCAGAAACAACAATATCTGCATCAGCAATAGTTACCTTACCTGTAGTTTTTTCAACGGAAGTAACAGTTACTTTAAACCCTTCATCAGATAATGAAGGACTAAAATCTTCTTCAACTGCATTTACCTTATTATCAACTAAACCAAATGAATTTTTTGATAGTCCAATAACTTTATTGGATGTTTTAATTTCAGTGTGATCAAATGCTTTTGATGAAAAAACTTTACGTTTAACTACAAAAGGAGCAATTGAATTTGGAACACCAACAGTATTTGAAGCATAACCCGCTTCTAAATTTACAGCAACTAAAGGAGCGAGATATATTCCATCAGTGCTGGAGTCGATAATAACAATATCAGAACCTTCTTTTAAAGCTACTTGCTTGATAACATCAGCGTAAGCTTTAGCATTAAAGTTTTTTAATTTATCATCATTAACCTTTATTATTCTTTCTGCACCGAAATTAGATAATTCCGAAACATCATTTGCATTAATTGTTAAAACAACCAAGTTACTTTGAGCTATTTCGGCTACTTTTTTTCCGTAAGAAGTAACTTCAAATGCATTTTTTTTAAATTTTCCATCCGAATTATCGGCAAATACTAAAACAGACATATTTTATTTTTTATTAATTAAATCACTTTAGCTTCATTGTGTAATAAATCAACTAATTCTTCAACTTTATCGGCATCAATTATTTTACAATTTGATTTTGGAGTAGGTTTTTCAAAATCAGTAATAACTGTAGTTGGATCAAAATCTATAGGTTCAACAACATTTAAAGGTTTTTTTCGAGCCATCATAATTCCTCTCATATTTGGAATTCTTAGATCTTTGTCTTCAACCAGACCTTTTTGACCACCGATTACTAAAGGTAGCTCAGTATTTAAAATTTCTTTTCCACCATCAATATCACGAGTCACTGTAGCTTTATTACCTTCAACTTCAATTCCTATACAAGCATTAACAAAATTAAAATCTAAAATTGAAGCGGTCATTCCAGGAACCATACCTCCGTTATAATCCATTGATTCTTTTCCGGCCATAATCAGATCATAACCACCATTTTTGATAACTTCTGCCAATTGTTTTGCAACGTAGAAACCATCAGTAGCTTCGGCATTGACTCTAATTGCATCATCTGCACCAATTGCTAAAGCCTTGCGCAGTGTAGGTTCCGTAGAAACATTACCAACGTTTATAACAGTTATAGAAGCACCTTGTTTTTCTTTAAACCACATAGCGCGAGTTAACACAAATTCATCATGAGGATTTATAACAAATTGGACACCATTGATGTCAAATTTAGTGTTATTTTCAGTAAAATTAATCTTAGAAGTCGTGTCAGGAACATGACTAATACATACTAATATTTTCATTTTTACTTTATTAAATATTATAAGTTACGAAGGTAATATTTTTTTTCGATAAATACTATGCATGCATAATAATATTTCATTTTTAATTGAAATTTATTTTAGCAGATAAATGTTTTATAAAATTTCCTTAATTTTGCAAACCTTCAAAACATTTAAATTAAACGAACAGATATATATTTAAACAAATGAAAGTATTACAATTTAGAGAAGCAATCGCAGAAGCGATGAGTGAAGAAATGCGCAGGGATGAATCAGTTTATTTGCTAGGTGAAGAAGTTGCAGAATATAATGGTGCTTATAAAGCATCGAAAGGGATGTTAGATGAATTTGGAAAAAAAAGAGTTATTGATACACCTATTGCTGAGTTAGGGTTTTCTGGAATTGCTGTAGGGTCAGCTATGAATGGCAATAGGCCTATAGTTGAATACATGACCTTTAATTTTTCATTGGTTGGGATCGATCAAATAATCAATAATGCTGCAAAAATTCGTCAAATGTCTGGCGGACAGTTTAATTGTCCAATTGTTTTTAGAGGACCTACCGGTTCTGCTGGTCAATTGGCAGCAACACATTCTCAGGCATTTGAAAATTGGTATGCCAATACTCCCGGTTTAAAAGTTGTTGTACCTTCTACACCTTATGACGCAAAAGGATTGTTAAAAGCGGCAATTCGTGATGATGATCCTGTAATTTTTATGGAATCTGAACAAATGTATGGAGATAAAGGTGAAGTTCCTGAAGGTGAATATATTTTACCTATTGGTGTTGCAGATATTAAAAGAGAAGGAACTGATGTTACAATCGTATCATTTGGTAAAATAATAAAAGAAGCTTTTAAAGCGGCTGATACTTTAAAAGAAGAAGGTATTTCTGTTGAAATAATTGATCTTCGCACTGTGAGACCTATGGATTTTGAAGCAATTTTTAATTCGGTTAAAAAAACAAACCGTTTGGTAATTCTTGAAGAAGCCTGGCCTTTTGCAAGTGTTTCAAGCGAAATTACCTATCAAGTACAAGAAAATGTATTTGATTATTTAGATGCGCCAATTCAGAGAATTACAACTGCTGATACACCTGCTCCTTTTTCACCTGTCTTATTAAAAGAATGGTTACCAAATGCCGATGATGTTGTGAAGGCTGTTAAAAAAGTAATGTATAAACTAGAATAATTAAAATATAAAGTGCAATTAAATCAAAAATAATTAATTTGCAACTCTTATTTTTCCTTTCATTAAAGAAAGGATTTTTTTGTTAGATTAACTTATGCTCAATAAACTGATACTTTCATTATTAGTATTTTTTACACTCTTTAACTTAAGTGCACAAGTTAAGGTAAGCGGTGTTGTTATTGGTGAAGATAAGCAACCTATACCTTTTTCAAATGTAATTTTTCAGGGCTCAACTATTGGTGTAGTATCTGATGAGAATGGTAAATTTTATATACAATCAGATGTATTTTATCCGAATTTAGTAGTTTCTTTTTTGGGTTATAAGAATGAGGTGATCTCATTAAAAAGGCAAAATTATAATTTAACAATTACTCTAAAAGAAGATTTTGGAACGTTAAAAGAAGTAACTGTTTATTCGGGTAGGATTAAAAACAAAGGTAATCCGGCTATAGCCATCTTAAAAAAGATTTGGAGCAAGAAAAGAAAAAATGGACTTTATTTATACAATCAATACGAGTTAGATAAATATGAAAAGATAGAATTTGATTTAAATAATGTTGATGATAAATTAATGAATAACAAAGTTTTTAACGGAATGGAGTTTGTTTTTGACCATGTTGATACTTCAACAGTTACGGGAAAGGCTTATTTACCTATTTTTATAAATGAATCTGTTTATAAAATTTATAGTAAAAATACAGTGCCAAAAAGAATAAATGAAAAGCTAATTGCCAATAAAAATTCAGGTTTTCAGGATAATCAAGGTCTTATAGCATTTGTAAAACAATTATATGTAGAGTATGATATCTATGATAATTATATTAAATTTTTTAATAAAAGTTTTACAAGTCCACTTTCTAAATTAGGTCCGCAAAATTATAATTATGCTCTAGCTGATAGTGCTTTTATTGACAATAAATGGTGTTTTAATATTGTTTTCTACCCTCGACGTAAAAATGAATTAACTTTTAAAGGAGATTTTTGGGTAAATGACACAACTTTTGCTATAAAGGAAATTCAAATGGATGCTAGTAAAAGTGCTAATATTAATTGGGTAAAAGATATTTATATAGAACAAGAATTTGAGGTAGTAAATGATAGTGCCTTTTTATTAAAAAGAGATCATTTTATGAGTGATTTTTCACTGAATAATAAAGATTTATCTAAAGGTGTTTACGGAAAAAGAACTACGCTTTATGACAATCATGTGTTTAATGTTAAAAGACCAAATGAATTTTACAAACCAGATGTAAGCCAAAGTGAAGAAATTTATAATAAACCAGATGATTATTGGAATCAAAATCGACAAGAAAGTTTGAATAAAGATGAGGTTGGTATTTATGAAATGTTAGATACATTAGAAACAGTTAAACGTTTTAAAGAATTGACAGATATTTCAGAAATTTTAACTTCTGGGTATTGGAATTTTATGAATGGCTTTGATTGGGGTCCGATTTTTTCAACGATTGGTTATAATGATATTGAAGGATTGAGATTGAGATTAGGTGGAAGAACTTATTTTACAAAATCAGATCCATGGCGTATAAGTGGATTTGTGGCTTATGGTTTTAAAGATAATAAATTTAAATACGGTGTAGAAGGAAAATGGTTGCTAACAAAAAGGAATAGGTTAATAGTTTCGTTAGGAAACCGGCGTGATATTGAGCAATTAGGGGTAAGTATGACGACATCAAATGATGTCTTGGAAAGAAATTTTAATACGACTTCAATATTTACAAGGGGAGATAATGAAAAACTTTCTAATGTTCATATAACAAATGCAAAATTATCAATTGAACCTATAAAAAACCTTGAGATAAGGGTAGGATCAACTTTTAAAACATTAAAATCTGCTAATACAGAAGTGTTTAGTGTTGATTATTATGATGAGGATGGCAATATTCAATCAGAGGTAAAACAAACCGAATTAAGTATTGCTTTTAAATATACACCTGGTCGTAAGCCCTGGGGATTAGGAGTTGACCAAGGAGGTAATAGGCAAGGAAGGTTTCCTACATTTTATTTAAGTTATACCAAAGGATTAAAAGGTGTTTTTGATAGTAATTTTGATTATCATAAGTTACAATTTTACTATGAGCAACCTTTTCAATTGGGACTTATTGGAAAATCTAAAATGTATTTTGAAATGGGTAAAACCTTTAATACAGTTCCTTTACAATTATTAAATGTAGTTCCGGGAAATCAAACGTATGCTACAGCTCGAAGAATTTTTGATTTGTTAGATTATTATGAATTTGTAACCAATCAATATACATCTCTACATTTAGAGCATAATTTTAATGGAAGATTTTTCTCAAAAATTCCTTTTTTGAGAAAATTTCAACTACGCGAGATTATAGGGATTAGAGGAGTAGCAGGTTCAATCTCAGATGAAAATAAAGCTATTAATGCTTCCAGTATTAATTATGTTGCACCTGATAGATTGTATTGGGAATACCACGTAGGAGTAGGCAATATATTTAAACTATTAAGAATTGATTTTTCTTTTAGAGGAAATTATAGGGATGTTCCAAATGCAACTAATTTTGCAATTAAAGGTGGTATAGGATTTTATTTTTAATTGTCAAAATACCAGTTAAATAAACTTGACCTTAATCCAATTGTAAACCAGGTTGTATTATCTTCATTAAAATTACTACTGGTTTGATATGGAGAGAAACTTCTATAAGTAAAACCACCAAATAACTGTAAATTTGTGGCAGGATTCAATATCCATCCAGCTTGAATATCACCTATAAAAATCTTCGTAGTATTTCCTTGACCTACTTCGTTTCCTGTATC
>JAUWUU010000022.1 GCA_030617765.1 Flavobacteriia bacterium | reverse complement strand
TATAAGATCATCAACAAAAGTGACAACTATACTTTATTAGAAATTGATTTGGAAACAGGGCGTCATCATCAAATAAGAAGTCAGTTAGCAAAAATCGGTTGCCCAATAAAAGGTGATCTAAAATATGGATTTAACCGAAGTAATAAAAATGGTGGAATTCATCTACATGCCAGAAAAATTGAATTTATACACCCTATTAAAAAAGAAATAGTTTCGTTTATTGCACCTGTTCCCAAGGATGTTGTTTGGGAAGCGTTGACAAGCTAATTCTATAAAATCAATAAAATAGTTATCATAATGAGCTAGACAAAAAAAGACTGCTTAAATAAGCAGTCTTTTTTAATAATTAAATAATTATATTTTACATTGGGTTTTGTAATGATGGCATAGGGCATTCTCCTATGGCTGCATGCAATGATATATATGTATCTAATGAATCGCCATCTGTCAACCATGGTATTCCTATAAAGGTATATGTGTTTTCATCTTGATCTAACTTATGTTGATACAACATATGAGTTTCATCTGTAACAATTTTCTTCTCATCTAAATTATATTCAGGAATTTTATCTTCACCAATATATAGATCCAATTGAATTTTATATCCTTTATACTTATCTTTTAACGTGTATATAACATCCACAAAAGATTTATCACCATCACTATATGCTCTTAAAACAACATTACCTACTTCCATAGCTAAATCATCAATCTTATTTCCTTGAGTGTCTTGAGGTTCACACATGCTAGGATTCACTAATAGTGATACCATATGATCTTTACCATTCATATCATCAAAATTATATTTATTTGACCAAAATATGTAATTCTCTTCTTCAAACATCATTGATAAACATGCATCATCATCATTTTGATAATCGTTACCAAAACTACACCAACATTCACAACAATTTGGTGAATAATCAATAGTATACCACCATGCACTACCTTCACCTTCATCACATCCGCCCCAGGCAGTTTCTCCATTTCCATCAGCTATAACATCAGCATGAACCAAAACAAATAATTGATCAAATGAACAATCTACTGACAATTTAAGGTATTCGCTTAATTCACTAAATGGTATTTGAAATGTAACAGACTTCTCATCAGTAATAGTTGTATATTTATATGGAAAATGTCCAGCTGCAGGTCTTCTATCTGGAAGTTCAGTAACAATATCAATTTTTATCTGTTGAATCCTAGGTTCATTTGTTTCAGGGTCTATACTTTGATCATAACCTTCTTCTGAATAAACAGTAACATAAAGATTATCATCATCGTTACCTATAGTTACTAATCCAGCATCAATATGTTGACCAGCCCATAAACACTCTTCTTCCACAAAACAATAATTTATGTTTTTAGGATTATGTATTTTGTTCATAGTTTTTGTTTCAACAAAATCAGTAGCCTCCGGATCTGTAGGATCGATTTGACTTTGTTCGCAAGAATAAAAGGACAAGGTAATTAATAATACGGCACTAAATAATAGCGTAATTTTTTTCATAGCAAGGGGTTTTAACAACTAATTTTTTGTAAATGTACAAAAAAAATAGAAATCTCAATAGAATAGAAATAAAAAGTTCATTATTTCAAAAAATATAACTCTTTGAATATTAACAACTATTATGGTATTATTTATATTAAAAACTGGAATAATTGAGGGTTTTCATTCAAATAATCTCCCAAGAATCCTAGTTTTTTCATTCGTTTAACTAAAGGCTTAAAATCATCTTTATTCTTTAATTCAATTCCAACTATAGCTGATCCTTGAGTCCTACTGCTTTTCTTTGTATATTCAAAAAAAGTGATATCGTCATCTTTACCTAAGACCTTCACAACAAACTCTTTTAAAGCACCGGCTCTTTGCGGAAAGTTGACAATAAAATAATGTTTAAAACCTTCGTATAATAAGGCTCTTTCTTTAATCTCCTCCATACGGGAAATATCATTATTACCCCGCTAACAATACAAACTACATTTTTCCCTTTTATCTCTTCTCTATAAAAATCTAATGCAGCAATAGACAAAGCTCCTGCAGGCTCAACAACTATAGCTTTTTCATTATAAAGTTTTAATAATGTTGAACATATCTTTCCTTCTGGAACAGTAATTACATCATCAATAAATCTTTTACATATAGAAAATGTAATATCTCCCATTTTTTTAACTGCTGCTCCATCAACAAATTTATTGATACTTTGCAATTCAGTATTTTTTCCCTTTTGAAGGGAAGTTTTTAAAGATGTCGCTCCTTCAGGTTCTACTCCAATTATTTTAGTGTCCGGACTCAATTCTTTAAATACGCTAAGTATTCCGGAAACCAATCCTCCTCCTCCAATGGGAACAAAAATATAATCAATTGGTTCTTTTGTATCTTCTAATAATTCCAATGCAATTGTACCCTGACCTGCAATTATTTTATTATCATTAAAAGGATGCACAAACTCGTATTTATTTGCTTTACTAAACTCTTTTGCTAAAATATATGAAGCATCATAAGTATCTCCAAATAGTTTAATTTCAACATTATCTTTACCAAACATTTGAACCTGCTTAATTTTTTGCATAGGCGTTGTGGTTGGCATAAAAATAATAGCTGAAATATTTAAAAAATTACAGGCCTGTGCCACACCTTGCGCATGATTTCCTGCACTTGCACATACTACAGTATCTACATTTTTAGTTGCTTTTAGGTCTTTTATTTTATGGAAAGCGCCTCTAATTTTATATGAACGTACCCGTTGAAGATCTTCTCTTTTAAAAAATATATTTGCATCATATTTTTCCGAAAAATGAAGCATTTTGATCAAAGGTGTGTGTCTTACCAGTTCATTTATATTTTGCTTGGCAAAGGCTATTTCTTTAAGTGTAATTTTATCTTTCATTTTTTATTTCTATAAAACAAAACCATCGGCATCTAAATATAGAAACCGATGGTAGCAATATAATTATAATTGTTTGATTATATCTATTTCAATATTAATCAAGTTTTGTCATGGCAGTCATCGATTCTCTTAGCTCGTAACCAACAATTTCTACCGGATGATAACGAATTTGTTCATTAACAGTAATTAATACTTGATTATCAACAGTATTATCTTTTTTCTCACCATATCTTTTTCCAATTACATCAGTATCGATCTCTTTCATAAAATCACCCAATAATGGTTTACAGGCGTGGTCAAATAAATAGCATCCATATTCTGCTGTATCAGAAATCGTACGGTTCATTTCGTATAATTTCTTCCGGGCTATCGTATTTGCAATAAGAGGCGTTTCATGCAGAGATTCATAATAAGCTGATTCATCAATAATTCCTGATTCTGTCATTGTTTCAAAAGCCAGTTCTACACCAGCTCTTACAAAGGCAACCAATAAAACACCATTATCAAAAAATTCCTGTTCTGGAATTTCCTTAGTTGTGGCAGTTGTTTTTTCAAATTCAGTTTCGGCTGTAGCAGCTCTCCAATCTAACAGATCTTTGTCATCATTCGCCCAATCTTTCATCATCGTTTTAGAAAACTCTCCAGACATAATATCATCCATATGTTTTTGAAATAATGGTCGCATAATGTCTTTCAATTCTTCAGACAGTTCATAAGCTTTTATTTTTGCCGGATTAGAAAGTCTGTCCATCATATTGGTAACTCCACCATGTTTTAATGCTTCGGTTATAGTTTCCCATCCATATTGAATCAATTTAGCAGCATATTCAGGTTCAATTCCTCTTTCTATCATTTTATCGAAGCTCAGAATCGATCCGGTTTGAAGAACACCACACAAAATAGTTTGCTCACCCATTAAATCTGATTTTACCTCTGCTACAAAAGAAGATTCTAAAACTCCTGCTTTATTTCCACCGGTAGCAGCAGCATAAGCCTTTGCTTGTTCAAATCCTATACCTTGAGGATTATTTTCAGGATGAACAGCAATCAAAGTTGGCACTCCAAATCCGCGTTTGTATTCTTCTCTAACTTCAGAGCCCGGTGATTTTGGTGCCACCATAATCACCGTCAGATCTTTACGAATCTGCATACCTTCTTCAACTATATTAAAACCGTGAGAGTAAGATAAAGTAGCACCTTTTTTCATTATAGGCATTACCGCATTAATTACAGATGTATGTTGTTTATCGGGTGTTAAATTGATTACCAGATCAGCATTTGGAATCATTTCTTTATAAGTACCTACTGCAAAACCATTTTCAATTGCATTCTTATATGATTGGCGTTTTTCATTTATCGCGCTTTCGCGAAGCGTATAGGAAATATCCAATCCAGAATCACGCATATTTAAACCTTGATTTAAACCTTGCGCTCCACAACCAACAATTACGATTTTTTTTCCTTTTAAAACTGAAACTCCACCACTGAATTCCGAAGAATCCATAAATCTACATTTTCCAAGTTGTGCTAATTGTTCTCTTAGCGAAAGTGTATTAAAATAATTTGT
Source organism: Flavobacteriia bacterium (assembly GCA_030617765.1). Taxonomy (GTDB): domain Bacteria; phylum Bacteroidota; class Bacteroidia; order Flavobacteriales; family Flavobacteriaceae; genus Namhaeicola. The sequence continues at coordinate 18,460 of JAUWUU010000022.1, read as the reverse complement.
CATTATTTATTTTTTAATTTAATTGTTTTTTTAATAATTCTGAAATTTTCATTTCTTCTTTTGTTACCGAAATTCTTCCAGATCTAACAAATTGCATAATTCCAAAAGGCAATAATTCATCATAAAGAGCTTCTATTTCTTCTTTTCTTCCTGATTTTTCTATCACAAAAAACTCAGGTGAAACAGTTACAATTTGAGCATTGCTGTTTTTAATTATATTTTGAATTTGACGCTCGTCAAAAAGCAAATTCGATTTAATTTTAAATAAAGCCGATTGAATATAAATTGATTCCTCATTGGTATGATAATAAGCTTTAATCACTTCAATTTGCTTTTCAATTTGTCCGATTACCTTCTTTACACTTTCTTCAGTTAAAGAAGCAACAATAATTAATCTGGTAACGTTTTCAATCTCTGAACTCGATGCTGTTAAACTCTCAATATTGATATGTCTTTTTAAAAATATACTTGAGATCCGATTTAATAATCCTAAATTATTTTCGGTATAAATTGATATTGTATAAATTTCTTTTTTCATCTTAAATTTATTTTAATCTAATGTCTGAAACTGTAGCACCTGTAGGTATCATTGGGAAAACATTACCCTCTTTTTCAACAATAACTTCTAAAAAAAATGAATCCTTTGAAGCAATCATTTCTGAAACAGCGGCTGATAAATTTTCTCGTTTACTAACCTTTTTAGCCTTGATACCATAACCTTCAACAATTGCAGTAAATTCAGGATTGGTCATCACAGTTGAAGCATAACGCCTATCAAAAAACATTTCTTGCCACTGTCTTACCATTCCTAAAAATTCATTATTTAAAACTACTATCTTTACAGGTACTTTTGTTTGCATAATCGTACCCAATTCCTGAATGGTCATTTGGAAACCTCCATCACCAATTATAGCAACAACCTCTCTTGAAGGAGCTCCTAATTTTGCACCAATAGAAGCAGGCAAACTAAAACCCATTGTTCCCAAACCTCCTGAAGTAACGACACTTTTTGATTGCTTGAAATTAGCATATCTACTGGCAAACATTTGATTTTGACCTACGTCAGAAACAATAATAGCTTCACCATTTGTTTCATTATTAATAGCATTGATCACTTCACCCATTGTCAATTTTTCCTTGGTTGGATTTATTTCAGGATGAATAATTTCCTTATATTCAATCTGGTGTAAATCTTTAAATTCCTGATGCCATTTCTGATTAATATTTTGGTTAATAATTGTATTTAAAGCAACCAAGGTTTCTTTAACAGTACCCAAAACAGCAACATCTGTTTTTACGTTTTTATCAATTTCTGAAGGATCAATATCAAAATGAACTACTTTAGCTTGTTTGGCATAAGTTTCCAAATTTCCGGTTACACGGTCGTCAAAACGCATTCCAATTGCAATAAGAACATCACATTCATTCGTTAAAACATTGGGCGCATAATGCCCGTGCATTCCCACCATTCCCATATTAAACTCATGCTCAGTTGGTAATGCTGATAAACCCAACAAAGTTGATGCAGCCGGTATATCGGCCTTTTCAATTAATTCTCTTAACTCTTCTTCTGCATTTGCTAATATAACACCCTGACCAAATATAATAAATGGTTTTTTTGCTTTATTGATCAGCTCTGCAGCTGCTTTAACCTGAGCTTTATCCATTTTAGGAACAGGATTATAACTCCTTATTTTTTCACATTTTTTATATTCAAAATCCAATTCCCCAAATTGAGCATCTTTTGTTATATCAATTAAAACCGGACCCGGGCGACCTGACTTAGCAATATAAAATGCTTTTGCCAAAATTTCAGGTATTTCAGAAGCTTTTGTAATTTGATAATTCCATTTTGTTACTGGCGTCGAAATACTTACAATATCCGTTTCCTGAAAAGCATCAGTGCCTAAAAGATTTGAGCCAACTTGTCCGGTAATGCAAACAACAGGGGTTGAATCAATTTGTGCATCTGCCATACCGGTAATTAAATTTGTTGCTCCCGGACCTGAAGTTGCTATGGCAACACCTACTTTTCCAGAAACTCTGGCATAACCTTGAGCTGCGTGAATTGCCCCTTGTTCATGACGTGTAAGTACATGATGTAATTTATCCTGATACTTGTAGAACTCGTCATACACAGGCATAATTGCACCACCAGGGTATCCATAAATCAAATCTATACCTTCAGCCAACAAACTCTTCACTACTGCTTCAGCACCATTTATCTTTATGGCTTTTTCTTTTTTAGTCTTTTTTTTAGCTTTCGTCAATGTTTCCATAATTAAACATATTTATTTCATGTTATTTTGGTTTCAAATTTCAGAATAAATTGAAATATTTAAATTTATCCTTAATATATCCAACGGATTTGTATGAGACCATTTCTTACTAATTTCTTTAAATTCTATCTTTAATATATTGAATTTTATATTTTCAGAATTTCCAAAAGTAAAAAGCCCTTTACTACTATTTTTTATATAATAATTTTATTTACAATATCCAATACTTGAAAATAGCATTTATCTTATTGATATTATGCGTATTACAATCATTTATTTACAAAGTTTAAAACAAAAAAACTTCCCGAAAAAAAAGGAAGTATTGTTAAAAATAAAAAATACACTACCCTTACCCTCCTTTAATTGAGATAATAATGGAAATAATAAGGATTGAATATATATTAAATTTGTTCATTTGAGCTTTTTCTGTATTGATAATAAATGTATTAAAAATTATTTATTGGCTAGTTTTTTCTGAACAATAATTTCTACCGGCTCGTTATAGATCTTCGACTCTAGCCATGAAATAATATCCAAATACAAGAATGAACGTTTTTCATATGGATGATTTTCATAAGGCTTTAATTCATTGTGAAGTTCAATAAATGCATTTTTTAATTGATGGGGATAAATTGATCCCAAACCTTTTAAAAATGCAATTATTTTTCGTTGAACTATGTGTAGATCATCCATTTTGATTAAAAATCTAAATGTAGATTTTATTAAATAATCTAAATCCTGATCAAATCCTGCTTCATAATGCGCCACTAAATTTAATATTCGGCTAAAACAAAGTAGATCTTCTCTCATCTTCAACTCTTTGTTGTTAATTATTTTTCCTAAATAAAATATGCAGGCTTCGTAATTATCAGTACCAAAATACATACTTGCAATTTTGTAATAGAACACCATTATATGATGTTCATCAAGCTTCAGTTTGTACGATTCAATTTCCTGTAATACTTCAGGAATAAATTCTATGCCTTTTGTAAACTGACCTTCCAAAAAATATAAATTTATCCTGTTTTGATAATATATCAATGAAGCAAGCGATTTGGTATTATCATTGACTAATAAGTGATTCTCATCTATCTCTTTTTTAAATGAATTTAATACCTGCCTGAACTTAACACTGTGCTGAATCAAAAATAACGATTCTAATAAATAATTAATTCCTTTTAAATAAAAAACAGGATTGTTCTGTTTCATTTGAGGATTATCATTAAAGAGATCAATCCATTTTTGAGAATACCTGTAACACGAAACAAATTGTTGTGTTATAAAATTATACCATAAATAGGCTTTGTATAAAAAAAGTTTTTCTTTATATCCTAGATCTTTTAGATTGTAGACAGGCAGATTCGCTTCAAAATATTGCTGAACTTTTTTGTAATTTTCATCATTTCTAACATACCCTTTTTTTAACATTAAGCTATACAATTGCAAAGATAAATTTGACAATTTACTCAATAATACGGTTTTATTACTCAACAATTCTGATTGGCTTGTCAGATCATCTGCACGAGTAGTCATACTACGTGTAATATATTGTGACTCAATTACTTTTTCTAATTCTACAATTTCAAAAGCAAGATTATTCTCAAAATTTTGTAAAGCAAAATTTTTGGTTTTATCTAAAATTTTCAAGCTCTGTTTATGCAACCCTTTATAGTACAAAATTGTTGCAAAATCTAATTGCTCCCTAATTTGATTTTTAATATTATGATGTGCAGGATTCAGCCTTAAACTAATTAATAGTTGTTTGTATAAATGAGCTTTTGCATTTGATAATTGCTGTTTTTTAATATTAGTCTTTTTAAGAATATTAGCTTCATCAAAATATTCCAGTTTATCCAAAACTGAGAATAATGCCATGAAATTCTTTTCAGAATTTCCACCAAATCTACCTGCATAAAGCTTGAATTGTCTCTTTTCTGATTTCGTTAATGACTTTATCAACAAAAAAAGTATATCTTTTTTCACCATAGACATCGTAATATAATCTATTTATACATCTGTTTTTTAAGTAATTACATATAACAATAATTCATTGAATATAGTAAACAAAGTAAATAACAATATATTAAATAATACTATCATTTATATTTTTGATTATTCAAAAGTGATAAAAATTATTTAAAATGAGCAAAGATAAAGTTCAAATATTTGACACAACCCTTAGAGATGGTGAACAAGTGCCCGGTTGTAAGTTAAATACTGAGCAAAAATTGGTAATAGCAAAACGTTTAGATCTATTAGGCGTTGATGTTATTGAAGCAGGATTTCCTGCATCAAGTCCTGGAGATTTCAATTCGGTTGTTGAAATTTCAAAACTGGTAAAAAATGCAACTGTTTGTGCACTTACAAGAGCCAATAAAAAAGATATTGAAGCCGCAGCTCAAGCCTTACAATATGCTATTAAACCTAGAATTCATACAGGAATTGGCACTTCTGATTCTCATATAAAACACAAATTCAATTCAACTCGAGAACAGATTATTGAAAGAGCAATAGATGCAGTTGCTTATGCTAAATCTTTTGTTGATGATGTGGAATTTTATGCTGAAGATGCAGGCAGAACCGATAATGATTTTCTAGCCAAAGTATGTGAAGAAGTAATCAAAGCCGGAGCTACAGTTTTAAATATTCCTGACACTACCGGTTATTGCTTACCTGAAGAATATGGAGCAAAAATCAAATATTTAAAAGAAAATGTAAAAGGTATTGATGATGTAATTTTATCTTGCCATTGTCATAATGATTTAGGACTTGCAACTGCTAATTCTATTGCAGGAGTTCAAAATGGTGCTCGTCAGATTGAATGTACCATCAATGGTATTGGTGAACGTGCTGGAAATACAGCTTTAGAAGAAGTTGTTATGATCCTTAAACAACATCCGTATTTAAATTTAGATACCAGTATCAACACTCAATTATTACACAGCACAAGTCAGTTGGTGCAACAAAGCATGGGCATATCTGTTCAGCCTAATAAAGCTGTAGTTGGTGAAAATGCTTTTGCACACAGTTCAGGTATTCACCAGGATGGAGTGATTAAAAACCGACAAACTTATGAGATTATGAATCCTTTGGATATTGGTTTAACAGAATCTTTGATCGTCCTTACAGCACGAAGCGGAAGAGCTGCTTTAGCTTACAGAGCCAAAAATATTGGTTATGAATTGACCAAAAATCAATTGGATGTAGTTTATCCTGAATTTTTGAATTTTGCAGATATGAAAAAAGAGGTCAATGATGATGATATTCATCAAATCGTTGACAATTGTAAAGTATTTATTTCAAGAAAAGTTTCTGCTGAAATTTATAACATATAAAAACAATAAATCAACTTCCACTAAACACTAATATTTGTTCATTAAAAAGAGTAAAAGTGAATTATAAATTCTCTTTCACTCTTTTTTTGTTTTTGTAACTTTATAAAAAAATTAAAAAATGACTTTAATTGAAGCAATAAACTACCGTAGATCCGTAAGAAAATATGATCCTGATAAAGAAATCAATACACAAAAAGTTAAAAGATGTATTAAACAAGCAACACTAGCTCCTAATAGCAGCAATATGCAATTATGGGAGTTTTATCATATAACCAAACCTGATGTTTTAAAAAATGTTTCCAAAGCCTGCTTTGATCAACCTGCCGCTAAAACAGCTAAACAAATGGTAGTTATTGTTGCTAGGAGAGATCTATGGAAGAAAAGAGCTAGTGCCAATCTTGATTATATCAAAACAACTTTTAAAAATAAAGATCCTAAAGATTATAATCCACGGGAAAAGTTTGCAATTAACTATTACAAAAAATTAATTCCTTTAACATACAATGATTTTCTGGGAATTTTTGGTCTTATCAAATATGTTTTTTATTGGATGGCAGGGTTATTTCGTCCTGTTTACAGACAAGCAAGAAAAAGTGATCTACGAATTGTAGCACATAAAAGTGCCGGATTGGCTGCTCAAACATTTATGTTAAGCATGGCTGATATCAATTATGATACTTGCCCAATGGAAGGTTTTGATTCTTTAAGGGTTAAAAAAGCTTTGCAATTACCAAGAAAAGTTGAAATAAATATGATCATTTCTTGTGGAATTAAATTACCTGAAGGCATTTATGGTGAAAGATTTAGAATTCCGTTTGAGGAAGTTTATAAGGTTATTTGAAGTTAAAATTAGGAAAATCTATCAACTATGTTTAAGAAAATAATCGATTTCATGTAAATATGAAGTGTTTTTTCGACAAATCAGACCAATAGAATTAATAATGATCTTATGTCAATAAAAAATATTATAGAAAGTATTCAAACAAATAAAAAAAATCATCATATAGATTTTAGTTTAAAAGAAAAAACTGAAGCTTTCACCAATGATCTTTTTTATATTTTATTCGATTCCAATATTTCATTGACTAATAATATTGATGCATTGGCAAAATCATTTAGTGAAATTACCTCAATTTCTTGCTCACACAAAGAGTTTGACAGTAAAACAGTGTGGAAGAAATTTTTAATACGTTTACCAGATATCTTAATACAACTAAATAAAGATATAGAATGTTTATATCAACATGATCCTGCATCTAAAAGCAAAGAAGAAGTTATTTTAGCTTACCCAGGTTTTTTTGCAATTGCAGTTTATAGACTAAGTCATGAATTTCACAAGCATAACATGCCTTTAATACCGAGAATGATGAGTGAATACGCACATCGTTTTACAGGAACTGATATACATCCGGGTGCTACAATAGGTTCACCATTTTTTATAGATCATGGAACTGGTATTGTAATTGGAGAAACTACTATTATTAAGGATCATGTTAAATTATACCAGGGTGTTACTTTAGGCGCTTTACAGGTAACCAAAGAAATGAAAGATACAAAACGCCACCCAACTGTAGAGAACAATGTTACAATTTATGCCGGTGCAACAATATTAGGTGGCGATACAAATATTGGTGAAAACTGTACAATTGGAGGAAATGTTTGGCTAACTGAGTCGGTTCCTGCCAATTCAATTGTCTATCATAAAGCAGAGACAAAACTTAAATCTATATAGTTAAAGATGTCATACTTTTACATTTAAGATTTTTTGAAATTTATATTAAAAAAATAAGACTAATATGAGAAGTGATGAAATAAAAAAGGGCTTTGATAAAGCACCCCATCGTAGTTTGCTTAGAGCAACAGGATTAAAAACCGAAGATTTTAATAAACCGTTTATAGGTGTTGCTAATAGTTTTATTGAAATTATACCAGGGCACTTTTTTCTAAATAAATACGCTGAAATCATTAAAGAAGAAATCCGTGCAAACGGTTGTATTCCTTTTGAATTCAATACAATTGGAGTTGATGATGGTATCGCAATGGGTCATGACGGCATGTTGTATAGTTTACCCTCGCGGGAACTTATTGCAAACAGTATTGAAACTGTGATGAATGCACACAAACTAGATGCAATGATTGCCATTCCTAACTGTGATAAAATTACACCCGGTATGGTTATGGGTGCACTAAGAGTAAATGTACCAACTATTTTTGTCACGGGTGGCCCCATGAAAAAAGGTGTGCTTGATGATGGTACTCCTGTTGATTTAGCTACTGTTTTTGAAGGTATTGGTAAATACGAAAATGGTGAAATTACCCCTGCACAACTCGAAGAATTAGAGTGTAAAGCCTGCCCTAGCGGTGGTAGTTGTAGTGGTATGTTTACTGCTAATTCAATGAATACTTTGATAGAAGCTATGGGTATTGCGCTAAAAGGAAATGGTACAATTTTAGCTTTAACTAAAGAACGTGAACAATTATTAAGACAAGCAGCTCGTAGAATTTGCGAAATTGCAAAAGACGAGCAATTATCTAAGAAATTCAAAATAAAAAACATACTTAACAAGCAAGCAATAAACAACGCTTTTGTTGTTGATATGGCAATGGGGGGAAGCTCAAATACTGTCCTCCATATGCTTGCAATTGCAATTGAAGCAGGGGTTGATTTCAATATTAAGCAAATAAATGAAATTAGTAAAAATGTAAGTCATATTGCCAAAATTTCACCTTCACTATCGCATGTTCATATGGAAGATATTAACCGTGCAGGTGGCGTAAGTGCTGTAATGAAAGAGATCAACAAACGCGGTGGAGTATTAAATACCAATAATATTACAATTGAAGGACAAACTATTGGTGAAAGAATTGCCAATGCTGAAATAAAGGACGAAAGCATAATACATCCTTTGGAAAAGGCATACTCAAAAGTTGGTGGTTTGGCAATTTTGTTTGGAAATCTAGCCAAAGAAGGTTGTGTTATCAAAACCGCCGGAATTATTGGAGAGAGGAGTTTTAAAGGAAAAGCCGTTTGTTTTAATTCTCAACCTGAAGCAATTGAAGGTATCAGAAAAGGAAAGGTAAAAAAAGGTGATGTAGCAGTGATTCGCTATGAAGGCCCTAAAGGAGGTCCGGGTATGCAGGAAATGCTTTCTCCTACAAGTTTGATCATGGGAATGGGGCTTGGTGCTGATGTTGCCTTAATAACTGACGGGCGTTTTTCTGGAGCAACCCGTGGTTTATCTATCGGGCATATTTCACCCGAAGCTGCTGAAGGTGGAATGATCGGACTTTTAAAAGATGGAGATGAAATTTTTATTGATGCGGATCAATATAAAATTGAAGTAAATTTAAGTGAAGAAGAAATTGCAAAACGACGTGCAGAATGGAAAATTCCAAAAAAAGAAATTCCGGGAAAATGGTTGAAAATGTATTCGATTTTAGCAAGTAATGCTAGTGTAGGTGCAGTCTTAAAAACAGAATTATAAAATGTTTTTTAAAAGAATAATAAACTAAACAAGTAATGAAAACCAAAAACATATTAGATCTTATTGGAAATACACCCCTTGTTGAAGCAAAGAATATCATTGAGAATCCAAATGTCAAATTATTCTTAAAACTTGAAGGTAATAATCCGGGAGGTAGTGTAAAGGATCGCCCAGCTTACAACATGATTCTTGCGGCTCTAATGAGAGGTGATATCAAATCTGGAGATAAGCTAATTGAAGCTACTAGTGGTAATACCGGGATTGCTTTGGCGATGATCTCAAGTGTTTTAGGTTTGGATATTGAATTGGTTATGCCAGAAAACGCTACTGTTGAACGTGTTCAAACAATGAGAACTTATGGTGCAAAAGTAACTTTAACTCCAACTGAAGTTGGAATAGAAGGCGCTAGAGATTATGCTGAGAATAAAGTGAAAAATGACGGTTTTTTTATGTTCAACCAATTTGCTAATGATGATAATTGGAAAGCACATTACAAAACTACCGGACCTGAGATCTTGAGAGATACTGATGGAAAAATAACACATTTTGTTTCTGCTATGGGTACAACTGGTACTATTATGGGAACCTCTACCTATCTAAAAGAACAAAATCAAAATATTCAAATTATTGGTGCACAACCTACCGATAATTCTAAAATTCCGGGAATAAGAAAATGGCCCGTGGAATATCTACCCAAAATTTATAACCAAAAAAAAATTGATCAGATTATTGAAGTTAGCGAATCTGAAGCAAGAGAAATGACTTTACGTTTGGCTAAAGAAGAAGGTATTTTTGCAGGTATGAGTAGCGGCGGTGCTGTTGCTGTTGCTTTAAAATTAGCTGAACAAATTAAAAAAGGTGTTATTGTTGCTATTATTTGCGATCGTGGTGATCGATATTTGTCTTCGGATCTTTTTGATTAACATGCTTCTGCACAAAAATCAGAGTGTAAAATATTAAGTTAAATAAGAATTTTCAACAAAAAATTATAATAATTTTGAATTGATAACTTCCATCAATTCTTTTTTCCTACTCTTACTAATTGGCAATTGATATTGACCTAAACTAATTATATTATTCTGAATAAAATTGATCTTTTCTATATTAATAATATAAGATCTATGAATTTGAATAAATTTATCTTCAGGTAATAATTCAATGATTTTTGATAAAGCTAATAAAGCCACTACTTTTTTATCATCCAAATAAAAACGAATATAATCTCCCATACTTTCTACATAAATGATTTCATTTACAAGTATCTTTTGGATCTTATAGCCAGATTTTACAAAAAAGTAGTTATCCATATTTTAGCTTATAGATTATATTAGACACTTCAAACGATAATTCGTTTAATTCGTCAAATAAGTTTTTTTAAGTAAATTTAGTAATTTAAATTTATATCATAATTATAAGTATTTTAATGATGAAATTAAAGAAAAATATTGCAATTAGTGAAAGTGGTTTTATTTTTAATCCTGAAATTGGCACTTCTTTTACAACAAATTCCCTTGGAGTTGCCATTTTAAAACAGCTAAAAGAAAAAACTTCCCTTGATAAGATAAAAGATTCAATAGTAAAAAACTATGATATCGATCCAATAACTTGTGAAAAAGATCTCGATGATTTTTTAAGAATTGTGAATCAATACAATCTTTTGGAAGAACAATCATGAAAAATAAGAAAACCATAACTGTTGCTGTTACAGGCCTTAATGCCATTGATAGTCCCGGACCTGGTATTGCTGTTATCAGAGGTCTAAAAGAAAGTGATTTTTTTAATGTTAGAATCATTGGTTTGGCTTATGAAATTTTAGAGCCAGGTATTTATATGGATGAGCTGGTTGATAAAGTTTATCAAATTCCTGTTCCCTCAAGCGGTTTTGATGTGATGTTAGAGCGATTGAAATACATTCAGGGAAAAGAAAAAATTGATGTGTTAATCCCAAATTTTGATGCTGAATTAATGACCTTCATTAAATTAAAACCAATTCTGAATAAAATGGGAATTAAAATGCTAATTCCAACAAAAGAACAATTTGAAGAAAGATTAAAAGGTGAATTAAATAAATTTGGTGAAAAGCTAGGTATTAAAGTTCCGAAAAGTGAAACTGTATTTACCATAAATGAATTAGAAGAAACTTTAGATGATTATGATTATCCTGTTGTTATCAAAGGTAAATTTTATGATGCCTATATAGCAACAAATATAGAACAAGCTAAAATCTTTTTTTACAAAATATTAGCAAAATGGGGTGCACCTATTATTGTACAGGAATTTATAAACGGCAATGAATTTAATATTACTGCATTGGGTGATGGCAAGGGGAACATGCTAGGAGCTGTACCTATGCGAAAAACATTTTTAACAGACAAAGGAAAAGCGTGGGCTGGTATTTCAATTGACGATCCTAAATTATTAAAAATGGCGAATGATGTGATCTCTAAAACCAAATGGGCAGGAGGTATGGAAATAGAATTGATGAAAGAAGAGAAAACAAACGAATTATATCTTTTAGAAATTAATCCAAGATTCCCTGCTTGGATCTATCTGGCAAACGGCTGTGGTCAAAATCATCCTGAAATGCTGGTAAAATTTTTAATGGGTGAAACAGTTGATCCAATAGAAGAATACGCCATAGGTAAAATGTTTATCCGCTATTCCTATGACATGATATGTGATCTGGATAAATATGAAAAAATGTCAATTCATGGCGAAGTTTAAATTAAAAGTTTAAAAAAATGAGCAAGTTAAAATATGAAAGTCCAATAATAAAGCAAATTAATGCCGGTATTACCAGTAAGTTTGGCGAATTAAATTCGTTAAAACCTGTTACTCATATTGCAAATGTTTCTGTAAAAAGTTTGATTGAGCAATATGGTTCACCACTATTTGTGATCAACGAACAAACGATAAGAAATACATATCAGGATGCCTATCATGCATTTTCTACAAGATACCCAAATGTTCAGTTTGCCTGGTCGTATAAAACCAATTATATTGAAGCTGTGTGCAAAGTTTTTCATCAGGAAGGATCCTGGGCTGAAGTTGTTTCAGGTTTTGAATATCAAAAAGCTTTAGATAATGGAGTTCCTGGTGATAAGATCATTTTTAACGGTCCGGATAAATCTGATTTTGATTTAAAAATCGCTGTTGAAAATAATTCTCCAATTCATATTGATCATTTTGATGAATTGTACAGTTTGATAACGATCACAGAACAATTGAATAAAAGAGCCAAAGTTGCCATCAGGGTTAATATGGATACCGGTATCAAGCCTCTTTGGGATAGGTTTGGTTTTAATTATGAAAATGGTCAGGCATGGGAAGCAATAAATAAGATTATTTACTCTAATAATATTGATCTGATAGGTCTTCATACACATATTGGTACATTTATTTTAGATCCAAATGCTTATCGTGTAGCAGCTTCAAAACTTGCTGATCTGGCCATAAATGTGAAGAACAAATTCAAACACGATATCCAGTATATTGATATGGGTGGAGGTTTTGCTTCAAAAAACACCCTAAAAGGTTCTTATTTAAGTGGAACTGATCTCGCACCATCCTTTAGTGATTATGCCGACAATATAACACAGGCTTTATTAAATGCTGGTTTCAGTACTGAAGATTTGCCTTTGTTGATTTTAGAAACTGGAAGAGCTTTAATTGATGATGCCGGAACTTTATTAGGAACAGTGTTGGCAAATAAACGATCTGCAGATGGTAGAAGGTCAATCATTATGGATTTTGGCGTAAATACTTTATTCACTTCATTTTGGTACAATCATATTATTTCACCTGCTCAGGAATGTAGTTTATATACGGAAGACACTGTAATGTATGGCCCTTTATGTATGAATATTGACGTTATTAGAGAAAGTATCAACTTACCGCCGCTAAATAAAGGAGACCACGTAGTTGTACATAGAATTGGTGCTTATAACATGACACAATGGATGCAATTTATCACACTAAGGCCAAAAGTTGTTATGATTGATACAAATGGAAAAACCCATATCATCAGAGAAAGTGAAAGTAAGGAATATGTTTCTGAACTTGAAATAACGCCTGACTATTTAAACAATATTGATCTGTAACCTATTAAAAAATATTGATGGAATTTAAAAATGAAACCTGGAAATTTTTAAGAGAAAGCTCTTTAAATAGTTACTCTCAAATATTCTTTTCAAAAAATAAGGTATTCTCCATATTTATTTTATTAGCAACTTTTTTAATTCCCGGAATAGGTATTTGGGGTTTACTAGGCGTAATTTTTACCAATTTTTTAGCATTAAAACTTGGCTTTCACAAACAGACCATATCAGATGGGTTATTTGGCATCAATTCACTATTGGTAATTTTGGGTTTATCGGTTTTCTTTAAGGTAAATCTGCCTTTTATCTTTGTGTTTTTTGCAATCAATATTTTTACTTTAATACTATCGGTTGGCTTTGCAAATCTTCTTGCAAGATTTAATCTCCCTTTTTTAGCTTTCCCTTTTATAATTGCCATCTGGTTTACTTTTTATGTAATGAATAGCTATACCAATCTAGAAGTAGATGAGGGAACTACTTTCTTTTTAAATGATCTGTACAAAATTGGAGGTTTTTCACTCATTGAGTTTTATGATAAATTTGAAAACTTACCTGTTCCAAATATAATCATAGGTTATTTTAAATCACTGGCAGCTATTGTATTTCAATCTAATAGGATAGCAGGATTATTAATTGCTATTGGGTTATTGATCGCTTCAAGAATATCTTTCTCACTATCCATTATCGGCTATTTAATCGGCTATTTATATTTTGTAATAGTTGGTGAGAATATTCAAAATCTGCAATACGGTTATATCGGATTTAATTTTATTTTATTTGCCATTGCGGTTGGTGCTTTTTACTTTGTACCTAAACGGAATATACATTTTGCAGTCATTGTTTTAACACCTGTTTTGGGTTTACTCATAACCGGATTAAGTGGATTTTTATCTGTATTCGGTTTACCGGTTTTTGCTCTGCCTTTTATGCTAATGACCGTTTTGGTTGTATATGTATTGAATTTCACATATAAACAAGATGTATTTCCGAAAGTTATTTATCAAACCTATTCGCCAGAAAAGAATTTATACAATTACAATAACTACTTTGAAAGGTTTGGTAGTAATATTCAGTATTTGAAGATTGGTTTACCATTTTTTGGTAAGTGGAAGATCTGGCAGGGTCAAAATGGAAAACACACACATAAAGGTGATTGGGAAAATGCCTGGGATTTTGTGATCGTTGATAAAGATCAAAATACATTTAAAGATGAAGGACACTATTTAAAAGATTATTACAGCTATAATGCTCCTGTTACAGCTCCTGCTGATGGAAAAGTTGTCAATATCATTGATGGAGTAGAGGATAATATTCCGGGTGAAATAAACATGGATCAAAATTGGGGAAATACAATTGTTTTACAACATTCAGATTTTTTGTACTCTCAATTAAGTCACTTAAAACAAGATACTTTTAAAGTTGAAATTGGTGATCAGGTTACTCAGGGAGAGCAGATTGCGAATTTAGGTAATTCCGGAAGATCACCACAACCACATTTGCATTTTCAGTTACAAGCCACACCTTATGTTGGTTCAAAAACACTAAAATACCCATTGAGTTATTATATAAATTATAGACCAGACAATGAGGAATTTGAAACTTTTAATTATCCAAAAGAAGATCAGTTGATCAGTGATATTAAAATAAATAAAGTCTTGAACAAAGCTTTCAAATTAATTCCGGGAATGGTTTTCAAGGTAACTTCTACAGAAGAAAAATTAAAAGATTCTGAATGGGAAATTCATACGGATGCCTATAATCAAACTTATATTTTTTGTACTGTTTCTAAAGCTTTTGCCTATTTTGTTAATGATGGCACAATCTTATATTTTACATCCTTTGAAGGTGAAAAGGATTCATTACTGTACTATTTTTATCTAAGCACATTTAAAATATTTATTGGTGATTATGGATCTGTTACAATTCATGATACTTACCCTATTCATATTTTATTTGAGGGGATAAATAAATATTTACAAGATTTCATTGCTCCTTATTATCAATATTGTAAAGCAAATTATCAATCTAAACTGGAAGAGATCAATACAGATGAAAACACATTTAAAATAAATGCTAGTTTAACTAAAAAAATTGCCAAAAAACTTATAGAAACTATTGATTTTCAAATTATTGGAAATAGTAAAAGTATTCAGAAAATTGTGGTTAATTCTGATAAATCATCTTTTGAAATAAATATTAACCTCGAAAAGAACTTTTGATGAAGAATTATATTTTCATATTAATGTCGGGTTTTAGTGCTATTGTTTTTTCTCAAAAAATAGATGATTATAATGCACAAACTCTATCCCTTTATCTTAAAGAAGATTGGAAAACTTTAATAATTATTGCAGAAGAAGCACTTGAAAAGAACATTACTTCTTATGAAATTGATTACCGTTTAGCAATTGCTTATTACAATATAAATAATTATTTTGATAGTGCACAACAATTTGAATCTATCATAAAAAAGTATCAAACTAAAGATGAAACCATTTTAGAATATCTCTATTATTCATATTTATTTTCTGGAAGACATCGAGATGCTCTTTTAATTTCAAAAGATTTTCCATTTCACATACAGGAAAAAACGGATGTAGCAAGTTTTAAATTTATTGATTTTTTAAGTGCAGAAGGTGGTGTGAAAATGAGTAATAAAGAAGACCTTGGTATAGAAAATTTAAAGTATTTTAATGGAGGTTTTGGACAACAATTTGGATATAGAATAAAATTACAACATGCTTTTACTAGTTTATCTCAAAATTATATTGATTTTGATTATACTCAAAAAGAGTATTATGGTAATATTCAAATACAGGTTGCAAAAGGGCTAACATTGATTCCTGCTTTTCACTATATCAATACCATTGAAAACAATCAAATTACAAGAATGGGTAATGGTCCAAATATTATTATTTCTGATCAAACAGATATAAAAACACAATTATTTCATTTTGCTATTAAAAAGCAATGGAATCGGTTTAGTATATCACCAAATTTTATTTATTATTCTTTAAAAAATAGTGATTTGGGTACACTAACTAAAATACAATATGGTTTGACTTTTGGGCAAACTATTAAAGCGACCCATGATAAATTATGGATTGGAGCCGGAGGAGAATTTATTAGTGATAATGCAGAAACCCACTTTGTTTGGAATGCAAAAGCCCTTTATAATATAAGCCCTAAAACCTATTTATATTTCAAATATTTAAATGCCAATACTTCTGATTTTGCTATTGAAAACGCCATGTATTATTATAACTCAACTTCTGTATTGGTTGACAATTTTAGTGCAACTTTTGGATATTATTTTACACCAAAATTCTCATGGTATTTAAATTATCAATTTGAAAATTCAAAAGATTTGGATCACAATCTATCATTTACTTACAATACAATAATTACCGGAATAAAAATTAATTTTTAAAAATGAAAAAATGAAAAAACTATTGATAACAACCTCTTTACTCTTAATGTTTGTTTTTGCAAACGCACAAGAAAATAAATTATTAACTGCTTTTGAAGAAAGTTATACCTACGAAACTAATCTTGAGTATGCTAAAGCTGCTACAACACTAGAAAAGCAATATTTAAACCATATTTCAAATTATGAAATAAATTTAAGATTGGGCTGGCTTAGGTATTCTGCGGGTGATTTTAAATATTCAGAAGAATACTATACAAAAGCACTTGAGCTAAAACCACTTTCATTAGAGGCTATCTATGGTAAGATCTTACCTCTATTAGAACAACAAAAGTATAAGAGTATCATAAAATTATCAGAAAAAGCACTTACCATAGCTCCAAATGATTCAAGAGCAGAATATTTTACTGGTTTAGCTTATTATTATAAAAAAGATTATGTAAAATCAGAAAGATATTTAGAAAAAGCTATCAACAAATATCCCTTTGACCTGGATATTAATTTAATGTTAGGATGGACAAAATTTGCTTTAGGTAAAAAGAATGAAGCAAAATCTCTTTTTTTGGTAGCTCAACGAAAATCACCTAACAACCTTCGCGTAAAAACTGCTTTAGACTTGATAAATAAATAGAATTCTTAAATTATTTAGGGCACATTATAAAAAAAATAATCAATTCACGACATGCATAGGATCACCATTTAAAAAAGCTTTTAAATTATGGGTTGCAATTTTCATTAATCTTTTTCTTGCTTCCTTTGGTGCCCAGGCAATATGTGGAGTAATAACACAGTTTTTAGCTTGAAATAAAGGATTCTCTTTTGGCATAGGCTCAACTGAAGCTACATCAATTGCAGCTCCTCCAACTTTTCCTGAGTTTAAAGCGTTTTTTAAATCTTCTTCAACAATTAAAGCTCCTCTTGCTGTATTAATAATTATCACACCTTTGTTCATTCTCTCAATTGAACTTTTATTGATAATTCTTTCTGTTTTTTCCGTTAACGGACAATGTAAACTAATCACATCTGATTGCGCAAAAAGTGTATCTAAATCTGTAAATTTTAAAGTCTCCGTTTCCAACTCCGGAAAACTTCGATTGCTATTTACCAATACTTTCATTCCAAAAGCCTGTGCAATTTTTACCGTTGCGCTACCTATTTGACCAAACCCAATAATACCTATGGTCTTATTACTTAGCTCAATTAATGGTGTTTTCGAAAAACAAAAATCTAATGAATTGGACCACTCCCCTGCGTGTACAGCATTACTATGAATGCCAACCTGATTGGTTAATTCTAACAACAAGGCAAAGGTCATTTGTGCTACGGCATTGGTACTATACCCAGGCACATTGGTTACTGTGATTCCTAATTTTTTTGCTGTTGTAATATCAACAACATTATAACCGGTTGCTAAAACGCCAATATATTTAATATTGGGTGCTTTTTCAAGCACCTCTTTGTTAAGAATTGTTTTATTAGTAAAAATTATTTCTGCATCATCAATCGCATTTAAAATTTTATCTACCTCATTTTCAGTACGATCATAAATAATTACATTACCCACTTTTTGTAAACCTTCCCAGCTCAAATCGCCTGGGTTAAGCGTATATCCATCAAGAATTACTATTTTCATATTTCTAAATTATTTAAGAGTAAAAATAATAAATATTTAACACTCTTTATCCAAACATTTATTGAATCTATCATTTAAAAATATTAAGTTTTATATTATATTTAAAAACATAGTAAATACTTTTATACGATATGTTGTTTAAATTTAATTCATAGAATAAAAGATCATTTTTAGATAACTAGAAAACCTTATTTGGGAAAAGGAATT
>JAUWUU010000122.1 GCA_030617765.1 Flavobacteriia bacterium | reverse complement strand
AGGGTTTATCTTTAAAAAATAATTATGAGTAAAGAAAAAAAATCATTTTTCCAGGTTATGGGTTCTTACCCTAAAAGTTTTTGGGTTGCCAGTATTATGGAACTTTTTGAACGTTGGGCATGGTATGGCCTTTTTGCTGTTTTAGCATTGTATCTAACCGGCTCGACCGATGAAGGTGCATTGGGTTTTACCCATACTGAAAAAGGTCAAATAATGGGGTTTGTGACAGCAATTTTATATTTATTACCCCTTTTTACCGGTGTTGTAGCTGATAAGATTGGTTATAAACTATCGTTGATCATTGCCTATGTTATGCTAATAACCGGTTATTATTTTATGGGTGAAGTGACCTCATTTTCAACAGTATTTCTAGTTTTCCTCTATGTTGCTGTTGGAGCTGCCATCTTTAAACCAGTAGCCTCTGCTATAATTACCAAATCAACTGATGAATCAAACTCAACTTTAGGATTTGGTATCTTTTATATGATGGTAAATATCGGGGGATTTATCGGACCCGCCTTTTCATCAACTCTAAGAACACAATACGGTTGGAAAATAGTTTTTATTCAAGCTGCAATTGTAATATTTATTAATTTATTAATCGTTATCTTTTTCTTTAAAGAACCAGATAGAGTTAAAAATGAAGAATCGCTTGGAGAAGCTTTGTCAAGTTCTCTTAAAAATATTTTGGAAGCTCTAAAAGATAGTAAATTAACTGTTCTTTTGGTAATCATGGTAGGGTTCTGGACTATGTTTAATCAGTTATTCTACACTTTACCTACTTTTATTGAGGATTGGATTGATACTGCTGCTTTGCATGATTCTATCGCTAGTGTTTCTCCATGGTTAGCAAGTTTTATGAGTGGTGGTGGCACATCTGTTAATCCTGAAATGTTGATTAATATTGATGCTGGCTCGATAGTCCTTTTACAATTATTGGTATCCTATTATGTTTTAAAAATGCGCCATGTAAGTGCAATGATCACAGGATTTATAATTGCTGCAATAGGAATCGGTATTACTTTTTATACTGGTAACGGACTTTATACAATTTTAGGTATTGTTATTTTTGCAATTGGTGAAATGATGACAAATCCTACATTTTCATCTTTTATCGCTTTAATTTCTCCTAAAGGAAAAGAAGCATTATATATGGGAACATATTTTGTACCTATTTTTGTTGGTAATTTTTTTACAACTTTTATTTCTGGTAATTTGTACCAAGCATGGTCTGATAAACTTTCTTTATTACAAGGGGAAATGAGCAAGAGAACTATAGATATGCCTGAAATTTCTAAAGAGTTTACTAAAAATGATTACTTTGCTTTGGCATCAGAAAAATTAAATATGACACAAAATGAAATGACCCAGTTTATTTGGGATACATATCAACCCAATAAAATTTGGTGGGTTATTGTTGGAATAGGTGTTGTTACTATACTTGCACTATATATTTATGATAATGTAGTTATCAAACCAAAAGAAAAACAAGAACTTTCTTCTTAAAAAAAATTAATTAATAAACGCTTCTAAAATTCAATAGAAGCGTTTTTTTGTATCTTTTTACTTAAATTATTTTATGCAAGAAATAACATCTAATAACCCTTTGATTAAAAATCAACTATTTGGTCATCCAACAGGTTTGTATGTGTTATTTCTTACCGAAATGTGGGAGCGTTTTTCTTTCTACGGAATGCGTGCCATATTAACCCTGTATCTGGTAGCAAAAACAACCAATGAAAATAGCGGTTTAGGATGGTCAAATATGGAAGCTTTAAAATTATATGGCTGGTACACCATGTTTGTTTACTTAATGTCAATTCCAGGTGGCTATATTGCCGATAAATTCTTAGGACAAAAAAAAGCTGTAATGTATGGTGGATTTTTGTTGATAGCAGGGCATACAATCCTGGCATTTCAGGATATGTGGTCATTTTATACTGGTTTGGTTTTGATTATTTTGGGTGTAGGAATGCTAAAACCAAACATTTCAACCATGGTGGGCGGACTTTATCAAAAAGGAGATATTAGAAGAGATAAAGGGTTTACCATTTTTTATATCGGTATCAATATTGGTGCATTTCTATCAAGTATCATTGTTGGCTTTGTAGGTGAAAAAATAGGCTGGCATTACGGATTTGCCCTAGCAGGAATAGGTATGGCTTTTGGAATGCTAATCTATTACTTTGGGCAACCTTATTTAAAAGAAGTTGGGAATTTTATTGGTAATTCCAATAAAGAAACAGATAAAAAAGTACTGAACAAACCGCTTACTAAAATAGAAAAAGATAGAGTGATTGTATTACTTCTTTCATTTTTATTGGTTGTAATATTTTGGGGTGCTTATGAACAAGCTGGTGGTTTGTTAAATCTTTATGCGCTTGAAAAAACAAACCGTGTGTTTATGGGAATCGAAGTTCCTGCCTCTTGGTTCCAGTCTTTAGCAGCATTTTTTATAATTATTATTGGTACCTCGGTAGCTAGGTATTGGGCTAATCGTAAACTAAAAGGTAAAAATGCATCCTCAATTTTTAAAATGCTTACAGGTCTTATTATCATGGGAATCGGATTTTTATTCATGTCTGCTGCATCCATCCAATTTGAAAAGGAAGGTTCTTCAGCTATGTATTGGTTAGTTTTGGCCTATTTATTTCATGTATTTGGTGAATTGAGTTTATCACCTGTAGCACTGTCATTTATTACAAAACTAGCTCCTGTTAAATACGCTTCTATCATGATGGGAGTATATTTTGCCATGACCGGTATTGGTAATAAACTAGCAGGTTTGCTTGGTGAATCTGCTTCTCGTTATGGTGAATTTTCTATCTTTACAGGAATTGCTGTATTTTGTATTTTATTTGGATTACTTGTGATGTTATTCCGAAAAAAATTAGATGATCTTACGCATGGTGCTGAAGATGAAGAAGAGTATCTTATTAAGAATAAAAAATATGTTTAGACCCTTTGATTTTAAAAACAAACTATAAATTCATAATTTCTAAAACAATATTATGTCAGATTACGTACAAGAGAATGAACAACAACAAATATTAGGGCATCCGATAGGCCTATTTGTACTTTTTTTTACCGAAATGTGGGAACGTTTTTCCTACTATGGTATGCGTGCTTTATTAATCTTGTTTTTAGTTGCAAAAATTAGTGATGATGGATGGGGCTGGAGCAGAGGTGAAGCATATGCGCTTTACGGATGGTATGTAATGTTGGTTTATTTTATGCCATTACTTGGCGGTTGGTTAGCCGATAATAAATGGGGACATGTAAAAACAGTTATTATTGGTGCTTCTATCATAACATTAGGGCATGCATCCATGGCTGTTTCTGATTTACAAATGGGCATTGATCTAAAATTTGTCTTTTACCTTGGTTTGATGTTGATAATTTTAGGAACGGGATTATTTAAACCCAATATGTCTTCAATTGTAGGAAAGATGTATCCGCCACAAAGCGAGAAAAAAGATGGTGCTTATACCATTTTTTATATGGGTGTAAATTCAGGAGCTTTCATTGGTACATTACTTGTTGGTTGGATTGGCGAGACTTTTAGTTGGACTTGGGGCTTTGGTTTAGCAGGTATTTTTATGTTTTTTGGATTATTACAATTTTATTTTGCTCGAGAAGTTTTTGGCAAAGCTGCTTCAGAACCTAAACCTAAGGAAGCTAATTCAACAAAAGAAGAAAAAGAACAAGATGTTCCTTTTACAAAAAAAGACTTGATCATAACAAGTATAGGAGGATTCTTAGCAATTTCATGGATAATTGATGGTTTATATTCTGTAGTAACAAGAGGAAAACATTTTTTAACACAAAATTTGTTTTCATTTGATGCCTTTGGTTCGAGCATTTCAGTAGATATGTCAACCTTCTTTTTCTTATTGTCTTTAGTGTTTTTTATCATTTTAGGGATTTCTCGTTTACAACGTTTTCAAACCATTGAAAGAGATCGTTTAAAGGTTGTTTTTATCATCGCTTTTTTTGTAATTTTCTTTTGGGCAAGTTTTGAACAAGCAGGGACCACAATGAATATCTTTGCTAAAGATTATACCAATAGAACCTTGGTAGGTAATTGGGGATTGTTCTATAAAATTATTGATCTCATTCTTTCAATTGCTCCTATGTTAGTTTTAACATGGGTAATTTATAAATTGGCTAAGGCAATTATCAAAAAATATCCATTAACAATTCTATTTACTTCCATTAGTTTTATAATTATTTGGGGATTGGTTATTTATAGAGTTTATGATAAAATAACTGGTACTTCTGCTTTGGTAGATACATCTTGGTTTCAAATACTTAACCCCGTTTTTATTATTTCATTAGCGCCACTTTATTCTAAATTTTGGGAAAAATATAAGTTTTCAGGTCCACAAAAGTTTTTTGGTGGTTTAACTTTACTAGCTGCTGGCTTTGGAATGTTAGCAATTGGTGCATCAAGTATTCCGCCGGGAGCAGAAACTGCCTCTGTAAGTATGGTATGGTTATTATTGGCCTACCTTTTACATACAATGGGCGAATTATCGGTTTCACCGGTAGGGCTATCATATGTGAGTAAATTAGCTCCGGCACGAATGCTTGGTTTCTTGTTTGGAATCTGGTATGTATTTACCGGATTAGCTGGAAAACTGGCTTCTATCATGGCAGAATATTCTGATGGAATAGCAGAAAACATAGGTTTTTCTGGCTTTTTCCTAATCTTTACAATTATTCCTTTTGTGGCAGGTCTGGTGATGTTAAGCCTTAATAAACCCATCAAACGTATGATGCATGGTATTGATAAATAGAAAAGCAATCATTGTTACATAAAAACTCATTTTAACATAACTTTTAGATGAGTTTTTGTAATTTCGCCGCGATTATTGCAACAAAGCAATATATTGTAATTAAAAAAATCACATTCATGAAAAATAATGTTTTAATTATTTTGGCAATTTTTGCTTTTTCATTAACCGCTCAGACACAAGAAAAAAAGATTAATTGGATGACTTTTGAAGAAGCCATCGCTGCACAATCAAAAAATCCAAAAAAGATTATGATGGATGCTTATACCGACTGGTGTGGACCATGCAAAATGCTTGATAAAAATACATTTCAAAACCCTGATGTTGTTGCTTATGTAAATAAAAATTATTATGCTGTAAAATTTAATGCAGAAGGGAATAACGTTATTGAATATAAAGGACAGGTTTTAAAAAACCCTAACTATATTGAAGGTCAAACCGGAAGAAATGCTCAACATGAATTGGCACAAGCTTTTCAAATTTCAGCTTATCCAACCATAATGTTCTTCGATGAAAAAGGAGATCCAATTGTACCTTTACCCGGATATAAAACTCCTGGTGAATTGGAATTATACCTAAAATTGTTTTTAAAAGATACTCACAAAGAAATTACAACTCAAGAAGATTGGGAAAAATACCAAAAAGAGTTTGTAAACGAATTCAAAGGTTAACAATAATTTTACTAAATTTCTTTAAAGGTCGATTGTTTTTATAACAATCGACCTTTTTAGTTTTATAAAACCAAATATGAATTAATGAAATTTTTAATTCCGTTTTTAGTTTAAAATATGAATTAAAATTATAACTTTGGAATTCACATTTTATTAACCTAAATAAACATTTCGTTTTATAACCCATTTTTTTAAATTATTATATTATGAGGAAAAATAAAAAAGAATCAATATCTCGTCGAAAATTCATTGGTAAAACACTAACTGCAACTGCAGGATTTACTATTGTTCCGTCATTTGCTGTAAGTGGCTTGGGTCACAAAGCTCCAAGTGATAAATTAAACATTGTTGGAGTTGGTATTGGTGGTATGGGTTTTAGCAATCTAAAACAAATGGAGACTGAAAATATTATAGGATTATGTGATGTTGACTGGAAATATGCAGATAGAGTTTTTAAGCATTATCCAAAAGCTAAAAAATACAAAGACTTTAGAAAAATGTATGAGGAAATGGGTAAATCAATAGATGCTGTTGTTGTTGCTACTGCAGATCATACCCATGCTATTGTTGCTGCAAATGCCATTACTATGGGAAAACATGTTTATGTACAAAAACCATTAACACATACGGTATATGAATCAAGATTATTAACCAACCTTGCAAAAAAATACAAAGTAGCTACCTCTATGGGTAATCAAGGAGCATCTGGCGAAGGTGTTAATTTAACTACTGAGTGGTTGGCGAATAATGAAATTGGTGGAGTTTCTAGAGTAGAAGCTTTTACTGACCGACCTATTTGGCCTCAAGGTCTTCCTCGACCTGAACCAATGACTGCGCCAAGTACACTAGACTGGGATTTATTTACAGGTCCGGCAAAAATGAGACCTTATAATGATATTTATACTCCTTGGAATTGGAGAGGATGGTGGGATTATGGAACAGGAGCATTGGGCGACATGGCTTGTCATATCTTACATCCTGTTTTTGTTGGATTAGATTTAGGATATCCAACTCAAGCACAGGGTAGTTCTACCTTATTACTTTCAGATTCACCTCCAAATGCAGAGAAAGTTACATTGACCTTCCCTAAACGTAGTCCAAACAAAAAAATGAAAATGAATTTACCTGAAACAGAGGTAACCTGGTATGATGGTGGTTTACAACCCGATAAACCTAAAGGATGGCCAGATGGCAAGAATATGAATAATTCTGGAGGCGCTGTGATATTCCATGGAGAAAAAGATACATTAGTTGCTGGTTGTTATGGTAAAGATCCTTGGTTATTATCAGGAAGAAAACCAAATGCTCCTAAATTTAGACGTAGAATTGATGTTTCACATGAACAAGACTGGATTAGAGCGTGTAAAGAAAATCCTGCGAATCGTGTAGAAACTGCTTCTCCATTTAGTGAAGCTGGTCCGTTTAATGAAATGGTTGTTATGGGTGTTCTTGCTGTTAGATTACAAACATTAAACAAAAAATTGAATTGGGATGGTGAAAAAATGGCCTTCACAAATATTAATGACAGTGAAAAAATAAAAATTGTTGAAAAAGATAATTTTAAAATTCATGATGGTCATCCTAC
>JAUWUU010000083.1 GCA_030617765.1 Flavobacteriia bacterium | reverse complement strand
TGATGAACACCACCATCTTTCCAGAATATTCGTTTAGAATCTTTGTCGTTTGATTCGAAAGGTTTTACTCCTGATTTGGTACTCATTTTCCATTTACCGGGCTCATTGTTTTCAATTTTTACAGTATTGGTAGCCCATCTATTACCAATTTTATCTTGCTCCCTACGCCATCTTCCAATATGATGAGAACAGGCAACAACACCGGGTTTCATAGATTGAGTAACCCAAACTTTATCGATAAAATAACCGATATCAGTATTCATTTTAACCAGATCGCCAGTTTTAAAATTCCATTTTGCTGCATCATCCGGATGCATCCAAATAGGATTTCTATTAGAAATCTCCACCAGCCATTTTGCATTAGCGGATCTCGAGTGGATCAAAGTTGGTAACCTAAAAGTTGGCACCAATACGTATTCTCCTTTTGATTTATCTAAGACATCATTGTGAATATGACTTTTGATATAAGTTGGTATAGCATATTCTGGCCATTTCCAATCGACCATGGTTTGAGAATAAAATTCATTTTTACGAGAAGGAGTAGGGAAACCTACAACTGCTTTTCCTTCAACCATAACACCAATATCTTTTCCATTTTTACGGATGACTCCTGTATTTTTATCAACTACAGTATCTTTTAATTGATCTTTAGTTAAGGGAGTTTCATTCTTTTTGTAGGACTCTCCTTTTTCAATTTCAAAGGCACCGTATTTAGCCATGTATTGAAATTCGGTTAAACCTTCTTTTTTGGCAGTTTCAGGTAATCCTTTTACTCTTTCAAAAATATATTGATAATATTCTTCAATGCTTATTTTTTCACCTTTGCGATAAGGTGATTCAAAATGTTTTTTAATTCCCATACTTCCATCAGGATCGATTCTCCAGCTTAATTCAATCCAAAATTCATCCTCTTCCCAAACTTCACCAGGATTTACTTCGTAAGTATAGGTAATATGTTTTCCATTTCTTCTAGCAGCTTCTCGTAAAACTGGCTGGCGAAATGCTACCCATGTGCCACCATGCGTTGCATAAGAATTGATATCATGTCTTTCTGAAGCCAATCCCATAGGGAGTACAAAATCAGCAAAGAAAGCTGTTTCATTCCAAGTTGGTGTTAAGGCCGTATGTAAGCCAAATTTACTTTCATCCATAAACATTTCCATCCATGTAAACCCGTCAGGATAAGTCCAAATAGGATTAAATACCCTTGAAAAATACACATCCATCTTTCCTCTTCCTTCCTTTAAAAGATGAGGAAGTAATTGACTCATTTCAAAAAATGCCAAAGGATATTCTTTAGGGAAATGTAATTCATTCCATTTTTTTTGTGGTTTTGGAGAAGCATGTACCTGAGGTTTAAATTTATTCCAGGAGTTTGGGGAGGTACCCCCTTTAGCACCAACTGCACCAGTTAAAACTGTCAGGAAATGTAAATTTCTGGCAACAGCCCAGCCACCCAGATTAGAAGCTCCGGCACTACGCCAGTTATGAGATGCAAAACGCTCACCAGCTTCACCAATTTTAATAGCGATTTCACGAATCATTTCAGCTTTTACACCCGATTCTTTCTCTGCAAATTCAGGAGTATATGCAGCATACTCATCAATCATTGCAGCAATGTAGTTTTCAAAAGTTATTTTTTTATCAGCATGATGTGCTTTTAGATATTCCTGCCAGTTGGTCCAGTTTTCTAAATATTTTCTGTTGTATAAACCTTCTTGCAGAATAATCAGAGCCATGGCCAATAAAACAGCTGCTTCTGTACCCGGATAAGAAGGCATCCAATAATCGCTCATTGAGGCAGTGTTAGATAAACGAGGATCCATAGTTGCTAACTTTGCACCTTTCATTTTACCCTCTATAATGCGTTGTGCATGAGGGTTAAAATAGTGGCCGGATTCTAAATGAGCAGAGATCAACAAAATAAATTTTGCTTCGGAATGATCGGGTGAAGGCCTGTCAAAACCGTACCATAAATTATAGCCAAATCGAGCACCTGAAGAACAAACATTGGTATGTGAATTATGTCCGTCTATACCCCATGAAGGCAATATCCAATTCATAAAACCCTCTGCTCCTGGTCTTCCTACGTGGTAAGCAATTTCATTATGTCTGTCTTCTTTTATTGCTTTTCTAATTCTGGCTGCAATGGTATCTAAAGCTTCATCCCATGAAACTCTTTCCCAATTACCTTCTCCACGTTTTCCTTTTCTCTTAAGCGGATATAGAATTCTATCAGGATCAGTAATTTGATTAATAGTTGCCGGGCCTTTTGCACAATTTCTACCCCTGCTTCCGGGATGGTAAGGATTTCCTTCAAATTTTTTAACTTCCTGGGTTTCTTTATCAATAAAAGCGGTCAAACCACAGGCAGATTCACAATTAAAACAAGTTGTTGGTACAATTTGGTAGGTTTTCTTTTCTTTTTTAGGCCAGACTTTTGGGTTGTACTCTACCCAGTCATCCCACTTTTCAGGTGGGGGAAAATTCTGATACATTTGTGCAACTTCATCATCAGAGAATTGGCGCATATCGCCATCAAACTTCTGATAACCTTCTTTGTGCAGATTCGGTATGATCCCAACTTTTTCTGCTATATTTTCTATAAATGATGGTTTTTTGTAGCCCATGATCTTGTTTTTTCGATTGTCATCCCCACGAAGTAGGAATCTTTTATTTTTCTAATTCAATTATGCCAGCGGTATTCGCTGAGGTGCTTCAACCCATATTTTTTCTGTATCATAAATTCCAATTAACACTAAAATTGCGATAAGTACTATTGTTGTATTATTTGGAATCGTTAACAATAAAATTAGCGGAATAATATTTCCTAGCAATACAACACCAATCCAAAATAAGGTTTTGTATTCACCTTTTGTGATCATTTTTACTACAGTTTTTGCGGCTGTTGTTGGATGGGTTATTGTTAACTCAATTAATAGAACAAATAAATTAACAAGAATAGCTGAAAACATAATATTTTTTAAAATGATCATCCAATCCTCATAACCAGAAATCAATAAGACCAATGCAAAAACAGCTACACCAGCCATAATACTATGCACGATCATATGAATTACTAGGGTAGGACTTTGCCAAAAGTCTCTTCCTTTTGCCTGAGCAAATAAAAATGCTGTATAAATGGCAAGCATTATTGCAAAAAAAGCAGTTATCCATAATAGTGGCATTTCGGGGATATTCCACCCAAATAAAGTTATTGCTCCCCAAAAGGTAACTAAAAGGCCGAAAATTGTAATTGTATAACCACCTTTAACCAACCATGAATTCCATTGAGGTCGGAGCAAAACATTTAAAAAACGATCAGGTCTGTCCAGATCCATTACTAAGAATAAACCGGTCAACCCTAAAAACATCAAAGAAATTCCGACTGACCATAATTTACTGGTATCAGAAACTTCGTAACCCAATAGTATTGCTATAAACGGTATCAAAAAAGCTCCTGCAGCAATTGCTTTTGATGTAATATAAGCCGATACTTCCCAACCCCACAATATTCCTTTATCAGGAGTGTCATAAACTCTGCGAGCTTTTCCATTAAGAACATCAATATAATTTGGATTTTCTGAATCTTCTTTCTGATAAGCAGCCTCTATATCATTATCTATACTCATTTGCAATAAATTTACATCATCATTTGAATGCAACATTTTTTCTGCAGCTTTAGCATAATGCCCTACACCTCTTGCTTGTGAATTCCACAAACCTGGCCCTGATTTATCTGTAGCTTCAGGATTTAGTGATTGAAAATCACCATTGATGTAAAACAAATTAGGATTTGTGCCTTTTTCGGGTTTTCTAACCGAAACCTGTTCTCTTGATAATAAGAATGATATTTCTGTATTTGGATTATCCATATCTCCGGCTATTATTGCGTGTTCAGGACAAACCTCAACACAAGCAGGGGCTCTTCCTACTTCAACTCTATGAGCGCAATAATTACATTTTGCAGCTGTTTTGTTATCAGGATCAATATAAAGAGCATCATATGGGCAAGCTTGCATACATGATTTACAGCCAATACACCGATTGTTGTCAAAATCAACAATTCCATCATCTCGAGTATAGAGTGCTTCAACCGGACAAATATTCACACAAGGTGCATCTGTACAATGGTTACAACGCATTACTGAAAAGATTCTTCGGGTATTAGGAAATTCACCTTTTTCTACTTGCTTTACATAAGTTCGATTGACACCAACAGCGATGTCGTGCTCACTTTTACAAGCAGTAGTACAAGCATGACAACCAATGCATTTGCGATTATCAATTATAAAACCGTACTTCATTTTAATAAGTGTTCAGATTAAATTAGGGTTTGTTGCTTAAAGATAATTATTTTTTTAAAAATTACGTCTTATCTTTAATAAATATCTTTGTTCAATAGATAGACACCCAAATTTAAAGAAAATGTTTATACGATATGTGATAAGAGTAACTTAATTTTAGATAGGAAGATCAAATATTCATTAATAAATTGATTCTATATTAGTTATAGACCTTATTTATAATTACTTTAAATTATTTTTGAACTGTAAATAGGTTTATTTACATTTGTAAAAACAATTTAGGTGAAAATTAGAACTTTGTTTTTTGGTATTGCAAAAGATATTGTTGGCCATAGCAGTAAGATTATCGAATTGAAAAAAAAAACTACTATAGGTCAATTTCAAGTATATCTAACAGAAGAATATATTGATCTGAAAGGTGTAAATAATTTTGCTTTTGCCGTTAATGAAGAGTATGCAACCTCAGATCACCAAATTAATGAAAATGATACTGTTGCTGTAATACCACCCGTTAGTGGTGGATAAAACACGAGTTTGATTTCCCAAAAAGGGAAAAATTTTTGAAATGAAAAATAAGATTTCAATAAAAATTACTTCTAAAAAATTAAACATGCAAACTTGTTATGATTTAGTTAGCGATGATTCTAGTGGGGGTATTGCTTTCTTTGTTGGAACAGTTCGAAATATTACTAAAGGAAAAACAGTAAATCAACTAGATTTTTCATCATATGAAACTATGGCAGAAAAAGAGATGAAGAAGATTGCATTACAGACTTTTAAAAAATATGACATCATTAAAATAGCCATTCATCATGCTGTGGGAGAATTACAAATTGGTGATATCCCCGTAATTATTGCTGTATCATCTGCTCATAGAGGAGCGGCTTTTGATGCTTGCCAATACACAATTGATACATTAAAACAAACTGTACCCATTTGGAAAAAAGAACATTTTGACGATGGTGAAGTTTGGGTAAATACACATCCTTAAAAACCAAATATTATGAAGATCAAATTATTATTTCTTTTCTTACCTCTTTTTTTAGTCGCTCAGAATCAGCAAAAAAGTTTAACAAAAAAAATGACTAAAGAAATTTCAGTCAACTATGTTTTACATCTCCCAGATGGGTATAAAAATTCAAAACAAAATTGGCCTTTAATTGTTTTTTTACACGGTTCAGGTGAAAGAGGTAATGACCTTTCAAAAGTAAGTATCCACGGACCATTAAAATATTTGAATGAGGGTAATAAATTGAATGCAATTATTTTGGCACCTCAATGCCCCGATAAAGAAACTTGGGAGAATGATGTTTTATACACGTTGATAAAAGAGATTGTTTTTAAACAAAAAGTTGATATAACGCGTATTTATTTGACTGGTTTAAGTATGGGAGGATACGGTACATGGAATTTAGCAATAGAAAATCCTGAACTTTTTGCAGCTGTTGTGCCTATTTGTGCTCCGGTTATGTATAATTTTCCAAGAAAAGTTAGCAGTTTAAAAAATAAACCTGTGTGGGTTTTCCATGGAGGAAAAGATGAAGTTGTACCTGTTTCTAACTCTCAAAAAATGGTAGATGCTCTTAAAAATGCTGGAGGAAATCCAAAATTTACTATTTATCCTGATGCAGGTCATGACAGTTGGTCAATACCCTATAGTGATCCTGATTTTTACAAATGGATGCTTAGTCAACAACAAGATTTAAAATAATATAATTTTTGAAAAGATCTCATACAAGAGATTCTAAACAATTTTCATTTTTTTTAATAAAAAGGAAGCATTCATATTTTGACAAATACCTTTTTTTAATTTGTAATCAAAGTGTAATTCGTCGTTTAATATTTCGGCATCAAAATATTTATTTTTAATCTGGGTATAATCTTTTTCAATTTCACAAAGACTAAGATCATGTGTGGCAATAATTCCGGTAGAACCGGAATTGACAAGCTTTTCTACAAATTTTTTAGAACCTATAGCTTTGTCTGTGCTATTGGTGCCTTTTAGTATTTCGTCTAATACGATAAAGTATCGATCTGTTTTAATTTCTTCAACAATAAATTTTAACCTTTTTAATTCTGAAAAGAAATAAGATTCATCTTCAGATAATGAATCTGAGGTTCGCATACTGGTTATTAATTTTATGGGAGTATATTCATACTTTTCGGCACAAACCGGTAAACCAATATTTGCCATTACAATACTAAGGGATACTGTTCTTAAAAATGTACTTTTACCTGCCATATTTGCTCCGGTGATGATAAAGAATTCTTTATTCTGTATTGTAAAATGATTATTGATTCTTTGCTCGTTTTTAATCAAAGGATGACCTAAATTTTTAGACTCAATCACCATATTATCTTTATTGATCATAGGAAAAGTATGATCAGGATAATTAAAATGATAATTTGCCAAACTGTTTTGGACGTCAAAAAAAGCGATAGCTTCAAACCAATTATCAACTTTATCACCGTAATTTTTTATCCACTTTTCAATTTTAAAACTCTGTTGCAGATCCCATAATAAAAACCCATTACCTAAAATACCAAAAAGCATATTATTTCTTTGATCAAAAGCATCCAGGATCTTTGAAAAATTCTTTAAAATTAAGGATGCTTTTTCTTTTTCAGTCTGGATCTCTTTTTGTTTTCCTTGTAAAAAAGGAGTAGTAAATTCTTTATTTTCGATCAGATCCAGCAATTTGTGATATTGGTTAAAATTACTCTTTACTTTATTTGCATTATTGTAGAGGTCATTTATTTTTTTAATGTAAAAAAAGATGATTGAAATTCCGATTAAAAACCACACAAATAAAGCAGAGAATGGTATAATCATTAAAAAGGATAAAATAATTAAGATTATAGAAATAAAACTAAAAACAAGGGGGATAAAAGAAAAATGATTAGTAACGAAAAAATTGTAATTCTTTATCCAATTTAAAATACTTTTAGAATCAGTATCAACAGAGATCATCTTTGCTGTTGCCGAATAATCTTGACGCCATTTTGGTTTTTTTGATAATTCCGCTACTGCCTTTTGTTTTTCTTCAATGCTATTGATTGAATTTTCGGTTAAAATTCTTGCAAGTTCTTGTTTTCCTGATTTCGTTGCCGTACGGTTGAGGTATTGAAAAAAAGATCCTTTTCCAAACAGATCGATATCAAAACTAAAAAAATGGTTAGCATCAGTAAATTCATCTCCGTGATCATAATTCTTATAATCACCATTTAAGATATTAATTTCCTTTTGATTTATTTTTATTAATTCTTTTATTTTTTTTTGTTGATAGCGAAGATCATTGTGTTTGACAATTAAATATATAAAGATACCCAAACCTATAATTGTTAATGGAATCACTAATTTCACATTAGCAAAAAAATAATAGATGCCTATAGCTGTAGAGATAAAAATCATTAGACGTAAAAAGCTTGAGTTGTAAAGTTTCTTCTTTAAACTTTTCTCTTTTTTTGTAAAATAGTCCCTTTCGGAAATATAAAAATTAATTGGTTTTTGCATTTAATAATTTTCGATCCCGTATTGTAAACTATAAACGTTTAAACTAGGGTGTTTTTCTTTTAAATTTTTTGATGCAGCGTAACTTAAAATTCCTTTTTTGCAAACAAAAGTATAAACTTTATTAGTATCGATTTTAATTTCATCGATTTTAAATTTTGAGAAAGGCATTTTTAAGTTAACATGAAAAGGTAAGGAGATATTGATATCTTCAATAAGTGATATGATAATCAGATCTTTCTTTTTAATTTTTAGTTTTAACTCTTCATTTGAGATCATCAAATTTTCTTCTTGTATCTCACAATTCGGATCATCATAATTATTGTATTTAAATGATTTTAAAATACACCCTCTTTCTGCTTTTTTATAACAAGGCTCACTGCTGAGCTTCATTTTAAATTGTGAGTTTTCTAGACTGTTATAGATTAAGATCTGATTCATCAAAGGTTCACCAGTATGTGTAATAATTTTAATCACTTCATTGGCCTGCATCATTCCAATGATTCCAACAATGGTATTTAAAGTGCCAACTTCTGAGCAGTTTGGAATTTGTTGTGATGACATTTCTGGGAAAGCATCTCTTAAATTTGCAGTCCTTTTAGAGTCTTTGTTCATATTAAAAGCTGCTACATAACCATCGTATTTATATAAAGACCCATAAATTAAAATGGTATCGGTAATCACGCAAACATCATTTAATAAATATTTTGTGGGTAAACTATCGGTGCAATCAACTACAATTGCAAAATCATCTATGATATCAATTGCATTTGATTTGTTGATGGTTTGTTTGTTATAGGTAACATTAACAAAAGGAGAAATTGATTTTAAATGATCGGTTAAAACCTCGGCTTTAGATCGGCCAACATCTTCTGTTTTATAAAAAACTTGTCGATGTAAATTAGAAACATTTACAACATCAAAATCAATAAGATGAATATTGCCAACACCACTTGCTGCAAGATAAACAGCAGCAACACTACCTAAACCACCACAACCAACAATTAAGATCTCTGCATCTTGCAGTTTTTCTTGTCCGTTTTCGCCAATTTCATCTAATGTAGTTTGGCGAAGGTAAAGTTGTTCTTTAGTAATTTTCATCCATTTAATTTTTTCTTTACCAATTCAAAATCTTCAGGCGTATTGACATTTGTAATATAGCTATCATCAATTTCTACGATTTCTATATCAGAATTGATCAAAACCTTACGAGGACAAGAAATACCTTGCGATAAATAGTTTAACATAATGGGATAGGCTTTGGGTTCCCAAATTGTGATCAATGGTTCAGGAAATTGCTTATCCTTTCCTTTAATTGCCGTCGCTATTTTACTTGGATCTCTTTTTTGTAATAATTGTTGAATGATTTTTTCATCAACAAATGGTAGATCAGTAGCCAAAACCAACCAGGCAGAATTAGGATCATGTTGAAAAGCAGAGCAAATTGCTCCAAATGGGCCTAATCCTAAAAAAGTATCTTCAATGGTAGCGATATTTTTAATTTTTTGTTCTTTTCTTACAGATAGAAAAGTTTTAAAGTTTAATTTTTCTAACATTTCCATAGCAAAATCTCGTTGTGATTTGCCATAGTACGCCAATAAACCTTTATCTTTTCCCATTCTAATGCTTTTTCCGCCGGCAAGTATTAAACCTTGAATTTTGGGAATTTTTTGCTGAATGATCTTTTCAATATGATTGGATATTTTATTGATATCACTAATGGAATAACAATTTAAGTTACGGAGATGAGGATATCTCTTAAGCATTAGATCAAAATATTGCGAATCATCATTAAGTTTCACAACAAATTGTACATTATCCAGCTGATCAATTCTTTTTAAAACAGAAGCTTCTTTTTCATTATCCAAGATCAATATTTGTTGTTCTCCGCGATAATGATTACCATTAATAAACAAGAAATCATATTTTGAAAAACGAATCTTATCATTATATCGGTTTATTTTTGTACTACTTTGTTTTGCTAATTTACCGGAATGATTAAACGTAAAAGCATCAAATATTGGGACCGTTTCTTCTTCATTATGTGAAGCATCTAAAAAAGCAATTTTTGCAGAAATTTTAAGATTTTGGGTAATATTTTTAACAAAATCACTTATTACAGCGCAATTTGATCCTAATATTGCAATTTCATTCAATGCGAAATTACCATTATTTTTTATAGTAAGTTTGGTGTGTTTCCTGTGTTTCCCCATTTTTAAAAAACCGTTTTTTGAATAGTTTTAAGCAAGTAAAAATACTTAATATTTTAGTACTGAGATAGCGCTATAAAAAAAGTAATAAAGATTAGTCGAATTTAATCTTTTTTTCGTAAATTTATTAGTTGAATAAAGAGTAACCCCTTAAAATAATTTTACATATGAAACCTTTATTTAAACCCTTTTTCGTGTTAATGTTTCCTTTTTAAAGTTGGCTTAAATAGTTTGTTAAGTCAACGTATCTTTTAAAACTAACCTTACGCTTTAGATAAAAAAATAAGAACAAAGTTGATAATATGTCTTTATTTTGCTTAACCTATAAATATAAAAAAATTATGAAAAATATAATAAAAATTTTATTCTTGTTATTAGTGAGTATAAGTTTCAGCTCTTGTGCTGAAGCTGAAGAGTTACTGGATGTTAAATTTAATTCTGAATTGAGTGCTGATCTAAATGTAGTGGTTCCTGCTGAAGGTTTAAGAAAATCTGCTGAGATGCTTGCCACTAGTTTTTCAGAACAAGCTACAATTAACCCCCGTGCTGATGCAAATATTGAAAAGTATTTTGATATGCTTAAATCTTTTGATGTTACAGGTGTTACAGGTACAGTTAAAACTGTTTCAGCACCAGTAAAAATTGTGACAGGTACTATTTCAATAATTGAAGGCGCAAAAACTGCATCATGGAACATTACTAATTTTGATGTTGTAAATGGCGCTAGTGTTACTTTGGATAATTCAGCCGGGCAATGGGATACAATAAATCAAATTTTAGATGGTAAAAGAACTTTCACCGCAAAGATAGAAGGAACTGTAGATAGAAGTGATGTTAGTTTTACAATTTCAGTTTTGATTAAAATGAGGGTAGTAGCCAATCCTTTATAATCAATATTAAAAATATTTAGAGTATAATTTAGTAATACTACCTGTTTATGGCAGGTAGGATATGTTTTTTAAAGTTGAGTCGCCTTAAAATAGGTTAGGATTTTTTTAGGGCGGCTCAAATATAATTTTTACCGTGAAACACTTTTTATAAGTGCTTGTTGTTACTTAAAAATTATATGATTTTTCGTATATTTATAAGTCAAAATAAAGACTTAAACTCCTTAAAATTTAATATATATGAAATCTTTATTTAAATTCTTTCCCGTATTGATCTTGTCCTGTTAAAAGTTGACTTAAATATTTATTAAGTCAAC
>JAUWUU010000077.1 GCA_030617765.1 Flavobacteriia bacterium | reverse complement strand
TTAATATGTCTGATCAGCTTAAAAAAAAAGGAATTAGTATTGATATTGAAACTTTAAAAGAAGCCCTAAAAACAGAAGTAATATTAATTAGCGCTCGTAAAAATATCGGAATTGATTCTTTGAAAAAAGCATTATTAAATTGTAATTATCTTAATACAAAACCATTAGCTATAATAAGTGACCGTATTGATGCAGATTTTTTTAGAAAAATAAAAGAAAAATATCCAAATCATCCTTTATATCAATCTTGGCTAAATATTACACAAGCCGAAAATTTGAATATCTTAAAAGGAGATGAAAAGAAAGCTGTTCTTGAATTTAGAGAAGATGGTGAAAAGCTTAAAGCATTACAGCATAAGGAAACTATTTTAAGGTATAAACAAATAAATGATATTCTAAAAAAGAGTTACAAGCGTGATATTTCAAAAGGAACAGATCTGCGTAGTAAACTTGATAAAATACTGACTCACAAAATTTATGGGTATGTCATTTTTGGTTTAATCCTTTTTGTAATTTTTCAATCGGTATTTGATTTGGCTACTGTACCTATGGATTATATCGATGAAGCTTTTGCAAAGTTGAGCAATTGGACCAAAGGAGTCATGCCTGTAGGAAAATTCACTGATTTGATTACTGAAGGCGTTGTACCAGGTATTGGAGGAATAGTGATCTTTATACCTCAAATCGCCATTCTATTTTTATTTGTTGCTATTTTAGAAGAAACAGGATATATGAGTCGTGTTGTCTTCTTAATGGATAAAATAATGCGAAAATATGGTATGAGCGGTAAAAGTGTTGTTCCTTTAATATCAGGAACTGCTTGTGCAATTCCGGCAATAATGGCAGCAAGAAATATCAATGGTTGGAAAGAAAGATTAATTACAATTTTAGTAACTCCATTTACAACCTGTTCTGCAAGACTACCTGTTTATGCCATTATTATTGCCTTAATAATTCCGCAAAAGCGCTTTTTAGGAATATTTAGTTTACAAGGTTTAACGCTTTTGACTTTATATTTTATTGGCTTTGCTTCAGCTCTTTCAAGTGGATATCTTTTACATAAACTTTTAAAAGTAAAAAGCAGTAGTTTTTTTGTAATCGAAATGCCTAACTACAAATTACCTTCATTAAAAAACATTTTTATAACAGTACTTGAAAAGACAAAAGAATTTGTATTTGGAGCAGGTAAGATCATTTTGGCAATATCAATTATCTTATGGTTTTTAGCATCAAATGGTCCGAGTGATTTTAAAAATGGTGAAGAAATTTTAAAAAGCGAATCTGGAAATATTAATACAGATTCTGAAGAGTATAAACAACATTTGGCTTCATATAAATTAGAACACTCCTATATTGGTATTATGGGGAAAAGCATAGAACCCATTATAAAACCTTTGGGTTTTGACTGGAAAATTGGTATTGCCTTAATTTCTTCTTTTGCTGCACGCGAAGTTTTTGTTGGGACTTTAGCTACAATTTATAGTGTAGGTAATAATGATGAAAATAATACTACAATAAAACAACGTATGGCGGCAGAGATTAACCCTGAAACAGGAGGAAAGCAATTTAATTTTCCTACAGGTATGTCTTTATTGGTTTTTTATGCTTTTGCGATGCAATGCATGGGTACACTCGCGATAGTCAAGCGAGAAACTAATAGTTGGAAATGGCCACTTCTACAATTATTTGGCATGGGTATTCTGGCTTACATAGCCTCTTTTATTACTTATACATTTTTAAGTTAACAAAAATGCAACAAGTCTTAGTTTATATAGTTCTTATTTTAGCCATTGTTTTTTTGGTAAAAAAATTCTTTTTTAAAACTAAAAAGAAAAATAGCAAATGCGATACAGATTGTAATTGTTAAATTTGGATTATTATTTATTTTTTGTATCAATAATTATTGTTACAGGCCCATCGTTTATAAGTTCGATTTTCATATCAGCACCAAAAACGCCCTTACCAACTTCTTTACCGAGTAAGATTTCAAATTCCTGTATAAATTTCTCGTATATAGGAATAGCAATATCCGGTCTTGCAGCTTTGATGTATGATGGTCTGTTTCCTTTTTTTGTATTGGCCAATAAAGTAAACTGACTTACAATAATCACATCGCCATTAACATCAATTATTGATCTGTTCATCACTCCATTTTCATCATCAAATATTCGAAGATTGGCTATCTTTTTTGTTAACCAATGAATATCATCTTGAGTATCATCATCAGTGATTCCCAATAAGATCAAAATACCATTTTCTATTTTGCTGACTACTTTTTTATCAATGGTAACACTAGATCTAGAAACTTTTTGTAAAACAGCTTTCATAAAATATTTCTTTGACAAATTTTATATTGAATAATCATTTACGCGATAATTTTCATTATCACCGGCAAGTAATTGTAGATAACTTTTATATCTTGAAGGTGCAATTTCTCCTTTTTCCAAAGCTATTTTAACAGCGCATTTTGGTTCTTTTACATGGAGGCAATTATTGTATTTGCAATGATGTTTTAAGGCGAGAAATTCAGGAAAATAATCAGAAATATCATATTGTTCAAAATCAACTACACCAAAACCTTTGATACCCGGAGTATCAATAATATAACTTTCAGGATCAGTTTGTAGAACAAACATTTCAGCAAAAGTAGTTGTGTGTTGCCCCAGTTTGTGTTGTTGCGATATCTCAGCTGTTTTTAAATTCAAATTAGGTGCAATTGCATTGATCAATGTCGATTTTCCAACACCTGAATGACCCGAAAACATACTTACTTTTCCTAACATTAATTCTTTAACTTTTTCTATATTTATTTTTTTCTTTGCTGATATTTCTAAGCAATTGTATCCAATTTTACTATATATATTAATCAGCTTATTTTTTTGAAAATTTAATTTTTCATCATTAATGTCAATCTTGTTGAACAATAAGACCACTTCAATATCATAAGCTTCAGAAGTAGCTAAAAAACGATCAATAAACGGTGTGAAAGTAGGAGGGTTGCCAAGTGTGATCAATAAAAATGCCCTGTCGATATTGGCAGCAATAATATGAGTTTGTTTAGAAAGATTGACCGATTTACGTATGATATAATTTTTCCTGTCATGAATATTGATAATAATCCCGGTATTGGAGTCCTTTTCCAATTCAAAATCAACATGATCGCCAACAGTTACAGGATTGGTGCTTTTAATTCCTTTTATACGAAATTTACCTCTAATTCGGCATTTGTACTGATGGTGATCTCCAGTCCTAACCCAATACCAGCTACCTGTTGATTTAATTATAACACCTGTCATAGATATTTAAAATAAAATTATTTAATTAAGAAGAAGATTGAATAAAAATAATGTGTTTTTTAGCCAATAGTTCAAAAATATTTTAAAAGTATAAATTTAGATAAAACCATATGTTTTACCAAACAAACCAATTCTAATAAAAATATGAATTTTTACAGAATAGATTAAATTATTATATTTGGCTAAAATTTTAACATAAAAGAATAATTTATAATGAAGATCTTAAAATACATTTTTTTCCTTTTATTAATTTTTATAGTCATTGGAGCTATTTATTTGGCTACACTTGATGGAAATTATGATGTTAAACGCACTCGTTTTATTAAAGCTCAGCCCGAAGTTATTTTTAACGAAATAAATGATTATAAGAATTGGAAAGATTGGGGACCATGGTATGAACAAGATCCTTCAATAGTTGCTGTTTATCCAGAAAAAACTATAGGTGAAGGTGCATCTTACGCATGGACCAGCAAAGAGGGTGAGGGGTCAATGAAAACAATAAAAGTTAATAAACCAAAAAGAATCGATCAGGAAATCACTTTTAAAGTTCCCATATTTGGTGATATGAAATCCGATATTTACTGGATCTTTGAAAAAGTTGAAGAGGGTACGAATGTTACCTGGGGAATGAAAGGAGAATTAGAGTTCTTTTCCCGTTTTATGACAAGTGGTATGGAAGAGCAAATGGGGCCTATGGAAGAGAGAGGTTTAGAGCTTTTGGATCAAAATATTCAGAAGGATATTAAAATTTATAGTATAATACCAAATGGCGTTATAGATTATAGCGGAGGTTACTATTTATACACTACAACATCTTGTAAAATCGATGAAATAGATGAAAAATACCCACTTTTGTTATTAAAAATATATGCTTTTAATAAGAATAATAATGTTAGAACCTTAGGAGGACCATTTACTTTATACCATAAATATGATGAAGAAAATGGAACAACGATGTTTTCTGTATGTTATCCGGTAGCCGAAAAAATGATCACACCTAGAGGGAGTGATATTCTATCAGGATTTATGGAAACAGGAAAATATTTTAAAACAACTTTAAAGGGAAGTTATGATAATTCAGAAGAAGCTTGGAAAACTGCTTGGGAAGATGCAGGTAACTTAAGCGATTATTCAGTTCTGGAAAACGGCGAACCTTTTGAAGTTTATGGTAATAATCCACATGAAGTTCCTAATCCTGCTGATTTAGTTACTGAAATATTTATTCCTGTAAAGATGGTTACTAATGGTCCGCAGCCTCCTGTTGATAAACCTATTGAAATTAAAGAAACAGTAGAGTAATTATAAAACTCTTACTTATATAATAAAATAAGAAAAGTACTTCATTTTTGAAGTGCTTTTTTCTTACTAACTCAAAATTAATTATAATGAAAATAAAATTTTGGAGAATTCTGTTTCTGTCTATCTAATTTGCAATTCTTGTGCCAAAACAATATCAATAAAGTTATAGTTTTGTTAAGAGATTAAAAAATATTAACCTGAGTTCAATTATTCCAATTATTCACAGTTCTTTAAATCTAAAACAGTCAACAATATGATCATTTACCATACCAGTTGCCTGCATATGTGCATAGATAATGGTAGATCCTACAAACTTAAATCCCCTTTTTTTTAGATCGGTAGAGATCCTATCAGAAAGTGTTGTTTTTGCAGGAATCTCATCTAAAGATCTCCAGGAATTTTCAATGGGTTTGTAATCTACAAAACTCCAAATATATTTTGAAAAAGAACCGAATTCTTTTTGAACTACCATAAAAGCAATGGCATTACTTATGGTAGCTTTAATTTTTAATTTGTTTCGAATGATGCCTGCATCATTCATTAATTTATCAAACTTTTTTTCATTGTATCTTGCAATTTTTTGATAGTTGAAATCATCAAAAGCCTTTCTAAAATTTTCTCTTTTTCGCAAAACTGTGATCCAACTTAAACCTGCCTGAAAAGTTTCGAGAATTAGAAATTCAAATAGTTTATCATCTTCGTAAACAGGCACACCCCATTCTTTATCGTGGTATTTCATATAAAGTGGGTCTTCTCCACACCAAGAGCATCTGTTTTTATTCATTGAGTAATTTTTTTGATTTTGAATATACAACACCTCTTTTATTTAAATAATTCAAAATAAAATCATAACAAACTTCATGTTTTCCTACCAATTCTGGCGGGAAAACACCTTTTTCATTAAACAAGTCTTCTAATACAAGATTTATAGCAGCTGTTGCAGTGTACCCTGTAGTTCTTGCCATAGATGAGGTTTGGGTTTTAGCATCAAATGTATCGTGTAAATTGTAAATGATCTCTAGTTCTTTACCAAACATGTCAATTCCTTTTATGGTAATTCTCATCACGGTTATTTCTTCTTCATTTTCTTTGAGTTTCCATTCTTTGAATAAGATCTTGTTTGTAAGTTCAATTGGTGAGATTTTAGATCCGTTGATCTCAATTTCATCAGTATCAAAAAAACCAGTTTCTTTCAAAACTTTTATGTATTCAACATGCCCCGGATAACGTAAGGTCTTTTCTTTCATGTTAGGAATATGAGGCATGGTAAGTATAATTGATCGCAATCCATCAGAGTTAAAGGATTCAAGAGTGCCAACATTATTAAATTCAACCAATTCAACATCAGTTAATGCTTCCCGTGTTATTAGTTCTCCGTTTTCAACATATCTTGCCGGTCGCGTATATTCTTCAATAACATCAATAGGAGAAAAGGGTGCTTTATAATTAAAAGGCCATTTTTTTATTTTAGGTAGACCGCCCACTAAACATTCAAAATCAGTAATGTTCATTAATTCATTTTGATAGCCTAAAATAATATTGCCCATACCGGGAGCAACGCCACAATCAACTATAGCTGTAACATTATTCTGTTTTGCAAGATCATTTAATTCTAATGCATTTTCAGGAAAAAATGAAATATCAACTACATCTTTTTCCGCTTCAATAATATATTTTAAGGTATTAAATCCTAAAAAACCCGGAACTGCACAAACTACGATATCAAAAGGAGAGATTGCTTTATGTAGATCTTTTTTGTGATTAACATCTAAATTAATAATTTTTAATTCACCACACTTATCTTTTGCTCTTTTTAAAGCGGTTTGATCAATGTCAGTAAGCGTTACTGAATGGTTTTT
Organism: Flavobacteriia bacterium; assembly: GCA_030617765.1. GTDB lineage: Bacteria > Bacteroidota > Bacteroidia > Flavobacteriales > Flavobacteriaceae > Namhaeicola. The sequence goes on along the minus strand of JAUWUU010000077.1, from coordinate 5,234 downwards.
TGCCAAGTCAATTGCCATGGCACTTCCAACCATACCTGCACCTAATACAATTATTTTTTTCATAATGTTTGTTGAATTTATAAATGAATGATGATTTGTAATTGTTTTTCTGACTAAAAAGTTATAAACCGGGAATTAAAATCCAGGGTAGTTCAGAAATATTTTTGATAATAAGAAAACTCATGCTTTAAATATACAATTCTTTTTTTAACAAGTTTTAGCCATTGTAATATTTTCCTTGCCATATATCTTTTTCGATAAGTTTTTTATCGATTTTCGCAACAATTTCAAAGTTTTTAAGTCCATTCCATTTTGGTGCGATTAAAAGATCTAAAGGAGCTTCACTTATAAAACGTTCAATTATAATATCTGGGCGAAGTAAACTGATAAAATCAGTAATGAAATCAATATAATTTTCTAAAGAAAACAGATTAAAATTTTCAGAATCACGTTTGTATTGTACTGCCATCATAGAATGCTTAACGATTTGTAAATGGTGTAGTTTTAGTGTATCTATCGGTAATTTGGATATTTTTGTTGCATGATCTAAAAGTTCTTGTTTTGACTCACCGGGTAACCCTATAATTAAGTGTGCTCCTAAACTAAGACCTTTATTTTTACATTGTTCATAAGCCTCGATCGTATCTTCGTAAGTATGACACCTATTTACTTTTAAGAGCGTTTTATTTAAAGTACTTTCAACACCAAATTCAAGAGAAATATAATACTTTTTTGATAAAAATGATAAATAATCAATGATCTCTTCTGAAATGCAATCCGGACGTGTACCAATTACCAAACCAATAATGTTAGGTACAGCTAAAGCATCTTCATATAGTTTTTTTAGCGAATCAAAATCTGAATAAGTATTTGTATAAGCTTGAAAATATGCTAAATACTGTTGGGTTTTATATTTCTTGGAAAACTGAGAGATGCCTTCTAATAATTGTTGTTTGATGCCAATTGAAGGTTCACAATAATCAGGATTAAAAGTGCTATTATTGCAATAAGTACAGCCACCCGTGCCTTTAGAGCCATCTCTGTTCGGACAAGAAAAACCAATATCAAGTGATATTTTTTGTACTCTTTGTCCAAATTTTGATCTAATAAAAGATGAATAATCTAGATATCGTTTTCCTGTAAAGACCATTGTTTTTTTCTTGAATGCTAAAATATTAAAATTTAACTTATATGATTATCTTTATAGGATGAATATCAAAGAAAAAGTTGAGATCAAAAAGAAACTTGTTGAAGCCTGTGCTTTATTTATTGATAAAAGAAATCAAACGATAACAACTATTATAGAATCTAATAAAAAGGCATTAGAATCTGAAAGTAAAAGTTCGGCTGGAGATAAACACGAAACAGGAAGAGCTATGTTGCAGTTAGAAATTGAAAAAGCTTCTCAACAGTTCTCTTCAGTACATCAGATGCAAAAAATATTGAATAGAATAACATCAAAAACAAATACCGAAGTGATCTCTTTGGGTAGTGTCGTAAAAACTTCTTTAAATAATTATTTTATTTCAGTTAGTATTGGGGAGGTTATTATTGAGGGTGAAAAATACTTTGCAGTTTCACCAAAATCACCTATTGGTTATTTATTGCTTGGGAAAAAGAAAGGTGATAAGACCGAATTTAATGGAAAAACATTTCGAATAATTGAAGTTTTTTAAATATAAAGATCCAAAGACTGTTAATACAGTCTTTGGATCTTTATATAATACTCGTTTTAGAATTTATTTATAGCCCATATTGTATAGTGTAAAACTAAAAATATCGGCATATTGCTCAATGGTCTTTGAAACTGGAGTTCCAGCACCATGACCAGCCTTAGTTTCTATTCTGATTAAAATAGGTCTGTTTCCACTTTGTTTCTCTTGTAATTGTGCAGCAAATTTAAAAGAATGCGCAGGTACAACTCTATCGTCATGATCACCTGTTGTGATCAATGTAGCTGGATAATTTATGCCTCTGCTAACATTATGTACAGGAGAGTAGTCTTTTAAATAATTAAACATTTCTTCACTTTGCTCAGATGTTCCATAATCATAAGCCCATCCTGCGCCAGCAGTAAAAGTGTGGTATCGCAACATATCTAGAACACCAACTGCAGGTAAAGCAACTCTCATTAGATTTGGTCGCTGTGTCATAACAGCACCAACTAGTAATCCTCCATTTGAACCGCCTCTTATTGCTAAAAAATCACTTGATGTATAATTGTTTTTAATAAGGTATTCCGCTGCAGCGATAAAATCATCAAAAACATTTTGCTTTTTCATTTGGGTTCCTGCATCATGCCAAGATCTTCCATATTCGCCTCCTCCTCGTATGTTTGGTACTGCGTAAACTCCACCATTCTCCATCCAAACTGCATTGGCAGTACTGAAAGAGGGTGTTATGCTAATGTTAAATCCACCGTATCCATAAAGAATAGTTGGATTATTACCATTAAGAACCATCCCTTTTTTGTAAGTAATGATCATGGGTATTTTTGTGCCATCTTTACTTGTATAAAATATTTGTTTTGATTCAAATTTATTTGAATCAAAGTCAATATTTGGTTTTTTATAAACTTCTGAAATTCCGCTTTGGGGATTTAATTTATAAATTGTAGAAGGCGTTGTATAATTTGTAAAAGAAAAATACAGATCTTTATCTTTAAATTTTCCTCCAAATCCACTTGCTGTACCAATACCGGGTAGTTTAATTTCTCTCACTTTTTTTCCGGCTCTATCAAATTGAATAACTTGCGAAACAGCATCATTCATATATTTGGCAAAAAAGTAACCGGAACCTGTAGTAATACTTAAAACATTTTTAGTTTCAGGAATAAAATCAACCCAATTTTTTGGTAAAGCATTGATAACATTAGCTCTTACAATTCTTGTGTTTGGAGCATTTAAATTTGTTGAAATAAACAAATGATTTTCATAACTATCAACTACATAATTATCAGTTTCAAAATTATCAACAATAGTAATAAGCTTGCTATTTGGTTTTGATAGATCTTTAAAATACAATTCGTTACCAGAAGTTGAAATGGCTGCAGTAACAATCAAATATTTTTGATCTTCAGTAACATCACCACCAACATATCTACGTTTTTTATTTAAACCAAATATGATCTTATCTTCACTTTGTTTTGTTCCTATTTTGTGGTAATATAATTTGTGTTGATCAGTTTTTGCAGATAATTCGCTACCTTTTGGTTTGTCATAGCTTGAGTAGAAAAATCCGTCATTACCCATCCAAGACAAACCACTAAATTTCACATCTTTAATGGTATCACCTAAGATTTTTTTAGATTTGGCTTCCATTATAATAACTTTTCGCCAATCAGAACCGCCTTCAGAGATCTGATAGGCTACTTTACTGCCGTCTTTAGTAAATGAAACACCACCTAATGAAGTAGTCCCATCTTTTGTAAAAGTATTGGGATTCAAGAATATTTCAGGTGTTTCTCCATCTTTCTGACGATATAGAACGCTTTGATTTTGTAAACCATTATTTTTATAAAAATAAGTATAGTCACCTCTTTTAAATGGAGCTGAAAATTTTTCGTAGTTCCAAAGCTCTTCCAAACGTTTTTTAATACTTTCTCTATAAGGTATCTTATTAAGGTAATTAAAAGTTACTTCATTTTCGGCTTTTACCCATGCTTCAGTTTCGTTTGAACGATCATCTTCTAACCATCGGTAGGGGTCGTTAACTTCTGTACCAAAATAGGTGTCAACAGTATTTACTTTTTTGGTATTAGGGTATTTTAATGACATTTGAGAGTTTTGTGCAATTATTTGATTTGCAGATAAAATAAAGACAAAAATTAATGCAATATTTAATAGTGTTTTCATAAAGTTAAATTTAAAAAAATATGACGGTAAAGATATGAAAATGAAATTTTTGAGAAACATCTTAAATGTTAAAATTTTGTTTAATTTACGGCCTTTACACTAGTAATTTTATCACCTAAAAATTGCTTTAGAGTTGCTTCAATTCCATTTTTTAAAGTTATGTTGGCGGAAGGGCAACCGTTACATGCACCTTGTAAAACAACATTAACAATCTTTGTGTTTTCATCATAAGATTGAAATTGAATATTTCCACCATCAAGGGCAACAGCAGGTTTGATATATTCGTCTAAAAGGCTTACAATTTGTTTTGAAGTTTTATCATTATTCTTATTTGGTTTGTCAGAATTGGAAACATCTTTCTGCGTTGACTTTGATTTGTAATCAATAGAGATCACATTCTTATCCCCTTGTAAATATTCTTTAAGAAAATCACGAATAGCATTATTCACTTCAAGCCATTCTAAGGTGTCATCTTTTGTAATTGAAATATAGTTTTGTGAGATAAACACTTTTTTTACAAACGGATATTCAAATAATTCAAAAGCTAATGGAACTTCTTTTGCATCATTAATATTTGTAATTTCGATATTTTGAGAAGTTAAAAATTTATTGGTAACAAATTTTTGAGTATTAGGGTTTGGTGTGCTTTCGGCAAAAACTTCAATAATTGATTTTTTTGTATTACCAAATATTGGTTTGTTTTGAGCTAAATATGATTCTAAAATTTCTTTCAGTTCATTTTGAACTTCTTCCCATTCTACAATGTCAAAACGTTCAAGAGCAATAAAATTAGCGGTGATATAAACTTTTTTTACAAATGGCAATCTAAAAAGTTGCTGCGATAACGGAGAATCTTTAGCTTCTTCAATAGATTGATATTCAAAGCTATTTTCAGTTAAAATATGATCAGTAATAAATTTTAATATTCTAGGATTATCAGTGGTTTCAATTGTAATTTTTGACATTTAATGATTTTTTTAGCGAAGCAAAAATACAAAAGAATTATTGTCTAAGTTTGAATATAATGTTAAAGATTTTTCTAAGGAAAATAATTAGAAAATAGATATATCTAATGCAAAACCTCCTGTTGCTTTTTGTAAAAAGCATCAGATTGAAGTCGCATTAGATCTTCTGCCTTTTGTTTCTTATAAGCATATATATTTTCTCCTTCACCAATATCGTAATAAACTTTGTTATTAAGAATAACATCAGTTTTTAATAATTCTATGCGCTGGTTTCTTTGTTGCTCAACCCATACTTTGATCTTATCTTCATGATTGGCAAATTTTAAATCATATTCTCCTTTTTGAGATAAAAGTTTTGCAAATATTGGAGAAGTTTCGATTGCCAAGAACAATAAGAATATAAAAAATGATGGTA
>JAUWUU010000015.1 GCA_030617765.1 Flavobacteriia bacterium | reverse complement strand
TTATATGGAATTATTCCTATTTTACATAATTTTGATAAAATAAAACAAATAAAAGTTTTAGATCAGAAAACATCTTTTTTATTAAATGATGGTACGATGTTTAAATCTAAAGATGGATTTTATAGTTGGGAATCGGTTTCTGCTGACAACAATATTGGTCGTTTTTTTATTATAAATGAAATGAAGTGGTTTAAAATAATTTATGAAGGAAATAGTAATTCAAATATTTATTATACTCAAGATGGAGGTAGTAGTTATAGTTTAGAAAATAGTATTCGTTTACCAAATTCTTCCGAATTTATAAGGAAAATACAATATATGTCAATAGATAAAGGGTATTTTGTAACGAATAGATATCAAATGTATGTAATTGAAAATAACTCTGTTAAAAATATAAATGAAATATATCCAGATTTGAAAAACAATCAATTTATGGATGCAGGAATTGTTGACTTTAATATAATTGATGAAAATTTATTATTTGTATTACCAAATGATGGGTTTGGTCCTTTCATTAGAATAGAAAATCAAAATATTACATTTGGTGATTTTAGTGTTAATTTAGTACCATATTTTTTTAATAATACTGGTTATTGTGTCTTTAATAGGGATTTATATAGATCAATTGATAGAGGTAAATCATGGAAAAAAATAAAATCATTTGAAGGATACCCCCAATCAATTAATTTTATGGATAATCAACTTGGATTTATTACTTTAAATAACCATGGGAGTCCTCCTGATATTTATAAAACAATAGATGGTGGGATAACATGGAAAAAGTATTATACATTTACCAGATATGCAACATCTTACCATAGTGGACATATTAATGATTTTTCTTTTACAAATGGTTTATTTGGAGAAGGAAGAAGTTTATTTAAATATATTAAGAAATAGTATCTAATGACAGCGTCTATTTATATATTTTAATGAGTTCACAAACTCGTCTAAACAAGATATTTCCATACCTAATAATTACTTTAATAGGTGAAAACAATAGTAGATTAGAATTCTATATTAATGTATAGATTTCTTTATTAACATTGTGTTTTATAACGTTAATAAAACCAAAACAAAATATTATCTTTATTCAAATATTTTTTCTAAATAAATTCATACCATGAAGATTAAAAAAATCGCTTTTTTGTTGGCTTTAATAACCTTTTGTTTTCAAGCAACAATTCTTGCTCAAAATGAAACGCGTCTTTTGAGGTTTCCCACAATTCATAATAACCAGATCGTTTTCACTTATGCAGGTGATTTATATACCGTTGGATCTGCCGGAGGGACTGCTCGGAAATTGACAAATGATATTGGTTACGAAATGTTTGCCCGTTTTTCTCATGATGGAAAAACCATTGCTTTTACAGCTCAATACGATGGAAATACGGAGGTTTATACCATAAATTCTCAAGGTGGTATTCCCAAAAGAATTACCTATACGGCAACCCTAAATCGCGATGATGTAGCTGATAGAATGGGTCCTAATAATTTGGTGATGGGTTGGATGAATGATAACAAGAATATTGTATTTCGCACAAGGAAAAAGTCTTTTAATAGCTTTAACGGATCGCTATATACTGTCAATATTGATGGCGGTTTGGCTAAAGAACTTCCTTTTCCAAGAGGAGGTTTTTGTTCTTTCTCACCTGACGATCAAAAGTTGGCTTTTAACAGGATCTTTAGAGAGTTTAGAACATGGAAAAGATATCGTGGTGGTATGGCTGATGATGTTTGGATCTTTGATTTTAAAACTAAAAAAACCATAAATATCACTAATAATCCGGCACAAGATATTATCCCGATGTGGCATGGTAATAAAATTTATTATTTATCTGATAAAGGAGATTATAAAAGAATGAACCTTTATGTGTATGATCTGCAAAGTAAGCAAACAAAAAAAGTTACAGATTTCAAAGATTTCGACATCAAATTCCCTTCATTAGGAAACAAAGCAATAGTTTATGAAAATGGGGGATATATTTACAAAATGGATCTGGGTACAGAAGCATCACAAAAAGTGATTATTACCATTATGGAAGATTTTGTTTCTGGTAGAAGTGAATATAAAGATGTAAGTAAAAATGTTAGTAATTTTGAAATTGCACCTGACGGAAATCGTGCGTTATTTGGTGCTCATGGTGATGTATTTACCGTACCTAAAAAATATGGAGAAACCAGAAATTTAACACAAACATCCGGAATTCACGAAAGAAATTCGAAATGGTCGCCTGATGGAAAATGGATTTCCTTTATTTCTGACAGAACCGGTGAAGATGAGATCTATAAGCAAGCACAGGATGGGAGTAAAGCTGCTGTTCAATTAACCAGTAAGGGCAAGGCCTACAAATACCATCCTTTTTGGTCGCCAAATAGCGAAAAATTACTATGGTCTGATAGCGAACATAAATTAAAATATATCGATGTAAATACTAAAAAAGTAGTTGATGTTGATCATGATCCAAACAGGGCTATTCGTTCCTTTGCTTGGTCACCGGATAGTAAATGGATTACTTATACAAAGTCCGGAGATAATCGTTTTACCAAAATTTATATTTATTCTGTTGGTCAAAAAAAATCATATCCCGTTACAAGCGACTGGTATAATTCAGGACAATCAGTTTTTAGTAATGATGGAAAGTATTTATTTTTTATATCAAACAGAGAATATAATACAGGTTTTAGTCAGGTAGAATTTGATATTTCTTATAATGATATGGGTAATATTTATTTTGTGACTCTAGCCAAAGAAACAAAATCTTTATTTGACCCAAAAAGCGATGAGGTTACATTAGTTAAAAAAGAAGATAAACCTGAAGATAGCAAAGAGAAAAAGAAAGAGAAGAAATCAACAAAAAATTCAACTGTAACAAAAATAGATATTGACGGGATACAAGATAGAATTGGCAGATTGCCTTTGCCTGCTTCACGTTATTTTAACCTAGCTTCTGTTGAGAATAAATTATATTTTAACCGATCTGGAAACAAGGATAAAAAACCGATATTTTACATCTATGATTTTGATAAAAGAAAAGAAACAAAATTAGGATTTGTTGGGGGTTATGAAATTTCTGCTGATAATAAAAAAATGATGGTTTCTCAAAATGGTTCGTATGGTATTATTGACCTACCCTCATCAGAAATTAAGATAAAAGATAAGCTAGACCTGTCAGATATGCAGGTCTATATGAATAAACAAGAAGAATGGCAGCAAATATATAATGAATCCTGGCGTCAATTACGTGAATTTTTCTTTGATCCAAATATGCATGGTGTAGATTGGGAGGATATGAAGAAAAATTATGCACCTTTGGTAAAGCATGTGAATCACAGAAATGATCTAACGTATGTTATTGGTGAACTGGTTTCAGAGCTAAATGTGGGTCACGCTTATGTAAGTGGTGGTGACAGACCAATGCCAGAGCGGATTAAAATGGGTTTGCTTGGTGCAGAAGTTGAAAAGGATAAATCAGGTTATTTTAGGATAACTAAGATTTTAAAGGGTCAAAACTGGGACAAAAGTTTAAAATCACCACTTTCAGATATTGGTGTAAATGCTAATGAAGGAGATTATATTCTGGCCATTAACGGGCAATCTACAAAGGAAATGAATAATATGTATAAAGCCCTTGTTAATACTGCTGGTAAGCAAGTAAAACTTGAGCTGAATTCAAAACCTACTGAGCAAGGTAAAAAGGAGGTAACGGTTGTGCCTATTTCAGATGAATCACAACTTTATTATTTAAAATGGGTTAGTGACAATATTGAAAAAGTAAATAAGGCAACAAACGATAAAGTAGGCTATATTCATATTCCTGATATGGGAATTGGCGGTATGAACGAATTTGTAAAATATTATTATCCCCAACTTTCAAAAAAAGCATTGGTGATTGATGTAAGGGGTAATGGTGGTGGTTTTGTTTCGCCATTGATCATTGAACGATTAAGGCGAGTTGCAGTACAAATTAATATTTCGAGAAATGGAACACCTGTCTTTAATCGGGATGGTTCAATGAACGGACCATTGGTTATGTTATCCGATGAGTTTTCAGCATCAGATGGTGATATTGTAACTTATCGATTCCAAAAACAAAAGTTGGGAAAAGTTGTTGGTAAACGTACCTGGGGAGGTGTTGTTGGTTATGGAGGTTTTTTACCTTTGGTTGATGGAGGCGTATTGATAAAACCAGAACATTCACGTTATGATCTTGAAGGTAAAGAATGGATTATGGAAGGAAAAGGTGTAGAGCCTGATATTTTTGTTGATAATGATCCTTATTTAGAATACAAAGGAACCGATCAGCAATTAAATAAAGCTATAGAAGTTATCTTGGAAGAATTAAAAACAAAAGAAAGATCAATTCCAGATCCCCCACCGTATCCTGATAAAAGATAATATTTTAACCTACAAGGTCTTAAAATTCTGTAGGTTTGATTTTCAAATGCTTGTAAAAGCTCCTCATTTTTTTATTTTAAAGTATGGATCTATCAAATATAAAACTAGTGGTTACCGATATGGATGGTACACTACTTAATTCAAAAGGGAAAGTAAGTAATAAATTTTTTGATTTGCATGAACAAATGCAAAAACAAGATATTCATTTTGTTGCAGCAAGTGGAAGACAGTTTTTTAGTATTTCAGAAAAATTGCACGCCATTAAAAATGAAATTTCTATCATCGCAGAAAATGGAGGATTTGCAAAATATAAAAACAATAATTTGGTATTTAATGCTTTAGATGAAAATGTAATCAAAAATATAATTCCGGTTTTGCGGGAAATTAAGGATACATATATTGTTCTCTGTGGTGAAAAAGGTGCCTATATCGAAACTGAAAATCAAGATTTTATTACTATGTTTCAAGAATTTTATCCAGAATATTTTTATCTGAATGATCTTCAAAAAGTAGAGAATGATGCTTTTTTTAAAATTGCTTTATACCATAATAAAAATTCTGAAAAATATATTTATCCTTCCATAAAACACTTGGAAAAAGATTTACAAATTCAGGTTTCCGGAGAACATTGGGTTGATATTTCACACTATAATGCAAACAAAGGAACTGCACTTAAAGTACTTCAAAATAAACTGAACATTACAAAAGATGAAACAATGGTTTTTGGAGATTATAACAATGATCTAGAAATGTTAAATCTGGCGTATTTTAGTTATGCTATGGAAAACGCGCATCCAAATATTAAAAAAGCTGCTCGTTTTCAAACCAAAAGTAATGATGAAGAAGGTGTTGAATTAGTTTTACAAGATCTTCTGCTAGCCAAAGCAAATAAAAGATGAAAATCTAATAAGAATGAAGATCCTAACAGATCCTCGGTAACTGCTCACCAATAGGCATATGGACAACTCTTTTGCCTCCTAAAGGATTGGTAATTAAAACTCTTCCATTGTGATCATCCACAAATTCACCAATGATAGAGGCATGGCTAGCCTCTTTAAAATTCCTTAAATAAGCAACCATCTCTTCGGCAATACTTTCAGAAACAATTGCCATAAAAACACCTTCATTTGCAGAATACAACGGATCTAATCCCAAAATTTCACAAGCGGCTTTTACCTGTTCATCTACCGGTATTTGCTCATCTTGAAGTACAATACCCAGATCTCTATCAGTAGCAATTTCATTTAAAGTACTGGCTACACCCCCTCTGGTCGGGTCTCTAAAAAGATGAATATCTTCTCCGAATTTAGTGAGTAAAGCAGTTGTAATATGATTTAAACTACGTGTATCACTTTCAATAGTAGTTTCAAATTCTAAACCTTCCCTAACGGATAGAATGGCAATCCCATGCGTAGCAATATTATCACTCACAATGATCTTATCACCTTTTTTAATATTCTTTATATCAATGTTTGCTTTTCTATGCAATTTTCCAATTCCGGTAGTATTTACAAATATCTTATCACCTTTTCCTTTATCTACTACTTTTGTGTCACCAGTAACAATTATAACTCCGGCTTTTTCTGCAGCATATTTTATTGAAACCAGAATATCCCAAAATTCTTTTATTGGCAAGCCTTCTTCTAAAATAAAACTCAATGATAGATATTGAGGTATTCCACCACACATGGCAACATCATTTACAGTGCCGTTTATCGCTAATTCACCAATATCTCCCCCAGGAAAAAATACGGGTGAAATCACAAAACTATCAGTTGAAAAGGCAACTGTATCACCTGCAAAATTCAATAATGCACCATCGTGATGTTTATCTAATTGATCATTTTTTAACAGATCAAAAACACCACTTTCTAATAACTTATTGGTTAAAAGTCCGCCACTACCGTGTGCTAAAGTAATGATATCAAAATCAAATTTAGGCAAGGGGCATTGTAGTTTAAAGATACTTTTTTTCATTTTTTATTAGATTTTTTTAAACATGGTTGAGAAATTATAGTAAGCTGCGCAGGCACCTTCCGAACTTACCATAGGAGCTCCTAAGGGATTTAGCGGAGTACAGGCTTTGCCAAAATGCACACAATCTAATGGTTTTTTTAGTCCTTTCATAATATCACCGGCAATACATTCCTGATTTTCAATAACTTTTTCAATGGCAATTGAAAATTTTTTATCAGCATCAAAATATGAATAATTATCATTTAATTTAAAACCACTGTTTTCAATGTTTCCAATTCCTCGCCATATTTGATCACCTGTGTCAAAAACCTTGGTTATTATATCTTGTGCCGAGGTGTTTCCTTTTTCTTTGACCATTCTTGTATATTGATTTTCTACTTCTGCGCGACCTTCTTCTAATTGTTTAACAACCATTAAAATACCTTGTAAAATATCCAAAGGTTCAAATCCGGTGATAACAATGGGTATTTTATATTTATTTACCAAGGGGAAATATTCCCAATAACCCATAATAGAGCATACATGGCCGGCAGCTAAAAATCCATCGATCTTGCTTTCAGGGTCTTCCATCAATGCAGTAATGGCCGGCGGCACTAAAACATGAGAAGTTAAAATAGAATAATTCTTTATACCTAGTTTTTCGGCATGCATTACCGATAGTGCATTAGCTGGAGCTGTCGTTTCAAACCCTACTGCAAAGAACACAACTTCTTTATCAGGATTTTTTTCAGCAAGTTTTACGGCTTCCAAAGGTGAATACAATATTCTAACATCGGCTCCTCCGGCTTTGGCTTCAAGTAAACTTTTTTTAGAACCAGGTACTCTAAGCATATCGCCAAAACTGCAAAGAATTACATTATTCATTTCAGCTAAAAAAATAGCTTTGTCGATCAAATTTAAGGGCGTTACACAAACCGGACACCCGGGACCGTGCAGCATAGTAATTTTATCAGGCAGTACATTTAGGATGCCATTCTTAACCAAACTATGGGTTTGACCTCCACAAATCTCCATGATCTTCCATGGTTTTGTGACAGTATTTTTAATTTCCTGTAAAACTTTTTTGGCAAGTTTTGGATCTCTGTATTCTGATAAATATTTCAATTCTTTTAATTTTTTATTTAATCTTAGTCAAATTTAATTTTTTTAAGGAAGGTAGGACAATTTTTTATCATTAATTTCTTTTAGAATAAAACATCAATTGTCCGAAAGGAATTCCTTCATCATTGGGAGAAAACTCGTTGTGAAAAAAAAGCTCAAACTTCTCTTCCATAAATTCAATTATCAGGTCAACCAATAATGCATTTTGAAAAACTCCACCACTAAAAGCAATTTTATTAAATTCATATTTTTGAGCAATTAGCATTAAATAATCTACCAAAGTAATATGAAATTTTAATGCAATAAGTTGTTTATCAATATTTTGATTTAAATCTAAAAATATACTTTGTATTAGAAAACCTAAAAAATTATCAGGTATAAGATGATTTTTTATATAGGATATTTCTAAAGACAATGGATGTGAATAATAATATTCTGAGGCTTCTTTTTCTAATTGCATTGATGCTTCCGCCTCAAAACTATGTACATCAAAATCAAATAGAATTGAAGCAATAGCATCAAAAAGTCGCCCCATACTCGTACTTTTTAAGCGATTTTTTTGGAGAAGATTTTTATAGATCTTCCACTCAGTATCACTAAATTTATTTTTTAGATATTGACTTGATCCATCTACCAAATTCATGATTGCTAAAGCAGAAATTTTAGGTTCTTTCGCCATTTTATCACCTAAAATATAATTGAATTCATTTAAATGAAAAACACGTTCAATTTTTCCTTTTTCGTATTTAAAAAACTCTCCTCCCCAAATATTTCCATCATCTCCTAAGCCGGTTCCATCCCAAACAACACCTAATATTTTATCGTCATTATCCAATAAATTATTTTCACCTAAAACAGCATAAAAATGAGCTTTATGATGTTGTAATGAAAAGATCTTAGCTTTATTTTTTTTTGCGATCTCTTTTCCAAATCTGGTAGCAAAATAATCGGGATGCTTATCCGTCACAACAGTATCAATTTTTGTGTCAAAAACCTTCTCAAAATGATAGAAAGTTTTTTCGTAATTTACTTGTGAGTCATAACTGGCAGTATTTCCTAAATACTGGCTGATATAGATATTTTTAAAATTCAATAATCCAAAAACACTTTTAAGCATTGATCCTGTAGCCAATACAGTTTTTTGTGAGACTTCAATATTAGGATTGATATAAACAGGCGCTTTTCCTCTGGATCTGCGTAAAGTAATTTTTTGTCTATTTTTTTTTGAAAATTGAATCACACCATCATCCTGTGGAATCAATATTTCTCTGTTATTCATTAAGAGGATATCTGCTATTTCGGGAAGTGCTTCCATAGCTTTATCATCCTGAAAGATAATTGTTGAATCTGTAATATTTCCACTGGTAGCAATAATTGGCTTATTGAATTTTTTGAGCAGCAATTCGTAAAGTGGAGTATAAGGTAACATTATACCAATGCGATGAAGATTATTGTTGATTTCTTTTAATGCTAAACCACTTTTTTGTTGATTATTAGGCTTTAAATGTAACAGCACTATTGGTGCATGAATACTTTCTAACTCCCTTTTTTCATCTTCAAATACATTAACATCATTTGAAATCATTTTGATATTTGGGTACATCAAAGCAAATGGTTTGGTAGGGCGCTGTTTTCGTTTTCTCAGTATAGCAACTGCTTCAATATTTGTGGCATCACAAGCTATCAAGTAACCGCCAATTCCTTTTATGGCTATAATTTTTCCTTCATTCCATTTTGTAATGATATAATCTAGATCTGAAAAATTCTCTGTCAATTTTCCATTTTCAAACATTTGCATTTCAATTCTACAATTGGAGCATGAATTTGTTTGTGAATAATGCCTTCTGTTTAAAGGGTTGTTATATTCTTCTTTACAATCAACACACATTTGAAAAGCATCCATTGTTGTATTTATTCTATCATAAGGTAATTTATTTATAATAGAATAACGGGGTCCGCAATTGGTACATGTTATAAAAGGATAAAGAAAACGTCTGTTATCTTTAGTTGATAATTCTTTTTTACAATCTTTACATAATGCTGCATCGGGAGTGAGTAGAATATTAGGTTTTGCTTGATCTACACTATAGATTATTTCGAATTTTTGATATTCCTGATACTTGGTTTCTTCAATATAATATTCAGTTACAACGGCCAAAGGAGGAAGATTTTCAAGTATGTTTTGTAAAAAGGTATTTGTAATTTTTTTATTGGCATTGATATGAATGTGCACCCCGTCCGTAGCATTGTTTACCCAGCCTTTTAATTGTTTTTTAATAGCAAGTTTATAAACAAAAGGTCTAAAACCAACCCCTTGAACAATACCTTTGATGTGAATATGTTGCGTCTCCATATTTACTCAAAAATAGTATTTCAATTGTTTTAAACAAAATATTAATAACAATATTCAATTATTCTCACAATAAACATATTTGCAATGAATCATAAAAATAAAAAGGCCCATTCTAAAAATGAATAAGCCTTTCCCCCTATGAAAATTGTTTCTCTTTAAATAACTGTTTAATAATTCTCCTCTCTAACTTGCATATAAGATTTTGGATGTAAGCAAGCCGGACATATTTCAAGAGCTTTTTCAGATTGATAAACATAGCCGCAATTCAGGCATTTCCACCAAACTTTACCATCCTTTATAAAAACAGTATCTTCTGAGAGATTTTGCAGTAATTTTAAATATCTTCTTTCGTGCTCGGCTTCTACTTTGGCTATCAATTTAAAAGCAGTAGCAATTTTTTTAAATCCTTCTTCTTCTGCTGTTTTTGCAAATTCGGGATAAAGATCCGTCCATTCTTCATTTTCTCCTTCGGCAGCAGCTTTTAGATTTTCCTTAGTGGTTCCAATAATTCCGGCAGGATAAGTGGCAGTAATTTCTGTATCTCCTCCTTCAAGAAATTTAAAAAATCGTTTTGCATGTTCTTTTTCCTGATTTGCAGTTTCCTGAAAAATTGCTTCAATTTGTTTATAGCCTTCTTTTGCTGCTGTTTTTGCAAAAAATTCATAACGCATTTTTGCCTGTGATTCCCCGGCAAATGCTTTAAGTAGATTTTGTTCAGTTTTAGATCCTTTTAACATTTTAATTAATTATTTTGATATTTCTTTTTGCACAATTTTGATATTTTCTAAAATATCTACTATTCTTTCAACTACTTTTGGAATACTGTCATTTACATCTTTCGTAAGTTCAAGGGTCATTGGAATCATTTCTTTAATAGAAACTGTTAATAATACAATTTTTGGAAGCTCATCCTGAAACTCCAATGCATCTATCATGTCTTTTAACCCCACATCATGTGCGCTGAGAACGGTTGGAAAATCTTTAGCAAATTTTGGATAAATTACATTAATGGTTCCGGCTGGTTTTGAATCCATTGTAGCATCAACAAAAATCACTAAAGGATATTGCGATAAAATTGGCATGAGATCAAAACTTCCTGTTCCGCCATCGATAATATCCACATTTTTAGGTAAATCTATTTTGCTTAATGCATGAATAGTATGTACACCAACACCTTCATCTCCCATCAGATAATTTCCAATTCCCAAAACCAGAATTTTATCTTTTTTGTCGCTGTCTAAATAATCATGTGTTTGATAAAACAGCTTTTGCAGTTCCATTACATCATCTGAAATCATAGTATGTATCGATTAAAAAAAATTGAATTATCAAAATTAATGTTCTTCATCGCTTTCAACAGCAACGATCTTACCTTTGATCTCTTCAAATTTTTCTTTAATTACTCTAAATCTTTCTAGTCGTACAAATTTAAAACCACTTATCATGGCAGAAGCTTCACCTCTTGCCTCTACATAATCATGGAATAATACAAGATATATATGAATAACGGCAAAAGCCATAAATATCCAGGTTGAAAAGTGGTGAATATATCTAACTAAAATATCCCCTCCAAAGAGTGGAACTACCCAACTAAACATTTTAGGTAACCACCATGAAGAAGTATCAGCCATTAAAGCAAAACCTGTTGATACTTGTAAAATAAATAGCAAGCCCATTAAAAAATATGAGAAAGCAGCCAGATAATTATGGCCTATACTAATGTTTCTTAAATCATGATCTCTATCACCCATTAATAAAATATCAACTTTAAGTACGTGAATAATATTTTGGATTCCTTTTTTTGTATAAGGAATGAAATTTTTCCAATTGGCAAATTGATTTCCTACGATTGACCAATATAATCTAAATACAGAAGAAGCCACCAAAACAACAGCAGTTATTAGGTGTATGGCTCTTATATATCCAAACCAATAGGAATTAGTTGCTTCAACGTTTGCATTAATCGCGGGAGGATCAGCTATGATAAATCCTGTTATTACAAGAATAACAATAGAAAAAGCCGTAATCCAGTGAAATATTCTTACCGGAAGCTCCCATACATAAACCCTTTTATAATTACAAGTTGTTGTTGTCATTTTTAATAAATTTTAATTGTTAAAATATCAAATACTACAAGCGCCTCCAATATTAACTTGACTAATATTTTTTCCTTGCTCATCGTATAAATGAACAGCACATGCCAAACATGGATCAAAAGAATGAATGGTTCTTAAAATTTCAACAGGATTATCAGGGTCGGCTACAGGCGTATCGATCAATGCGGATTCATAAGCAGACATTTGTCCTTTAGGATCACGAGGTCCGGCATTCCATGTAGTTGGTACTACCATTTGATATTTTTCTGTCTTAGTATCTTTTATTTTTATCCAGTGCGCTAAACCACCTCTGGGCGCCTCCATATAACCAACTCCTTTTGCTTCTGCAGGCCAGGTTGAAGGATCCCACTTTTCAGTAGAAGCCATTCTGGTATCTCCATTCTTAATATTATTGATCAATTGGTCGAAGAATTCTAATCCCCAGTCAGCTAACAATTTAGATTCTAATCCTCTGGCTGCAGTTCTACCCAAAGTTGATAACAATGCACCAACAGGAACATCAAGTGTTGTAAGTGCATAATCAACAACTTCTTTATATTCTGGTATTCCTTTAACATAACCTATCAACATTCTGGATAAAGGACCTACTTCCATAGGTTTTCCTTGCCATCTTGGTGTTTTAATAAAGCTATATTCTTTATCTACATCAAGGTGGTTAAAAGGAGGTTTAGGACCTGTATAGTTAATATTTGTTTCTCCTTCCCAAGGATGTAAACCTTTTTCTTTTCCATCTGGATAGTCATACCAGGATTTATTGATAAATTCTTGAATTTCATTTGTATTTTCAAGATCTACCGGATGTACTTTGGTTAAATCACCATTTAATATTACACCTTGAGGCCATTTGTAAGTATCAATATCTCCGTAATTACCCGTTGGAAGATCACCATAAGACAAGTAATTGTTGAATTTATTACCACCTATTGCACCCCAGTCTTTGTAGAAAGATGCGATAGCTAAAAGATCCGGAATATATACCTCATTGATAAATTTATGAGCATCTTTCAATAATTTACTAACATATGCTAATCTTTCGATATTCAATCCACCAGCATCACTCACATTAATAGCACTTGCCATTCCACCTACCAAGAAATGAGGATGTGGATTTTTACCACCTAGTATGGTATGTATTTTAATGATTTCTTTTTGCCATTCTAATGCTTCTAAATAATGAGCTACTGCCAATAGGTTTACTTCAGCTGGTAATTTCATAGCGGAATGACCCCAATATCCTTTTGCGAAAATCCCTAATTGGCCACTATCAACAAATTTTTTAATTCGGGTCTTCACATCTGAAAAATATCCCGGAGAGCTATTATGCCATTTTGAGATACTTTGAGCTAATTCAGAAGTAGCTTTAGGGTCAGCGTTTAAAACTTGTGTGATATCAACCCAGTCAAGTGCATGTAAATGATAAAAATGTATAACATGATCTTGCATAGCTTGTGACGTAGTAATAATGTTTCTAGCCAATTCAGCATTTGGTGGTATCACAATACCCAAAGCATCTTCAACTGAACGAATTGAAGCAATAGCATGAACTGTTGTACAAACACCACAAGTTCTTTGTACAAAAGCCCACACGTCTCTTGGGTCTCTATTTTCAACAATTTTTTCCATTCCTCTTATCATAGTTGAGGAACAATATGCATTTACTACTTTGCCATCTTTTATTTCTGCTTCAACACGTAAATGTCCTTCTATTCTAGTTATCGGATCTATTACAATTCTGTTTGCCATAATTCTATATTTTTAAGCTTTGATATTCTGTTCGTTTTGTTCACCTCTTTTTTCAGCATCTCTAATTTCTTTTCTTTTGGCAATATTAGTAGCAACTGCATGAACAGCAGCACCTGCAACAGCAGTTCCTAATACAATTTTTCCAACCTTATCAGCTGTAGCTTCAATACCCATACCAGGTACATTTGTCAATCTTTCAGTGAAAGGCCCATTATCCCAAAAATTATTTTCACTACAACCTATACAAGGATATCCTGATTTGATTGGGAAACTAACACCATTATTCCATTCCATTGTTCCACATGCATTATATGTTACAGGACCTCTACATCCTGCTTTATACAAACAATATCCTTTTTTAGCTTCTTCACTATCATATGTCTCTGCAAAAAGTCCAGCATCAAAATTTGGTCTTCTATAACAGCTATCGTGTACTCTTTTTCCATAAAATTGTTTTGGTCTGTTCATAGAGTCTAAATCAGGAAGCGTACCAAAAGTAGCGTAATGAACAACAACACCAGCCATCACCTCTGAAATTGGTGGGCAGCCGGGAACCCTAATGATGGGTTTA
This sequence comes from Flavobacteriia bacterium, assembly GCA_030617765.1. Classification (GTDB taxonomy): domain Bacteria; phylum Bacteroidota; class Bacteroidia; order Flavobacteriales; family Flavobacteriaceae; genus Namhaeicola. Next base: position 11,801 of record JAUWUU010000015.1, on the reverse strand, counting down.
TTTTTTATAATGGCATCTACTGGAACAGAACCTGTTGGATTTGGATGTGCCGCCTGAACACCTCCCCAGGAAGAACAACTACCAAAAGCAAGTATGGCTGCAGCACCTGCAGCGGATTCTTTAAGGACTTCAACGGCAGATCTTCCGGCTATGGTACAATAGCCTTCATTTTTTGTAGGTATTGCGCCTTCAACGATAAGAATATATTTTCCATAATTCTCTTTCATAGATTCTTGTTTTGCCTCTTCGGCATTATGGCCTGAAGCAGCCATAAGCGTATCAGTATAATCTAATGAAATGGTATCTAAAATTAGATCTGCAACCAGCGGGTGATCTGATCGGATAAAAGATTCTGAACAGCCGGTACACTCTTGAAAATGCTCCCAAATAACAGGAATTCTTTTTTTGGTTTCCAGTGCATTTACAACTTGTGAGACCATAGAAGATTCATATCCCATGAAAGCTGTCATTACTGTAGCAAATTTCATAAAATCCCTTCGAGAATATCCTTTTTTTATGATATTCTCATAATATGTATCCTCTTTTTTTAGTGTTTTTTTCATGATGCCATACTTTTAATTTAATTATGTTATTCAAATTCAATGCTCTAAGGTATACGGAATTGAAAAGAAGCGATATGATAAAAATCATATTTTATTATTTTAGAATAATTATAAATAAGAAAATGCTTGTTTGTAAAGAAGTGTATCAGTTTGATATTGAATGATATGTATAAATGTTGATATGGATTATTATGACTAAATTTTTTTTAAAATTAAAAATGGCACGTACAATAAAGTGTTTAAAATTAAAACCAGATCTTAAATATTTGTATACTTTTGTTAACCAAATGTTTTTATTTTTTTAAAATTGAAAATTTAAAACAGGTTTATTTAGCAATTAAAAAATAATACAATGCATGAATTATCCATTGCCATGGGAATTGTAAAAATTGCCGAAAAAGAAGCAAAAAAAGCCAATGCTAAAAAAATTGACCTCATAGAACTCGAAATTGGAAAATTATCGGGTGTTGAAATTGATTCTTTAGATTTTGTATGGCCGATGGCAATAAATGGAACCCTTCTGGAAAACGCTACAAAAAAAATATTTAATATAAAAGGAATTGCTGTATGCATGGACTGTGAGTATGAGTATGAGATCAATAATTATTACGATCCCTGTCCGAAATGCAACAGTCATTTTAAAAATATTATTCAGGGAAAAGAACTTAGGGTAAAAGCTCTAGAAGTTTCTTAAAATTTCTTGATTAAAATTCAATTTTCTTGATTCTTTTTGAAAATATTGTATTCAAAAGTTAACATTCTTCACATTTTTATAAATATTTACTAATTTCTAAATTACTGATAATTGTCATTTATTAGAATTTTTTAGTGAGCTACATTTGTTACAAAGTATATTAAAATATTTTACTATGGCTATTCAAGATAACTTTCCTTTAAGATCCTCTCTGATGAGTGTTTTATGGGACATACAAAGAAAAAGAAGGTTTATCAGTCGGGATGATATGACAAAAATTGCAAGAGAATTTAACATCTCAAGAATGGAATTAGAGGGTGTTATATCTTTCTATCATTTTTACCACAGAGCAGATTGCGGCAAATACACTATATATATTAATGATTGTGTAATCTCCCAATATTCAGGTAGAAATGTGATCGTTGCTGCATTTGAGGAAGCAATTGGAGTAAAAATGGGTCATGTAACAGCCGACAAAATGTTTGGTTTATTTAAGTCGCCATGTATTGGTTTAAGCGACCAAGAACCTGCTTGTTTAATTAATTTTCAACCCTTTACAAATTTAACACCTTTTAAGATCAAAGAAATTATTTCACAAATAAGAAATGGAAAAAGAGCTTATGAAATTTGTGATACACCAAAAAGTGTTATACAATATACACCTGTTATTGACAAAACAGTATTTTGTAAACCCTATACTCCTTATTCTTCTTTATCTTTTTTAAAAAAATATAATCCTGAAGAAATAATTGAGGAGATAAAAAAATCAAATTTAGCGGGTCGCGGTGGTGCTTTCTTTCCAACGGGTTTAAAATGGCAATTCTGCCGACAAAATAAAGCAGACCAAAAATATATTATCTGTAATGCAGATGAAGGTGAACCCGGAACATTTAAAGACAGAGTCTTATTAGAAGAGCATCCGGAATTGCTTATAGAAGGAATGATATTTGCCGCATATTCAGTCGGTGCATCGCTAGGAGCAATTTATCTTAGAGCTGAATACCGTTACTTAAAAGAGAAATTGGAAAAGGTATTATTTAAGTATCGAAAAGAGGGTAAGTTAGGTAAAGAAATTTCAGCCAAAATACCTTTTGATTTTGATATATATGTTCATTTAGGTGCAGGCGCTTATATATGTGGTGAAGAAACTGCTCTTATCCATTCAATGGAAGGAAAAAGAGGTGAGCCAAGTACAAAAGAGGTTTTCCCTGTTGAAAAAGGATTTGATGGCAAACCAACAGTGGTCAACAACGTTGAAACACTTTGTGCTGTTCCTAGAATTCTTGAAATGGGTGTAGATTCATGGTTGGCAATAGGTACAGAAAAAACTCCCGGAACCAAATTATTAAGTGTTTCCGGAGATTGTGAAAAGAAGGGGATCTATGAAATAGAATGGGGAATGAACATGCGAGAGTTTATCAAATTAACCGGGGCTAAAGACGCTAAAATGATCCAATTTAGCGGTCCATCTGGAGAATTGTTGTCTGAAAAAGATTTCGATAGAAATATCAGTGGTGAAGATCTGTCTTGTGGAGGTTCTGTAATGATATACAATGACACAAGAGATCTCTTACATATCTTAAAAAATTATTCAAATTTCTTTGTTGAAGAATCTTGTGGAATATGTGTACCGTGTAGAACAGGAAATTTTCTTTTGAATAAAAAAATAAATAAGTTGATATTAGGGCATGCTGAAGAAAAGGATCTGGCAGATATTATAGAATGGAGTAAAATCATTAAAACAACCAGTCGTTGCGGGTTAGGTCAATCATCTTCTAATTCTCTGAATGATGCAATGAAAAAATTCCCAGAAATTTTTGAAAAGAGATTATCAGAAAATACTGATTTTAATAAAGCTTTTAATTTAGAAAAAGCAATAGAAGAATATGATAATATAATAAACGATTTATCTACAACATATGAATAACAAGGTTAAACTTAAAATAGACGGCAAATCAATTCAAGCAGAAGGAGGAACAAATTTAGTAGATGTTGCCAAGGAAAACAATATATTCATACCTACTTTATGCTATTTTAAAGAGCTAAACCCTTTAGGAACCTGTAGAATATGTACAGTAAAACTCAATGGTAAACACACTACGGGTTGTACTGTAAAAGTAAGTGAAGGGATGAATATTGAAGTAAACACACCAGAGTTATTAGATAACAGGAAAGCAATCATTGAAATGCTTTATGCTGAAGGCAATCATTTCTGTCCTACTTGTGAAAAAAGCGGTAATTGTGATATGCAAAATCACGCCTATGATATGGGGCTTACGGTAACTCGTTATCCACACGTTTTTAGTGATAAAATAGTTGATTTTACACCAAAGCGGATGATTATGGAATCTAACCGTTGTATTTTATGTAAACGTTGTGTAGAAGAGATCAAAACCAGAGATGGTAAAGACGTATTTTCTTTTGTGCAAAGAGGCATTAAAACCAGAGTTCATATTGATTATGAACAAGAGGCTAAATTAAGTGAAGCCGAAGCATTATATGCCATGAAAATTTGCCCTGTTGGTGCTATTCTAATAAAAGGTGTAGCCCATGAGCAACCATTTGGAGAGCGCAAATATGATATTTTAGGAAAAGATGTTATTCCTTCTTTTAAAAGTGGAAAAGCAAAGAAAGAAGATCATGAAAAATTTATTGTAGCGACTACTTCTCTTGCTGGCTGTTTTGGTTGTCATATGTCTCTTTTAGATATTGATACCGGCTTACTAGATATGCTTGAAATAGTAGAATTTAATAAGTCACCTTTAACCGACATTAAAAATTTTACCAAAAGATGTCATGTAGGTCTGATTGAAGGAGGTTGTGCAAATGAAGAAAATGTTCATGTTTTAAGAGAGTTCCGAAAAAAATGTGATATTCTTATTGGGTTTGGAGAATGTGCAATAATGGGTGGAATTCCGGCTATGCGAAATTTCATTCCACTAAAAGAATGTTTAGAAGAATCATATATGAATGGTATGACCAGTGAAATTGGAGCTGATATTATTCCAGCACATGAAGACCTGCCAAAATTATTAAATAATGTTTACCCCTGTAACGAAGTTGTTAAAATAGATTATTATATACCGGGTTGCCCTCCAAATGCTGAACATATTTGGAAAGTGGTTAAAAGTATTCTTTTAGGTGAGGAGTTTTCAATCACACATGATGAATTTAAATATGATTAGTAAATTATTAGAAGAAAAAAACTGGTAGTTTGATTTTTTAATTCAATAAAATAAAAAAATGTCACAAAAATTAGTAATAGATCCCGTAACAAGAGTAGAAGGACATGGTAAAGTAACCATTCAGTTAGACGAGGAAAATAAAGTAACAGATGCTAAATTTCATATTGTTGAATTTAGAGGATTTGAACGTTTTATTCAAGGACACCCTTATTGGGAAGCGCCTGTAATGGTGCAACGTTTGTGTGGTATATGCCCGGTAAGTCATCATTTAGCCGCAGCAAAAGCAATTGATCAGATTGTGGGTATAGAACCCGAAGATTTATCTGTGCCTGCGCAAAAAATTAGAAAATTATTGCACTTTGGTCAAGTTTTTCAATCACATGCGTTACATTTCTTTTATCTGGCTTCACCCGATCTGCTTTTTGGTGCTGAATCTGATCCATTAAAAAGGAATGTTGTTGGTGTAGCTATGGAGTACCCTGAATTAGCAAAAAAAGGAATCTTGATGCGAAAATTCGGACAAGAGATTATCAAACTGGTTGCTGGTAAACGTATTCATGGAATTTCTACAACACCTGGTGGTGTACATAAAAGAGTTAGTGCAAAAGAACGTACTTATTTTTTAGATGGTAAAGATATTCCATCTATTGATACAATGATAAAATGGTCAATTGAAATAATTGATTTTATGAAATCTTATCATATTACCAATAAAGAATTTTTAGACTCATTTGCTAAATATCCTTCAGGTCATTTAGGATTGGTAAACAAAAAAAATGGATTCTTGGAATTATATGATGGTGTATTAAGAGCTACAGATGGAAATGGAAATATAACTTTGAATGATATTCCAAATGATGATTATGATCAGTATTTTTATGAAAGTGTTAAAAAGTGGACATATTTAAAATTTCCTTATTTAAGACATCTTGGTAAAGAAAAAGGTTGGAATCGTGTTGGTCCATTGGCCAGAATGAATATTTGTGAAGGAATTGAAACACCATTGGCTGAGCGTGAGCGTTTAGATTTTAAAGCGATTACAAATGGTGGAATTAACAATATGACCATGTACACACATTGGGCAAGATTAATTGAGGTGTTATATTGTGCTGAAATGATGAAAAATTTACTCGAAGATGATGATATTTTAAGCAATGATCTTATAAGAAAGGGAGAGCGTAGAAAAGAAGGTATTGGTATCATTGAAGCACCTCGAGGCACTTTAATTCATCATTATGAAGTAGATGATAAAGATAGGATCACTCGTTGTAATTTAATCGTTTCTACTACGCATAACAATGAACCCATGAACCAAGCTGTTCGTTGGGTTGCTAATAATGTTCTAGATGGTAAGCCAAAAATTACCGAAGGTATGTTGAATCAGGTTGAGGTAGCGATAAGAGCTTATGATCCTTGTTTGAGTTGTGCAACTCATGCTTTGGGTCAAATGCCTTTAGAAATTTCACTATATGATCCTGCGGGTAATATAATTGATTCTAAACGCAATTAAATAATTTATGTGATTTTTATGTTAAGGCTGTTTTAAGAGCATTTTTAACAGCCTTTTTTTAAATATTATAAAAATGAAAAATAATACAATAATATTAGGAATTGGCAATGTGGGCCGCCAAGATGATGGGCTCGGCTGGCTTTTTCTAGATTTTCTTGAAGATGAAGATTTTGAAGGTATTGATATTGAGTACAGGTATCAATTACAAATTGAAGATGCCGAACTAATCTGTAATTATCAAACAGTAATCTTTATTGATGCCACAAAAGAAATTACAAAAAAAGGTTATTATTACAAGCATTGTGAACCATCAGATCAATTTGGTTTTAGCACTCATGAACTGGCTCCTGAAACAATTTTATTTTTAGCAAATCAATTGTATAATCACGATCCAAAAGCATTTATTTTAGGCATCCAAGGCCATGAATGGAATTTAGAAGTTGGATTGAGTAAAACGGCAAAAGAGAATTTAGATAAAGCAAAAGAATATTTTGGCACCAACATTTTTTCACGTCATGTATTATCTTCATAAAGTGATCAGATGATATTGCAAAGAGTTTGGAGACGAAGAATCAGGTGGACATAATAGTTTAATTAGATTTCTAAAAACTATTTTCTCTTATACTTTCTTTTTTTATCAGGTTCAGGACCTTCTTTAGTAGCCCACCATAGCCAAACCCCTAAGCCAATTTGAATAGGAAATTTTAACTTAACCCAAAAAGGAGGTAATAAATTAGTAGCTCCATTCACATCTAAATTAAAAATTTGACCAAGAGTCCCTAATGCCGCTACTATAATAATTGTAAGTAAAGGCCATTTAACCAATCTTCTGATTTGTTTAAAAAACAATCCAATTCCCGATAAAATCGTAATAATACTAATTGCCCAGCTGATAGTTTCTCTATATTCTGTAAATCTGTCCGGAATTAAATTGTCAAAGAACATAGGGTAAGACTTGTTAATTAAACCAATACCAATAAAAATAATTCCTAAAAATAAGTGTGATTTTTTTCTGCTTATTAAGCCCATAGATTTTTGAAATAAAAATAATTATTCGCTAAAGTACAATTTTGTTAAATCATTTTATTGGATTGAACTTAATTTAATGCTAAACCAAAAATTACCGAAAGTATGATGAATGAGGTTGCAGTGGCTATAAGAGCTTATGATCCTTGTTTGAGTTGTGCAACTCATGCTTTGGGTTAAATACTTTTAGAAATTGGATTGAGTAATGAAACGAAAGCAAATTTAAACAAGGCAGAAAGGTATTTTAGTTCAGTTAGGGCAACAACTGTATAGTCTGTTAGAGTTAAAAAAGTAATTATTTGGTGTATATTTATTTTTAAAAAATAAGAAGGGAAAACTGTAGGGGTTAGGTGTATCATAATTTTAACTATTTAATAGAAACGATTAAATTTAGTGACTGAGACAAAAAATTTATATATAAGTATGAGCATGGCTGACTTTAAAAAAATTATTATCTTTGTTGCTAAGTCAAATATATTTACAAATTTAATTTTAGAATTATGAGTTATAGAGATTATAATGCAGATGGCAAGATCGACGGAGATTTTGAAATCTATCACGATAGCGGTCAGTTATATCAGAGGGGAACTTTTATTAATGGTAAGAAACATGGGTTTTTTATAGAATTTTTCGAAAATGGAACCATGGCTGTAAAAGGAAATTTTATTAATGGTCTTGAAGATGGTGATTTTGAGCAATACCACGAAGATGGAAAATTAGAATTCAAGGGTAAATTTAAGAATGGTGAAGTTTTATAAAAACTCCTATATATAAATTAAGATCCCTGAAATATAATTTTTTTCAGGGATTTTTTGTTTAATAGCTAATAATAAACATCATATTTCCTATTAAAATATTAATTTCTTAACTGAGGTTGATTATTGGTTTGTAAAATGTCAAAGACATTTTACAAACTAGATTTTTTCAGCCACATTTTCTGTAGCAACAATTTTATACAATTTATCGCTTGGGCGAATTCTAAAATCCAGTGGAAAAGTTAAGGAATCACCACGTTGCGCTTTTTCACCTTTTTTATCGTTGACAAACATTTCTGTAATTTTCATTTCTTTAGCCCCGGTTGTAGGACCGGTAATCAATATGGTATCTCCAATAGAGATATCATAAGCTTCAATTTTAAATTCACCAATTTTTGCTTTAGGAAAATAATGAACACCTTTACCGATATAAACTTTCTTTTGTGTGGCATGTGAGCCTGATCCTTTACTCCATTCACCTAATTTCTGACCTAGATAATATCCGTTCCAAAATCCGCGATTGTAAACTTTTCCCAGTTCTTGCATCCAAACAATAACCTTGTCTTTATTAAAATTTGCATCGGCAATACTATCAATTGCTTCGCGATATGCTTTAATTACTTTTGCTACATATTCAGGCGCACGGCCTCTGCCTTCAATTTTTAGAACTTTGATCCCTGCATCAGCAACCTGATCTAAAATATCAATGGTACAAAGATCTTTTGGCGACATGATATATTCATTATCAATTTCCATTTCTATACCGGATTCCTGATCAATAACCGTATATTTTTTACGACAATTTTGTTTACAGGCACCGCGATTTGCACTTGAATTGTAGGTGTGCAAGCTCATATAGCATTTGCCCGAAACTGCCATGCAAAGTGCACCATGGCCAAATATCTCAATTTCTATCAAGCGACCTGAAGGGCCTTTGACCTGCTCTTTTTCAATTTGCTGGGTTATCTTTTTTACTTGTCTTAAACTCAATTCTCTGCTCAAAACAATGGTATCAGCAAACATGGCATAAAACTTTAAGGTTTCAAAATTTGTTATATTTATTTGAGTTGAAATGTGAACCTCCATACCAGCTGCTCTTGCCATTGCAATTACAGCCTGATCCATAACAATAATTGCCGAAATATCAGCTTCTTTTGCTTTATTGATCAATGTTTTAACAATGGTTAGATCATGGTCATAAATAATAGTGTTAAGCGTAAGATAAGTTCTAACACTTTTTGCTTTACATCTTTTTGAAATTTCTTTCAGGTCGTCAATTGTAAAGTTAATAGATGCTCTGGCACGCATGTTTAATTGTTCTACACCAAAATAAACTGAATCTGCTCCATTGTCTAATGCTGCTTGTAATGATTCAAAATTGCCAGCAGGTGCCATCAATTCAATTTTATTTTTATTAATCAAACCCATAGTTTTCAAATTAAACTTTGTATTGAAAATTATTCAATATCGTCGTTTTTAAGGAGGTGCAAAATTACAACATATTATTTAATGTTTAATTTTAATAATATTAACCTGAGGTCGATTATTAATAAATCCACAGAAGCCTTATGAATAGTGAGATTTGAATAATCAAAACGAAAAACTAACGGGTTAATTTAAGGCTTTTATTGTTTAAAGATTGCTGTTAAGAAGGCTTTCCGAAGGATTCTTAGCGTTTTCCTTATATTTCGTTGTGACTTTTCAAACTAAGGATAGTACCTCAAAGCCACGCCTAATCTAAGAAAAACGCTAAGAACTATGAATAATAGGAATAATCGACCTCAGGTTATTAAACACAAATTGAATAATTTTAAACAATTTGTAATAAAACCTGTGTTATTCAATGTTTATCTAAGATTAATTTTATAATCTTTGCAGCTTTAAAAATTTATAAAAAAAATATAATGAAATTAGCAGTTGTAGGTGCTACCGGAATGGTGGGTAATGTTATGTTAAAAGTATTAGAAGAAAGAAATTTTCAGATTACGGAATTATTATTGGTTGCTTCAGAAAAATCAGCAGGCAAAAAGATTTCTTTTAAAGGAAAAGATTATAAAATTATTGGTTTACAAGATGCTGTAGATCAAAAACCTGATATTGCTGTATTTTCAGCCGGAGGATCAATCTCAACTGATTGGGCTCCTAAATTTGCAGAGGTTGGTACAACTGTAGTCGATAATTCATCGGCTTGGAGAATGGATCCTGAAAAGAAACTGATTGTTCCTGAAATTAATGCAAGTGAGTTAACTCGGGAAGACAAAATTATAGCCAATCCAAATTGTTCAACAATACAAATGGTTATGGCATTGGCACCTTTACATCAGAAATATACAATCAAACGTTTGGTTATTTCAACATACCAATCTATTACAGGTACCGGTGTTAAAGCAGTGCAACAATTAGAGAATGAATATCAGGGTAAAAAAGGTGAAATGGCTTATCCTTATCCTATTCATAGAAATGCCTTGCCACATTGTGATGTTTTTGAAGAAAATGGCTATACCAAAGAGGAAATGAAACTAGTTAGAGAAACTCAAAAGATATTTAACGATTATACCATAGCTATTACAGCTACAGCAGTAAGGATACCAGTTGTAGGAGGTCATTCAGAAAGTATTAATATTGAGTTTGAAAAAGAATTTGATATAGAAGATGTAAGAAAACTTTTACATCAAACTCCGGGTGTTACAGTTAAAGATAATATTGATACCAATACTTATCCTATGCCAATTTATGCTGAAGGAAAAGATGAAGTTTTTGTAGGAAGAATTCGTAGAGACGAATCACAAGAAAATTCATTAAATATGTGGGTGGTAAGTGATAATTTAAGAAAAGGAGCCGCAACAAATACCATTCAGATCGCTGAATATTTGGTAGCTAATGATTTGGTCTAGATCTTCTTGTATAAAAAAAGCTGGTTTTAAACCAGCTTTTTTTTCTTTCTTTCTGCAAATCTTCCAGCACTATTTTTCTGCTTTCAAAACATCTTTAATAACCTGTTCAAGGTTGTGTTTAGGTAAAGCGCCCTGAGCCATTTGAGGTTGCTCATCTTTTGGACAAAATAGCATAGAAGGTATACTTCTAATACCGAAAGCAGCAGCAAGTTCTTGCTCGGCTTCAGTATCTACTTTATAAATATTAATTTTTCCTTCGTATTCATCTGAAAGTTCCTCTAAAATAGGGGCAACCGTTTTACATGGACCACACCAATCAGCGTAGAAATCAATGATACATGGTAGATCTCCTTCAAATTTCCAATCTTTATTTTCTTCGAAATTAAAAACTTTTTTCAAAAAAGTTTCTTTACTTAACATCTCTGTCATTACTATATAATTTTAATTAATTAATTTATTGTTTTGCAAATAATTAGCAATATGTATGCCATATTATTTTCACCGGACAAAATGACATAAAATAAATCAAATAGTATGTAATATTAGTTACATTTGTTAGGAATTAATATTACATACGACTACAACAACATTAACCTTTAAAAAATATAAATCATGAATGAAAAAATTGTAAAAATCGTACAAATTGTTTTGGGATTACTTTTAATAGTATTTGGTGCTAATAAGTTTCTGAATTTTATGCCAAGTCCTGAAAATATGCCAGAATCTGCTGTAGATTTTATGTCTGCAATCTATAATACTGGTTACTTATTTAAATTTATTGGGTTTGTTGAAATTGTATCAGGAATTTTATTGTTGATCAATAAATGGGTGCCTTTTGCACTACTTTTAATTGCTCCAATTATTGTAAATATTATTTTATTTCATTTGGCACTTGATATGGGGAGTATTATGCCAGGTGCTGTAATTCTTATTTTAATTGTTTACTTGTTTTATTACTATTGGAATAAATTTGAATCACTTTTTACGAAGTAATTTTATATTAATTTAAAGACAAATCCTTTTTTAGTAAAATGATCTAAGGCTTTTGGTAAAACATATTGTAATTTATCAAAAGCTTTTTTACTGTCGTGAAATACAATGATACTTCCTTTTTGTGTGTTTTGGGTCACATTTTCCAAACATTGTTCTTTGCTTAATTTTTGATCAAAATCGC
>JAUWUU010000076.1 GCA_030617765.1 Flavobacteriia bacterium | reverse complement strand
TTTTCATAATCTATTTTGATATCCTTAATCCATTTCTGTATGAACTCTTGTTTCATATCAAAGGATGTATCAAAGTAGATATTATTAATATCTTCATTTAAATCATTGAATTTTGATTTACTCTTTTCATATACTGATTCTGTTTCCTTCTGGTTTTGTAGTTGTATTCTCAGAGTTTCTATTTTGTTGTCTATTTTATTAAGTTCTGATTTTATATCATCCTTTGTCAAAGTACCATCTATTGCCATTGATATTGCTTTACTCCTTCTTCTTTGTAGTGTAGTAATCTCTTTTTGGATACCATTGATTATTTTTTTGATTTCTTCCAACTTATCCTTTGGGGAATTGTTGAACCATTCCAATACTACTTTTTCTAAATGTTTATTCACGAAGAACCTATCCCAAATAAATTGTTCAATTATTGGTTGTGTGATACCTCTGTTATTACAAGTAAATCCTTTGTATTGTTTTGTAACACATCTGTAATAGTTATTTTTGTATTGTAGATATCTTCCTGTGTACCTAGACCCACATTTTCCGCACTTTAATAAGTTGTTCAGAAGATATTTGTAATTATTTCCTTTACCAGATATGTTTTTATTATCCTGTACCTTCTGCCATAATTCTGGTTCGATTATTTTAGGACATTGGTATATTTCATTACCAAATACTCTTACTCCTTTATAAATGGGGTTTTTTAACATCTGACCTACTGATGATTTTCCCCAATTTCTTCCTTTTCTATCATTGGGTATTTTATTCTGAATTAGATATTCTTTGATTTTATTATGTCCCCATCCTTTTAGATTTAATTTATATATTTTCTTGATTACCTTTGATTTTTTTTTATCGATAACCATTATATTGTTTTCATCATGTGTGTATCCATATGGTGGTAATCCATGTATTTTACCTAAACTAACATTTCTTTTTATTACCGATTTGATTTTCTTCTTAGTCATTCTCACATAATAAGAATTCATAATAGAAATTATATCGCCGAACATTTCAGATTCATCATCATGTAAATCAACTTGTCCAGATTCAGTATAAAGTTGAATGTTATTTTCTTTGAGTAGTTTCTTTAATACAAAACGTACTTGGGGATTCCTTTCTAACCTTGATTGGTCATATGAATAAACATGGGAAATTATACCTTCTTCAATATCTTCAAGGAGTTTTGAGAATTGTGGTCTATCCTTAATTTCGTTTGTACCACTAATTCCTTCATCAATATAAATTTGATAGGGTATTTTTAGGGTTTTGGAAAGTTCTATACCAAGTAGTTTTTGGTCATTTATACTTCTATCCTTACCTTCTTCCTTTTCTTTGGAGATTCTACAATAGATACCTAACATAAATTATTTTTAAGTAAAGATAGAAAAAATATATTAGTTACTGTTTAGTATTATTCTCATCTGTAGTTAGGGCAGTTACAATGTTTACAGCCATAGCATTTGGAATGACATTTAAACCAAAGTCTAAAGGAAATAATGCTTTGGTTATTTCAATGTTTTTTTTACTATTGTTTCATCCTTTCTACTTATTTGATGTGGGATTTCAGTTGAGTTATTTAGCTGTTTTTTTTATTATTAATCTGCAACCGCTACTCGCAAAAATTTATCATCCAAAACAAAAAATAATATTATATTTTTGGTTGTTATTTACAGTTACCATTGCTGCACAAATTGGCGTCCTTCCTTTAAGTTTATATTATTTTCATCAATTTCCTGGTTTGTTTTTTATTTCCAGTATGATTATAATTCCGTTTTTAGGATTAATTCTTGGCTTTGGATTCTTAATTATAGTTTTAACATTTTTCCATATTCTACCTGTACTATTTGCTAATTTATACGCTTTGATCATTGATATGTTAAATAATTTTGTTGCTTTTATTGCAGATCAGGAATCATTTTTGTTTCAAGATATACCAATATCAATTTCTTTGACAATTGCGATCTATTTTTTTTTATTTTCCGGATTATTATTTCTTAAAATCAAAAATCAAAAAAGTATAATTTTATTATTTATAAATATGATCATTATTCAAGGAGTATTGATCTTTGAAAAACATGATTTACAAACTACTGGAGAATTCATCATTTTTAATAAAAATAGAAGTTCAATGATTATCAATAGGAGAGGAGTTAAATTAACCGTTTTACAAGATATTAGTAATAACAATACAAAAAATCAAAGAACGATCTTAAATTACAGAACTAATATTGGTAAATTAGAAAAACCAAAATTTAAAAAACTTAAAAATATTTATGTTTTTAATAATAATAAATTATTTATTATAGATAGTGCTGCTGTCTATACAAGAGATTTTAAAAATCCTGAATTTTTATTATTACGTCAGTCACCAAAAATTAATTTAGAAAGAATGATTCAGGAAATTAAACCAAAAAGGATTATTGTCGATGCTTCAAATTATCGAAGTTATATCCAAAAATGGAAAGAAACTTGTAAAAATCAACATATTAAATTTTACAATACGTCAAAAAACGGTGCTTTTATCTATGCTTATTGACATGAGTTAAACTTACAATTTTATGTATATTTGCACGTTTCATAACTGAAGATAAAAGATTTAAAGATGAAAATAATTGTTCCCATGGCGGGTATTGGCTCTCGATTGAGACCACATACCTTAACCGTACCCAAACCATTAACATTAATTGCAGGTAAACCAATAGTACAAAGGTTGGTAGAAGATATTGTAAAAGTTGTCCATCAGGATGTTGAAGATATAGCTTTTGTTATTGGCCCTAATTTCCCTAAAGATACCGAAGAAAAACTTTTACAAATTGCAAAAGATTTAAATGCAAAAGGGAGTGTTTTTGTTCAAGAACAAGCATTGGGTACAGCACACGCTATCCAATGCGCAAAACAGGCGTTAAACGGACCTTGTGTTGTTGCTTTTGCAGATACTTTATTTAAAGCAAATTTTACTTTGGATGATAAATCAGACGGTGCGGTTTGGGTAAAACAAGTTGATGAGCCAAGTGCATATGGAGTTGTGAAACTAGATGAAGGTATTATTACTGATTTTGTAGAAAAACCTGATGAATTTGTTTCTGATTTGGCAATTATCGGAATTTATTACTTTAAAGATGGCGCTATTTTACGTGATGAGATTCAGTATTTATTAGATAATGATATTACTGAAAAGGGAGAATACCAATTGACAAATGCTTTGGAAAACCTGAAGCAAAAAGGGTTGAAATTTGTACCGGGTGAAGTATCAGATTGGATGGATTGCGGAAACAAGGAAATTACTGTTGAAACAAATGGGAAGGTTTTACAATTTGAAAAATTAGACGGAAATGTATTGGTTTCGAAAACGGTTACTTTAAATAATTCAACGATCATAGAACCTTGTTATATTGGTAAAGATGTTATACTTATCAATTCAACTATTGGTCCAAATGTATCGTTAGGGAATGGGTGTAAAGTAGAAGATTCAACAATTAAAGATTCTTTGATTCAAAACAATACATCTATTAAAAATGTAAATCTAATTGATGCAATGATCGGAAACAATGTATATTTTGATGGTAATTTTACATCAGTTAGTATTGGTGATTTTTCAATTTTGAAATAAAATTAATGCTTAAACAAAAGCTAAATATTATATTTTTTGGATTATTGTTTGTGCCAATAATGATTATTGCTCAAGAAGATGTCGCATCTCAAGAAGATATGATCATTGAACAACAACAGATTAATTTTGACACCTTCTTTTTTGAGGCTCTGCAACAAAAAAGTATTGATAATTTTGATAAAGCCATATATGCATTAGAGGCATGTCAGGATATTGATCCCGATAATCTTGCTGTTTTATTTGAGTTTTCAAAGAATTATTTTTATCAAAATAAATTTTCTGAAGCCGAGTATTATGGTTTAAAAGCACTGCAAATTTCACCAAACAATTTATACTTGATCAGGCATTTAAAAGATATTAAATTAAAAAAGAATGATTATAAAGGAGCAATAAAATTTCAAAAATTGATCATATCTCAAAATTCGGAGGAAGAGGCAGATCTAATTTTTATTTACATAAGATCAGGTGATGTAAAGAGTGCAAAAACCTTATTGCAAAAATTGGAGAACGAAAATAGATTGCCTGATTCTTTTAGTTTATTAAAAGAATCTTTATTACAGGAAAAATCATCGATAACTCAAGAAAATGAAATTATTTTGATGCCTGTAAGCAGGCTGGATAAATTAAAAAGTTCTTATCGTAGCAATAATGATTTTGAAACATTGAAGCAAGTATTAAATAGAGAACTGAAAACAAAACAATATTTGATCTTGTTAAACGACAGTAAAGATGCTATTAACAAATATCCTTCACAACCATTTGTTTACATGGTGAATGGCACAGCCTTAAATAAATTAAGTAAATATAATGAGGCTATTGATATTTTAAATGCCGGTTTGGAATTTGTAGTTGAAGATTTTTTTTTAGAATCACAATTTATGGAGCAACTGAGCCTCAGTCATAAAGGGATAGGTGAAAATAAAACAGCTACCATTTATTATAATAAAATGTTAGATCTCCGAAAAAAATAACAAAATATGTTTGAAAAGAGTTTATTGATATTTTTTCTTTTTTCTTTACTTTTTTCCTGCAAAAGCACCAAGGTTTCTACAGATGAAAATATTGTAAACTTATCTTCTAAAAAGATTATCAATAAGCATTATGCTGAAAATTTGAATGATAAGGATATTAAGGCAAGATTGGTTATTAAATATAAGGGAAAAAGTGATCTACCAGAATTAAAAGGATCTTTGAGAATTATTAAGGATAGTGCAATATGGATTAGTATTTCTAAGCTTGGTTTTCCTGTTGGAAAATTATTGATCACTCCCAGTCGTGTACGGTTTTACGAAAAAATTAATAAAACTTTTTTTGATGGTGATTATATCTTTATCAGTAATTTACTTGGAACAGATTTTGATTTTAAGAAAGTACAAAATTTGTTTATTGGAGAAGCATTATTAAACTTAAAAGATCAAAAATATAGATCGAAAATCCAACAAAAGAATTATTTGTTAGTTCCTAAAAAGAAAAATCTTATTTTTGACATGTTATTTTGGATAGATCCAATAAATTTTAAAATTTCCAGAGAAGAATTTAGATCTTTTGAAAAAAATAAAGTTTTAAAAATTACATATGATAATTATATACAAATGAATGATTTGTTTTTCCCGGAAGGATTTACAATTGATGCAATTGGGGATAAACAACACACAAAAATTGATGTTAATTATAAAAATGTAGAACAGGAATCAAATTTGAAATTACCGTTCTCAATACCTGAAAATTATAAGAAATTTAAGCTGAAATGATTTTATTTTTTAAAAAAAGAAATCAAATAGGAAGATTAGGGGAAAGCCATAAAAAAAGAAATATTTTTTTGTTTTTTCTAACATTGTTTTTTTTGACAATGTCATTATCATCTTATGGGCAAAGTAAGAAATCACTTGAGCAGCAAAGAATCAAACTTCAAAAAGAGATCAAAGAGATCAATACTCTTTTATTCCAGTCAAAGAAAAAAGAAAAGAATTTATTATCGGATCTCAATGATCTTAATAAACGAATAGGTGTTAGGAAACAATTAATTGAGACTATTGAAAAGGAAACAAACGAATTAAGTAAAGAAATTAGGGAAAATGAAGAAGAAGTGGCACAATTACAAGAGCATCTTATAGTTTTAAAAGCTGATTACGCAAAGATGGTTCAGCAATCGTACAAAAGTAAAACAAAACAAAGCAGAATGATGTTTTTGCTGTCTTCCGAAAGTTTTTTACAAGCTTATAAACGAATACAATATATTAATCAATATGCTGCATACAGGGCAAAACAAGGAAAAGATATTACTTTAGAAACAGTTAAATTAGAAAATTTAAATGATTTTTTAAAAGACCAGAAGGTTGAAAAAGAACTGTTGCTTAGTGAAAATAAAAAAGAGACGGATAGTATAAATAAAGAGAAAATTTCACAAGAAGGATTAGTAAAGGCTATAAAAAAGAAAGAAAAAAAATACGTGTCCTTAATAAAGAAAAAACAACGTGAAGAAAATGAAATTGATAAAAAAATTGAAAAGTTAATTCGTGATGCGATTGCCAAATCCAATAAAAAATTAAATATTAAAGGAACCGGTTTTATACTTACCCCTGAGGCAAAAGTATTAGAAAAAAGTTTTATTGCCAACAAAGGAAAATTACCTGCACCTGTAAAAAGAGGAGTAGTTGTAAGACATTATGGGAAACAATCACATCCAACCTTAAAAGGTATCACAATTGAAAGTAACGGAGTTTTTTACGCAACCGAAAAAGGTAGTAATGCCCGCGTTGTATTTAATGGCAAAGTTTTGGCAATACAAGTATTACCAGGTAAGAAAAAAGCAGTTTTGATCCAACATGGTAATTATATTTCAGTTTATAAAAATTTAGATAATGTAACCGTTCAAAAAGGTGATCTGGTTAAAACAAAACAAGAAATAGGTATAATACATACCGACAAAACTACCGGAAAAACAATATTAGCATTTGTCTTGTTTAAAGAGATTAAACGTCAAAACCCAGAAGAATGGGTTTATAAAATATAATACCGGTAGTATCCTGTAAAGTGTGTCAATAAAGAGGTGTTGAATTTAATTTTTAACAAGAAAATTTTCTTTTCTGATCTTTAATTCCGAAAGCACAGTTAAAGCTTCTTCTACATAAATATCCTTATTTAAATTTTTATGCCAGATCTCTCTTTTTTTACCTAAAATTGAATCTTTTTCTACAAGTGGGATTTCATATTGTGGAGAATTAAAAACCAAATCACTTTTATATTTATTTATAGCTTCAAACTCTTCATTTTGGTTTTCTCTATTTTCGATATCTTTCCTATAATCATCATAGTTTAAATAAATTGTATTGTTATCCCTTCCTTCTTTCAACCATTTTGCATTTTTTTCAATTAATGTAAATTGAGGATTTGACGCAATTCGTTTTTTACTATCGTTAACAACTAGATTAAAATTTTCGTAGATATTAAGTGGTGAATATTTTGCTTGTTTTACTTTATCCCAAGCTAAAGGATTTTTTTCATCTCGTTCGCCAATTTCCAAATAAGTATATCGGTCAGGCATAGCAATATCAGATATTACACCCTTTAATTGGGTAGAGCCACCATTAATTCTATAAAATTTTTGAATGGTCATTTTAAGAGCCCCTAAATCATCAGGGTATTTATAATAATTGTTTAAAGGAAGTAAATTTTGAACAGTTCCTTTACCAAAAGTTTGTTTACTACCAATAATTACCGCTCGGTTATAGTCTTGCATTGCAGCAGCAAAGATTTCTGAAGCTGATGCAGATAATTCATTAACTAAAATTACCAGAGGGCCATCCCATTGTATTTTTTTGTCCTTATCAGATCTTACGTTTGGATCTTCACCTCGGTATTTAACTTGTACAACAGGTCCATCCTTGATAAATAAACCCGCTATTTCAATTGCGGTTTTTAAAGAACCTCCACCATTATTTCTTAGATCAATTAATAAGCCTTCAACATTCTCTTCTTTTAATCGTGAAATTTCCTGCTCCATATCAGTAGCGGAATTACGAAAATTTCTTTCATTAAAATCAATATAAAATTTCGGTAAATTTATGATACCAAAATTATGACCATCCTTTTTTACAAGACTTGATTTTACAAAAGTTTCATCTAACTCAACAACATCTCGTACTATTGAGATTACTTTTATAGAACCATCAAGTTTAAGAACTGTCAATCTTACTTCTGTTCCTTTTTTCCCTTTGATAAATTCAATGGCATTATCGAGGCGCATTCCGATAATATCTTGTGGTTCACCATCACCTTGTGCTACTTTTAAAATTGCATCACCAACTTCTAATTCACCACCTCTCCAAGCCGGACCTCCTGATATCAATCCATCAACTGTAGTATATTCTTCTTTTTTACGTAATCTGGCGCCAATACCTTCTAATTTGCCCGCCATGCTAATATCAAATCTCTTTTTGTCTTTTGGAGCAAAATAACTGGTATGAGGATCAAATCCTAAAGTTATACTGTTGATATATATTGAAAACCAATCCATTTCTTCTAGGTCACCCATAAAACCGTAAAAATCATCCAAACTTTTTTCAGCTCCTTCACGCGATTCTTTTTCTAATTTTTTAAATGAAAGTTGCGGATAATTACTATCGTTTTTAAGGTTACTTTTTTGTAATTTTTCTTTGTCGTATAACCTTGACAATGTGTTGGCCTTTAATTGTCCTTGCCAGATCTTAATTAATTCTGCTTCATTCTTGGCAAATTCATGATTATCGTAATCCATTGAATAGGTTTCCTTTTTTTCAAAATCAAAAGGATATTTTAAAATGTCTTTATAATAAACCTTTGATTCATCTAGTCTTTTTAGATATCGGTCATAAACTAAATAAAAAAAAGTCAGATCTTCATTTTTAATTTGATCATCAATTGAATGTTTGTATTGTGAAAATTCATCAATATCTGCTTGGAAGAAAAACCTTTTTGTTGGATCCATTCCTTTAATAAAATCATCAAAAACCTTAGCGGAAAACTCATCATTTATTTTTTGAGGTTCGTAATGTCCTTTTTGTAAAGCATATCTTATAAGAGAAATTAATACTTTATCTTTCTCTGGGTCAGGATCAGTTTTTGACTGAAAACCGAGTAACAAACCGGCAAGAATTAATATGGTAAAAATTGTTTTATAATTCCTTTTCATAAACAAAATAATTTGATGCATTATGGGTATTTTTTATCATAACACTAAAACAGTGCCAAGATAGTAAAAATATGTAGTTATTGTTAATTTTATAGAATTCAATAACTTCATTAATGCAATAGTAATAATTTTAAACCTAACTTGCTCATAACAAAATGTTAAAGACTTTTTATTAAACAGTAAGGTTAAAATAGTTTAAATTTGTTAAAAATAATATTAAATATGAAATCAAAACCTTTAATTTTAATTACCAATGACGACGGAATTACAGCTCCCGGAATAAGAACTTTAATATCAGTAATGAACGAAATTGGCGACGTTATTGTCATAGCACCCGACAGTCCGCAAAGCGGAATGGGTCATGCTATAACTTTAGATTCGACAATTTATTGTGATGCCGTTACAATTGATGATGGAGAGCAATTGGAATATCGTTGTTCTGGAACTCCAGCCGACTGTGTTAAAATGGCAATTAGTGAGGTATTAAATAAAAAACCAGACCTGTGTGTATCAGGAATCAATCACGGTGCTAATTCATCAATTAATGTACTTTATTCAGGTACTATGAGTGCCGCTATTGAAGCGGGAATTGAGGGTATTCCTGCCATTGGTTTTTCACTTCTAGATTTTTCTTGGCACGCTAATTTTGACAAGATAAAATCGCATGTTAAAAAAATCGCTCTAGAAGTTTTAGAAAATGGTATGCCAGATGGGGTTGTTTTAAATGTAAACTTTCCAAAAATTGAAGGAAATGATTTCAAAGGAATAAAAATCTGTCGTCAGGCTCGTGCAAATTGGGTTGAGGAGTTTGATAAGAGAACAAATCCACAAGGAAAAGAATACTATTGGTTAACGGGTAAATTTGTAAATTTAGATCATGGTGAAGATACTGATATTTGGGCTTTAGAAAATGAATATATTTCGGTAGTACCCGTACATTTTGATCTAACAGCACATCATTTTATTACTAAATTAAATTCCTGGGGTTTGTAATCAAATGAATATTAAAAAAGAAATTTTAATTGGCTTTCTTATTGCTTTGATAGCTACTGTTTTTGGGTTTTATCTGTATGTGGTTTTTCTATCTCCCTACGGTCTTGAAGAGTCAATAAAAATAATTGGAGAAGGTAAATTATGGGGAAAAGTATTGGGTTTGGCAGCAATTCCAAATTTATTTGTGTTTTTTATATATTTAAAAAAGAAACAAGATTATAGGGCTCGTGGAGTATTATTGGCAAGTTTTATAATTGCTTTTCTAATTTTAATATTGCAATTTATATAATTAATTATTAAGGAATGAAGTATTACATCATTGCCGGAGAGGCATCAGGAGATTTGCATGCTTCAAATTTGATGAAAGCATTATTAGAAAAAGATGCTCATGCTCAATTTAGATTTTGGGGTGGAGATCTAATGCAAGATGTAAGTAATGATCTTGTAAAGCACTATAGAGATTTGGCTTTTATGGGTTTTGCTGAGGTATTGATGAATTTACGAACCATATTAAATAATATTAAATTTTGTAAACAAGATATTTTAAATTATAAACCGGATATTTTAATTTTAGTTGATTACCCCGGTTTTAATATGCGAATTGCTCAATTTGTAAAACAAAAAAATATTCCTGTTCATTATTATATCTCGCCTCAGATATGGGCATGGAAAGAAAGTCGTATTAAAAAAATCAAGCGTGATGTTGATCAAATGTATGTGATCTTACCATTTGAAAAAGATTTTTATGAAAAGAAACACAATTATCCGGTTCATTTTGTTGGGCATCCTTTATTAGACGCTATAGCAGATAGAGAAAAAACCAATCCAGTGCAATTTCGTAAAGAAAATAATTTAAATGAAAAACCAATTGTTGCACTTTTACCAGGAAGTAGAAAACAAGAAATAACTAAGATGCTTTCTGTAATGTTAAAAATGGTAGATAAGTTTACTGATCATCAATTTGTTATTGCCGGAGCTCCAAGTCAGGATTTGAATTTTTACAAACAATTTATAAAGAATAATGATGTAGCAATTGTTGAAAATAAAACATACGATCTATTATCCATTTCCAATGCGGCACTGGTAACTTCAGGAACTGCAACTTTAGAAACAGCATTATTTAAAGTGCCCGAAGTTGTTTGCTATAAAGGCAATGCTATTTCTTACCAAATAGGAAAGAGGTTGGTTAAAAATATTAAATATATTTCTTTGGTGAATCTAATTTTAGATAAGGAATCGGTTACCGAATTGATTCAAGATGATTTTAATGAAAAACGGTTGGAAGACGAATTGTTTAAAATTTTAGATCATAAATACCGAGAAAAAATATTTGATGAATATTATGAATTGGAACAAAAACTAGGCGGTAAAGGAGCAAGTGAAAACACAGCGAAATTGATTATCAAAAATTCGTAAAAAATATTGAATATAAATAAATGAAAAAGATTCTTTCAGAATATCAGGTTGGTATAGGTGATATCAATTATGGTGGGCATATGGGCAATGATAAAGCATTACAGGTTTTCCATGATGCACGTATTATTTTTTTAAGAAAACTCGGATACACAGAATTAAATATGGGTGATGACGTCGCTGTTATTATTGTAGAAGCAAATGTTAAGTATAAACGAGAAGTCTTTCTACATGATGTTTTAGAAACAGAAGTCGGGGTTTCTAAAATATCATTCAGAAAGACTTCTTGTTTGTACTTAACATTTGCTTCTATAATAATAACAACAATACCATTACCCATATTTAATTCTGAGTATCCTAATTGTTTTAAAAAATTAATTCGTGCATCATGGAAAATCTGCAATGCTTTATCACTACCCATATGTTCGCCATAATTGATATCACCAATGCTAATCTTGTATTCAGAAACAACCTTTTTCATATTCTAATATTTTTTCTATAATTGTGCTAAACTAATATTGTTTTCAGTATTAAAAATATAGATAAAGCACCGCTTAAGTTAAA
>JAUWUU010000097.1 GCA_030617765.1 Flavobacteriia bacterium | reverse complement strand
CCTGCAGCTCCAACACCAAATTTTCCTAATATTTTTGTCCGACCCTTATTAAATGAAAATTGATATCCTAAGCCTAGAACAATATCCATATATCCTGCAGGTATACCGTGATAGGCTCCGTCGGCTTTTAAAAAGAGAAATGTATTATTTTTAATATATGTGTCTAATTCAACACCTACTGTTCTTATAGTTTCACCTTTCATAGACTCTCCGGTATCTTTGTTTTTAGTATCACCCATTAAGTAAAGATTGTTAAAATGGAGTAGAAGTGATAGTTCGTTACTTTCTTGATACCAATTAGAGTTTGAAATATTTTCATCTACAATAAGTTTATTTTCAAGCATATTAAAAGAGGCATAATCATAAGAAATGGGAACTTGTATTGCCATATTGATTTGATGTCCAACAATATCTCCATTATCAAAAAAGTTGATATAGCTATAGCCAGTTTCAACAGAAAATTTTGAAAATTGATATCCAAAATTAAAATGGGGTAAAAAATATGCACCACCACCATCAGGAGCACCTGCACCGCCACCGCCGCCAAAATGAATACCGGCATCTAAATAAAGATTTGCGAAAAGGTTCTTTCTAATACCGGCATTTACACCCAAAGTAAAGAGACCTCCTCTAGTACCCGTTACTGCACCGTACATTCCTATACCCGCATAAGCCCAGTTATTTAATAAAAGATTGTAGTGAATTCCGGCTAGACCTAGATTTTTTTCATTCAAGGGCATTTTGGTAGATAGATAATCCATTTTAAAAAAACTTTTTTGAGTCAATTTTGGGATATCCATAACATCATTTTCTTGAGCGAATATTAAGAATGTTTGCAAGATGAACAATAGATAAAAGGAAGCTTTTTTAAACATAACAACAAATATTTTTAACTTTGGTTATCAATAATTATATTTTTTTAAAATTGACTGCAACAACTTTATACTCAGGAGTTAAAGTGTATTCATCTCCAACGTTTCCCGTGATCATATTAATAAAAATATCGGGTTGATGGAAGGTAGTTCGAACTACTCCTGGTTTTACCAAATAAGATAATTTTACTGGTATTTCAACAGACCCTCTATCTGAGAATATCTTAACATGATCTCCTTCATTTATATTTTTATTAGAAGCATCTAATGGGTTAATTTCTAAATAATCTGTAGGAGATATTTTCTGATTATCAGTTCTTCTTGTCATGGTTCCTGCATTATAATGTTCTAATTGACGCGCAGTTGTAAGTATAAATGGGTATTTTTTTTGGTGCTCGATCAATTCCGGACTTTCTTCAAATTCAAAATAATGGAATTTACCTTTTCCTCTTTTAAAACTACCATTTTTATGAATGATCTTAGTATCTGTTCCGTCTTCAATGACTGGCCATTGTAAACCATTTTCACCCAAGCGTTTCCATGTAATTCCCTTCATAAAAGGAATAATATCAGCAATTTCTTCTAATATAATTGCAGCATCATATTTGTTCCCGGTAGGTTGATCATAACCTAACCTTTGCATCATATCAATAATCATCTGACCATCAGATTTGGTATTTCCAATAGGTTCAACAACTTTATTTACACGTTGTACTCGTCGTTCTCCATTGGTAAAAGTTCCGTTCTTTTCAAAGTAAGAACTGGCTGGCAATACCACATCTGCCATTTCAGCTGTTGCTGACATAAACAATTCCTGAACAATTAAAATATCCAATTGTTCCATTGCTTTTCTTATATGATTTGTATTGGGGTCCGTCATAAAAGTATCCTCTCCCATAATCCACAAAGCTTTAAACTTGCCTTCAATAGCCGCGTCCAGCATTTCAGGAATTTTCAAACCTTCTTTTACCGGCATTTTATTTACTCCGTATTTCTTGGCATAATATTGTTGAATTTCTTTGTCATTTACATCCATGTATCCTGCTCCTTGATGTGGTTGCACACCCATATCTGCTGCTCCCTGAACGTTATTTTGTCCACGTAAAGGATTTAATCCTACACCACTTCTGCCAATATTACCGGTCATCATAGCAAGATTTGCTAATAACATAACGGTTTTACTTCCCTGAAAATGCTCGGTTACACCTAATCCATGAAACTCCATGGCATTATTTGCAGAAGCATAGGCGATTGCAGCTTCTCTAACCAATTCTTTTGAGACTCCGGTAAGTTGCTGCAATTCATCCATATCCAAATCCTCAACATGATTTTTAAAAACCTTGTAATGTTCAGTGTATTTTTGAATAAAATTTTTATTGATCAATCTTTCTTTAACTATATAATGCGCCATCATATTTAGAAGAGCAACATTTGTTCCCGGACGTAATTGCAAATGATACTTGGCTAATCTGGCAAGTTTTGTTTTAACTGGATCAACTACAATACCAGTAATACCTTTCATAAATGCTTGCTTTACTTTTGCTCCTGTTACCGGATGCGCTTCTGTAGGATTAGCACCAAAAACAAAAATACAATCTGTTAATTCTAAGTCTTTTATTGAGTTTGTGGCAGCTCCTGTACCAAAAGCCTGTTGCATTCCATAGGCGGTAGGTGCGTGGCATACTCTTGCACAACCATCAATATTATTTGTACCTATTGCAACTCTAGTCATTTTTTGCATTAAATAATTTTCTTCATTTGTTGCTCTTGATGAAGAAATACAACCTATAGCATCTGCACCATGATCTTCTTTGATCTTTAAGAGTTTATTAGTGATAAAATCATAGGCTTCATCCCATGTTGCTACTTCAAATTTTCCATTCTTTTTAATCAGCGGTTCAGTTAATCTATCCGGATGGTTGTAAAACTGAAAAGCAAATCTCCCCTTTATACAAGTATGTCCTTGATTAACTTCGGCAGTATTTGGGGCTTGAATTCCTTTAATTTCACCGTTAATTACCGAAACATCTAATTGACACCCTACACCGCAATATGTACAAGTTGTTCTTATGGTTTTATCAGCAATTAAGGTTTTGGTTTTAAATTTATCGGTTAATGCTTCAGTCGGACAAGTTTGAACACAAGCTCCACAAGAAACACATGCCGATAGATCAAAATTTGTATCAAAACCTTTGATGATTTGAGCAGCAAAACCTCTTCCGCTCATTCCTAAAACTAATTCTCCCTGAATTTCTTCACAAGCTCTAATGCAGCGATAACAATTAATGCACTGGGATAGATCTGATTTAATATAAGGATGAGAATTATCCTTTTCAATTTCAAAATGATTTTCACCTTGTGGATAACGAGTATTAGGAATTCCGATTTGGGCTATTGTTTTTTGGAATTCGGTTGGTTTTTTTTCCTTTTCAGGGAAAACTTTATCGGTTGGATAATCGCTTAAAACTAATTCGACAATATTTTTTCTAAGATTTTTTATTTTATCAGTATTATGGTAGATATAAGCATCTTTAAAAACAGGAGTATGGCAGGAAGCAACAACTTTTGTTATTCCATCTTTTTCACGTGCTACTTCTACAGAGCAAACTCGGCAAGAGCCAAAATTTTCTAATCTATCATCTTGGCACATAGTTGGAATTGCATCCTTATTCTCTATTCGACGAACAAAATCTAATATAGTTTCGCCTTGTTTTATGTTGTGAGCTATGTTGTTTATATATGCTATCATGAGTTTTGTATTATTGGCTATAAAAATTTGTTACACAGAGATTCACAGAGTTTTTAAAGAGATTCACAGAGTTAAATTTTAAATTTTTGATACCGTTTTTTAGTAATTTAACATAAAAATTTAGCAATAATCCTAAATTGTAATTACCTAATTTCATATAAGTTAATATTTGTGCTGTATGCACATCATTCAAAAATTCGACTGTTTTTAGTTCAATTACTACCTTATTTTCAACTAACAGATCAATTCTATATCCATGATCTAATTTTATTTCTTTATAAACTATTGGCAGAGCAATTTCTTTAACTACAGCTAGTCCACTATTTTTTAGTTCATAGAATAAACATTCTTGATATGCTGATTCTAATAAACCTGGGCCAAGCTGTTTATGAACTTCTATAGCTTTCCCAATAATAATTTCTGTCAGTTTGTTTTCTTCCATTACTCTGTGTATCTCTGTATTTTTCTTTGTGAATCTCTGTGTAATAATCTTTAGGTATAAAAATAGTTATTTAATTCTTCATCAAAATATTGTAATGCATTTTTAACAGGTAGAGGAACTCCTCCGCCAAGAGCACATAAAGAACCTATTTCTAAAGTTTCAAGAAGGTCATCAAAAAGTTTCTTATCAATTTTATAATCTTCATTTTGTGCTTTTTGTAGCATCTCAAAACCTCTAAAAGAACCAATTCTGCAAGGATAGCATTTTCCGCAACTCTCATCTGCAGTAAATTTCATCAAATGCTCTATAAACTGTATCATAGGGAAGTCTTTAGGAATCGAAACAAAACTTGCATGCCCTAATAAGAAGCCGTTATGGTTAAGTGATTCAAAATCTAGCGTTAGATCTTTTATCTTGTGCATTGGTACAATTCCGCCAAGAGGACCTCCAATTTGAAGCGCCTTTATATCTGAATTAAAACCTTCACCAAAATCATCAAAAATAGTTTGCAAAGGCGTTCCCATTTCTATTTCGTAAATTCCGGGTTGTTTAAAGAAACTATCTAAGGAAACTAATTTAGTTCCAGTTGATTGTTTTGTGCCTAGTTCAGCGTAAGCTTTGCCACCATTTTCTAATATCCAGTGAATATTGGCAAAAGTTTCTACATTACTTAAAACTGTTGGTTTATCGTATAATCCGTATTGAGCAGGGTAGGGCGGGCGTACTCTAACTTCAGGTCGCAATCCTTCGATTGAGTTTAATAAAGCTGTTTCTTCACCACAAACATAAGAACCTTGACCTCTAATTATTTTAAATTTAAAGTCCTTAATAAGTTGTTTTTCTTCCAATTCTTTTATGGCTTTATTTACGATTTTGATTGAATCAGGATATTCACCTCTGATGTATAAAACACCAGTATCTGCTCCTACAGTTAATCCGGAGATATACATACCAAACAAAACCTTATGTGCTTGATGTTCCATTAAATACATATCACTATAAGCTCCGGGATCTCCTTCATCTGCATTACAAACAATGTATTTTTGAGAATTATTCTCCTTAATTACAGCGTCTAATTTGAACCAAAATGGAAATCCGGCACCACCACGACCACGAAGATTAGAAATCTTTATTTCTTCAATGACTTTTTTAGATTCATTTTTATATCTGTCCGCTAAGTCGTAAAAGTCTTTTAAATCATTAATTTTTAAAGTTAGTATTGGTGTTGTATTTGTGCCAATTTTATAGGTATTCTCTTGATGCTTATTATTGAGTAATTTTTGTATATCTGAATCAGAATTTATCGAATATGTTTTGTTATTATGCATTACAGCATTATTGCTATGACAACGACCAACACAGGCAGCATGCCCAATTTCTTCAGCTTTAAAGTGCTTTTTTAACCTATCGCTCACATCTTTTTGAGTGTTGGCTACCATACAAGCTGTACCATTACATACATGTATCTTGTGTTTGCGATTTTTAGGCTTTATAAAATCATAGAAGGAGGATGTGCCAAGAACCACAGAGTCATCCATTAAAAAATGTTGTGAAAGCTTGTGAAAATCTTCTTGACTTGAATTATTATTAGATAGTTCAGAGATCTTCTCAAATAAATTTTCTTCTAATCCTTTTCTTTCGGATAATGAACGGGTGTTTTTATTTGACATAATTGTTTGTGTATAGTTTTATTGAGCTGTTAAAGTTAGTAAATTAAAAAACTATTTTTAAAAACCAATTATGAAACTTTCTCACAAACTAAAACAATATGTTTGTTGTTTAAATCTGTAGTAAAAAATAAGTAATGTTCACCACCTTCTTTTAATCCTGTTTTCTTACGAATTTCAGCTACTGTTTCAGGGAAATTTCTAGTAGTGATATTAGCCTTTTTTGATGAAAATATTTTTTTAATCCTCTTTTTATCATAAGGAATAGTTTGAATAATCTTAAACTTTCTACCAGGGAAATCTATTTTATTATTGGAAGTATATAAGTGGCTATTGACATGAAGCTTATCTAAATTTAATTGATGTGAAACTTCATTGAATAATCCTGCTTTTAAAATTGCGGAATTTGGTTCATAAAGGTATTTTCTTGGTAATGAGAAAGTGGATTTTAAAAATAAGTGATATTTGGAATCAAAAGTTTCTAAAGACTCATTTTTATAATTTATAGTTTTAATATTTATATTATTCTGATAGTCTTTTTGAAGGATAAAAATCAACTCCTTTACATCATTATTAACAGCAATAATATGTATTTCTTTAACGAATTTTAATTCATTAATTGCAGATGTAATATCGAGTATAGGTGACAATTTTAATAAGATATTATCTGAATACTTAAATATTAAGTCAATATTTAAAGGGATATTTGGTAAGCAATCTTTCAGTAAAAACACTTTTCCTTTTGTATCGTTTCTACGTGAAGGATCAGCAAATACCCAGTCATATTTTAAATTGTTTTCTTTAAGATGTTTCAATCCATCTTTTGCAATAGTTTTAATATTTTTAATTCCTAATTGTTCAAAATTATATGTGGCAATTTTTGATAATTCAACATTGATCTCGCAGTGTGTTACTTTATAAAACTTTTCCGCAAAAGCGAAACAATCTACTCCAAAACCACCAGTAAGATCAATAATACTGCTACCTTCAATTAAGTTAGATTTATAATTTGCAGTAATTTCAGAAGAGGTTTGTTCAATATTAATTTTGTTTGGATAATAAATATTAGTAGTTTGAAACCAGGTTGGAAGCTTCTTTTGACATTTATTCTTTGAGATAATTTGCCCGACAATTTCTTGAATAGTAACTTCAGGGAAAGGAGATCCTCTTAAAATTAGCGTTGTGGGGCTTTCAAATAAATGTTGATCGATAAATTTCTGAATATCATTATTTAAAATTCTTTCATTCAAATTTAATCTATCTCTTTTGTAAGTTGTTTGACAACTTCGTTATCAGCTAAAAATTCACTTAATATTACTTTTATTGCAGTATAGGATGGTACTGCCAGAATCATACCTGTTATACCAAATAATAACCCACCAATGATAATAACCAAAAATATTTCTAATGGATGTGATTTTACACTTTTTGAAAAAATAATTGGTTGGCTAAAGAAGTTATCAACTAATTGAGCTACCATATAACCGATAGCTACATATATTGTTGTAGGTAGAATGTAAGTTTGAAAATCGTGCTCTAAATTGCTTGTCATGGTTAGTGTAAGCATTAAAATACCTCCAATTAATGGACCTATATAAGGAATTATATTTAAAAGAGCAGCTAAAAACGCAATTAACACAGCACTTTCTACACCAAAAATTAATAGAATTATTGAATAGAGTGCAAATAGAATTGAGATTTGAATAATCAATCCTATAAAATATCTTGATAATAAATTACTTATTTTTTTCAAGGATTTTAATATTCTTTCCTCTTTCTCATCAGGTGTGACAGCAAGAAAAACATTGTGTAAGATCTTGGAATCTTTCATAAAAAAGAAAGAAATAAATAGAACAGAAAACAAACCCATACTCAATGAACCCACAGTAGCTAAGAGTGAATTAAGAAAACTTGGAATAGATTTTATTGGAGTCGTTATATCTATATTTTTTAATTCATCAAACAGGTTGATGCCTCTGGCTGAAAAATAAGTATTCAATTCAGCTAATAATTCTTTTACTTTAATATGAAGTTCATTTGTGTTCAATAATGCAATATTATGGCCTTGTTTGATGATCAAAGGAACAAACATTGAAATTATACCAGAAATTATCATAATAAATAAAAACATTGTTATGATCACTGCAATAAAATTTGGAATTTTTAATTTTTTGTTTAAAAAATTTAGAATAGGTTTTGCTATTAATGAAAGTACTGCAGCTATTGCTATATATATTAAGACGGACTGTATTTTATATAAAAATAATATGATTAATGCTATCCCTGCTAAAATTGCAATAGCCCTTAGGATGCCGTTTGAAATAGTTTTAGATTTCATTAATAAAATGGATTAGTTTGGTTTTTAGTTTGTAAATATAATAAATAATTTTTCAGCTCCTAATAAACAATTTTTTATCTATTTATAATTATTTATTTTTATCGGTCATAACCGCTTGGTCAGCGAGGCAAGTGAAACATTTATATAATCTTTACCTTGTGTGATTATATTTTTAGTCTTAAATGTTTCATTATTATGCCAAAACATGAAATTACTAATCAATATGTTTTAATTCCATTACTTTTTTATCACCATCATAAAATACAGGGTTATTCTCATATTTAAAAGTCAGTTTGTTGTTTGATAAAATTTTGCCGATTTTTGAACTAATTTCGGTATTTTCAAAACAGGCCATCATAGTTGATGCTAGATTTCCAAAATAAATGGTATTTCTTTCTACATTTACACTTCCTCTAAATGTGTTACAACCATCTGTACCAAAAACATTATTATCTGTTAAATTGATCTCAATTCTTGGAGCATCCTTTTTAAAATTAGTAGGATTAACTTTGATGCCATCTACTTCTATTATAGCCCAAATATCATGTAAATGATAGTCAGGTACATAAGTACCACATCCTTTGTAAGTTTTATAATCGGTTTCTTTACTTGTTTTAAAATCAACAGTAACATTGTAATCAAATTTTTCACCGCTCATACTATCTGTACATTCTTTATGATTTAATTGAATAATGATCTCACCAGATTCTGTTACAGCTCGATAGCGTGAAACATCAGCATCCATAGCTTTTACAGGTTCTACAGCTGGTGCACTAAAATCTAATCCATCTAAATTTTTAAAACGGAATCCTTTTTCAAAATCCATATCTAAACTCCAAAAAGGTTCGTTCCCAAAGGCATAAAAATCAATTCCTTCTTGGTGTTTTTTTTGTAGTATTCGTAGGTAACTGTTTTGATTATTATTTTCAGTACTTTTTACAATAGGTAGCAAAAAGTATAGATCTGCGAGATCTCCTGTAATTTCATTAGCATTCTTATCTAGCAGTAGTAAACCTTTACTTTGTTTTTTAAAATAGTTCATGGATCCGGATCGATCATCTAATTGTATTAGTAATCTATTGCTTAAAGTATAAGTTCCTTTTTTTATTATAGGCTTGTCTGATTTCCCCTGATATGTTATTTTAGATTGGTAAGTTTTATCATTATTTAATTGTAATCTATAAATAATCTTTTCACAATCTGCACAAGGAAGCATACCCAGATATGTCCCTGAAATTTCATTTAAATATTTTTCATTCATTTTATTCTGGTTTTGTTCATTAATAAATTCTTGGTGCATTTGATTATGTGGTTCGGCCTGTGGATTTACATTAGTTGAGGTAGACGAACTGCCACAAGAGAAAAAAGCACTTAGGCTTATTAAAAATATAAAAATTGAAGCTTGTTTCATTACAATAGTGTGTTTTAAATAGTGAACAACAAATTTAAGAAATATATTGATAAATGAAATATTATTAAAGTGTATATTTAAGAATATTAAGTTATATTACTCTAT
>JAUWUU010000126.1 GCA_030617765.1 Flavobacteriia bacterium | reverse complement strand
AATTATGTTTGGAAAACCATTTTTATCAAATATTAAAATATCGGTACGTTTTGATAAATTATTGATCTTTAGTTGCTTTTCAACAGCAATTAATGATCTTGGATAATTCTTATCATTTATTAAATAATGTATAAAATTTTGACGCACCCATTCTTCATGATTTAAAATGATATATTTTTTTCGAATAATATCAAAAATTAAAAATTTATTTTCTTTATTTTTGATCTTCAAATTATATGTTGGAAGGTTCAAATTTATCATATCTTAATATTCCAATATTACCGATTATCAAATTTAAACTTATAAATTTATTATTTGAATAATATCCAATATTAATTGGTAAAACAGCATTTAATTGCAATAAGCAATGGAAATAATTTAATTAACAGATACAAATATTTAAGACGAGCATTTTTGTTGTGCATTTAGCGATAAGAAATGTAGAATGGTTAACAAATGAAAAAGGATTGGTTAAAGAAAGAATTTAAAATTACATGATCTATTGAATTTTGGAGAATCATTAAATTTGCTTATTTTTAGAAAAAAAGGCGCCACATTAAGAATTTTTAAAACCTTGTTGAAATTCAAATCAGAACAAATGCATGAATAGAGTAAAACAAATTCAGGAAGACATATCAAAAGGACAAATAAAACCCATCTATTTTTTAATGGGTGAAGAGTCATTTTATATTGATAAAATTACTGAGCTTATTGAAAAAGATTTACTCACAGAGAGTGAAAAGGATTTTAATCAAATAGTGTTGTATGGAAGAGATGTGAGTATTGAAGAAATTGTTGCCAATGCTAAACGTTATCCTATGATGGCAGAAAAACAGGTAGTGATTGTTAAAGAAGCTCAAGATTTATCAAGGCAAATTGATAATTTGACTTCATACGCTGAAAACCCGCAACCCACAACTGTTTTGGTGATTTGTTATAAATATAAAACTTTGGATAAACGTAAAAAATTATCCAAAATTATTGCAAAGAATGGTTGTTTATTTGAAAGTAAAAAATTATATGAAAACCAGGTAGGTGAGTGGATAAGCCAGACTTTAAAAGAAAAAGATTATCAAATTGATCCAAAGGCAACTCGGATGCTGGTTGAGTTTTTGGGAACAGATCTATCTAAGATCAATAACGAATTAGAAAAATTAATGTTGATCTTACCCAAAGACAGTACAATTTCTGCAAAGCATATTGAAGTAAATATCGGAATTAGTAAAGATTTTAACAATTTTGAATTGAGAAAAGCAATAGGAGGAAAAAAAATTGTAAAAGCAAATCAGATTATTAATTACTTTTCTCAAAACCCTAAGAACAATCCATTAGTGATGACTATTTCCTTATTAAATAGTTTTTTTACCCAATTATTTCTTTTCCATGGTTTAAAAGATAAAGGTAGGATCAATGTTTCAAAAGCTTTGAAGATCAATCCTTATTTTGTTAATGAATATCAAAATGCTGCTAAAAATTATTCCATGCCTAAGGTGTCGCAGGTTATTTCATTATTGAGAGAAGCAGACGTAAAAAGCAAAGGAGTAGGGGCAAACATATCTCATGGTGATATTTTAAAAGAGTTACTTTTTAAAATTATGCATTGATTTTTTAAAGTAAAAAGTTTAGAGTAAAAAAAATCACATCATTAAAAATACTTATCAAATATGCCATCATCAGACTTAAAACATCATTGGAATAAAGCCTACGACAGAACCGAGACCAATAAACTTGGCTGGTTTGAAGAAACCTGTGAACCTTCAATGGAGCTTATCACAAAATGTAATCTAAAAAAAAATTCCACATTATTAAATGTAGGAGCCGGGGCAACTTATTTAATTGATGAATTAATTGAGTTGGGATTTGATAATTTAATTGCTAATGATATTAGTGAAAGTGCTCTTGAAAAAATTAAAAACAGACTAAAAGACAAAGTGGAAAACATCAAATTTGTAGTTGATGATCTAACAAATTCTACAATATTAAAATATTATAAGCAAGTTGACCTATGGCATGATAGAGCTGTTCTTCATTTTTTTAATAAAAAAGAAGATCAAGATGCTTATTTTGACCTTCTCAATAAGATTGTCAAATCAAAAGGCTATGCAATTATTGCTACCTTCAATTTAAATGGTGCTTTAAAATGTAGTGGTCTACCTGTATATCGCTATGATGAAAAAATGATTATTGAAAGAATTGGTAAGAGATTTGAATTGATCGAGAGTTTTAACCATACTTTTTATAATCCGGCGGGTGATACTAGAGAATATGTTTATACACTTTTTAGAAAAAAATAAGCTTTCTCAAGAAGTTCAACTATAACTACATGAAACTACTGTAAAATACAATCAGTTAAAAACTTAATAATTATTTGTGAAACCATCAATTATTTCAAATTGAAATTGTAACTTTATTAGGCAAAAAAACTTCTGTTATGTGTAGACTAGTTGCTTATCTCGGAACCCCAATTTTAACAGACAAAATAATTATTAAGCCAAAAAATTCATTGATACACCAAAGCTTTGCAGCCGAAGAAACTGATTATCCTGTTAATGGTGATGGTTTCGGAATTGGTTGGTACAGAAGTGAGATCCGTGATGAACCGGGTTTGTATAAATCTATTTCTCCTGCATGGAACGACCAAAATTTATTGCACAATGCATCTTTTATTCAAACCTCATGTTTTTTTGCTCATGTGCGTGCAGCTACTGTAGGTGATGTTTCTATTGAAAACACGCATCCATTTAGTTATAAACAATTTTTAATGATGCACAATGGAGGTATTCAGGAATTTGACAGAATAAAGTACGATTTTGTAAATTTACTTGATGAGGAAGCATTTTTATGGATTCAAGGGCAAAATGATACACAATATATTTTGGCTCTCTTTATGACCAATTCGAGAATATTAGGTTTTGATAATATGAAAGAAGATCCTGAACAAATGGTTAAATGTTTTAATAAGACTTTTAGTGATATTGAAGAATTAAAAAAGAAAAAGAATGTAGATGCGATTGCTTTATACAATATTGTTTTTACTGATGGAAAAAGAATTATTGCTACAAGATATAGTACAGATCCAGAAAATGATTTTAGAACACTATATTATACAGATAAAGTTACCTGTAGTACATGTGAAGATGGAGAAATCAAATTATCTAAAGCCAGACAAAAGAGATCAGCAACATTAATTTCCTCAGAAATATTAACTGATAAAAAAGACAATTGGAAAGAAATACCTCAAAATCACGCAATATATATTGATAAAAAATTGGACGTGTCCTTATATAAATTAAAGTAGCTTATGGTATTATTTATTGAAAGCAAAAATTAAGCGATATAATTTCTTTCGCCAAATATTGCACTACCAACTCTTATCATATTACTTCCATTGACTAAGGCAATTTTATAATCTCCGCTCATACCCATGGATAAAGTATCAAGTTTAATGTTTAAAGTTTTAGAATCAGAGCTTGAATCTTTAAGTTTATCAAAAAACATTTTTAATGATTGATATTCATTTGAAATTTGATCTTCATCATCAGTAAAACTAGCCATTCCCATTAAACCAACAATTTTGATATTTTCTAAAGCTTTAAATTCATCAGATCTTATGATCTGTTCAATCGCATCAAAATCTAGTCCAAATTTTGTTTCTTCCTGAGCAATTCTTGCTTGTAACAAACAAGGTATGACCCTATTGTGTTTAATTGCTTGTTTATTGATCTCAACCAAAGTTTTTAAACTGTCAACGCCATGAATTAAGCTTACAAAATGAGCCATGTATTTAACTTTGTTTCGCTGTAGATGACCAATCATATGCCATTCAATATCCTTTGGTAAAGCTTCGTATTTTTGAACCATTTCCTGGATCTTATTTTCACCAAATATCTTATGACCAGCATCATATGCTTCCTTAATATCAGCAATTGGTTTTGTTTTGGAAACTGCTACTAAAGTTATTTCTTTAGAAACAGTTTCCAAAATATTTTGTAAATTATTTTTTATTAACATTAAATAAAAGATTAATCTAATTTATGAATTATCAATCCGGAGCGTAATTTTGGTTCAAACCATGTCACTTTAGGAGGCATAATATTGTTGGTATCTGCAATGTGCATTAATTGTTGCATACTAACAGGGTATAAAGCAAATGCTACAGCCATTTCACCATTATCTACTTTCTCTTGTAAGAATCCTAATCCTCTAATTCCGCCAATAAATTCTATACGTGTATCAGTTCTTAGATCTTTGATGTTTAAGATGGGCTCTAATATATATTTTGATAAGACGCTAACATCCAAACTAGCTATAGGATCATTATCATCATAACGTCCGTTTTTAGCGGTTAATTCATACCATTTACCATCTAAATACATTGAAAGATCATGTAATTTTGCTGGTTTTAAAATACTGGTATCAATTTTAGAAATTATAAAATTTTCTTTAATTTTCTTTACAAAATCACCAGTGTTCAAGCCATTTAAATCTTTAATTACACGGTTGTAATCAATAATTTGTAATTGATGATCAGGAAAATGTACCGCCATAAAATAATTATAAGCTTCTTTTCCGGTATGATTTGGGTTATTTTTGGTGCGTTCAGCACCAATACCAGCAGCTGCAGCCGTTCTATGGTGCCCATCTGCTACATAAGTGAAAGGAACTTTTTTAGAGAATAATTTTTCTAAAGTAGTATTTATTTCAGGGTCTTCAATTATCCAAAAATGATGCCCAAATCCATCTTCAGCAGTGAAATCATATTCAGGTGCTTTATTATTTACAATATTTGAAATAATAGCATCTATTTCAGGAACCGCCCTATATGTAAAAAAGACAGGTTCGATGTTTGCGTTTAATTTTCGCGTTAAAACTTTTCTGTCTTCTTCTTTATCTGTACGAGTCAATTCGTGTTTTTTAATAATACCATTATCATAATCTGCGCAGGCAGCAGCACCAACAATACCATATTGTGTTTTGCCATTTCTAGTTTGCGCATAGATATAATAACAAGATTCATTATCTTGTAAAAGAAAGCCTTTTTCCTGAAAAAGTTTAAAATTCTCTACTGCTTTGTCATACACTTTTTTATCATGTGGATCTGCATCTTCTGGAAAATCAATTTCTGCACGAGTAATATGCAATAACGATTCCGGTTTTCCTTTGGCCATAATAGCAGCCTCTTCTGAATTCATTACATCATAAGGTAAACAAGCTAATTTTTCGACGATATTTTTAGGTGGACGCACACCTTTAAAAGGTTTAATAATTGCCATAACAGAATTGTAAATTATAATTTCTTAATTCATTTATTTTAGAATACTAATAATTTGTTCAGCTAATTCAGTACCAATTCTGCCTTGAGCCTCACCGGTTGCACCTCCAATATGGGGTGTTAAAGAAATTTTATCATTCATTAATAATTGAATTTCAGGTTTTGGTTCTTTCTCGAAAACATCTAATGCGGCATTTGATACTTTACCATCGGCTAAAGCTTTTACCAAAGCTATTTCATCAACAACTCCGCCTCTTGCTGCATTGATAATACCCACACCATCTTTCATCATATTAAATTCTTTAGTTGAGATTACATATTTATCCTGAGCAGGTACATGCATACTTAAAAAATCGGCTTGTTTTAGAACATTTTCTTTAGAGATGGTATCAATAGTAAAACTTACAGTTTGACCATCGAAAAAATCTAATTCTAAATGAGCACTATCAATAAAAGGATCAAAAGCGACAACTTTCATGCCAATGCTTAAAGCAATTTTAGCTGTGGCCTGGCCGATTCTGCCAAAACCAATAACACCCATAGTTTTACCTTTTAATTCAATTCCTTTGGCATAGGATTTTTTGAGTTCTTTAAATTTTGAGTCTCCTTCAAGCGGCATATTTTGATTGGAATGGTGTAAAAAACGTACCATACCAAATAAATGAGCAAAAACTAATTCGGCAACAGAATGCGAAGATGCTGCCGGCGTATTGATTACCTTTATTCCTTTATTTCTTGCATATTCAACATCAATATTATCCATGCCAACTCCGCCGCGGCCAATTATTTTTAAAGAGGGGCAAGCATCGATTAGATCTTCCCTAACTTTTGTAGCGCTTCTTACCAATAGAACATCAATTTTGTTTTCATTGATATAATCAATCAACTGATCTTGAGCAATAGTTTTTAAAATAACTTCAATTCCGGCTTTTTCTAATTCAATAACACCGGCTGTTGCAATACCATCGTTTGCTAAAACTTTCATAGGTTTAAATTTTAAATTTATTATTTATTAATCTCTCAATATACTAAAAGCACATCTAGCGACTGCAATTATTTTTTCTTTTTCGTGATATAATTTAACATCAGCTTTGATGATTCTATTTCCATTTTTTATAATTTTTGCTTCAGCAAAAAAATCTTTGGATTCAGAACCATGAAGATAATCAACTCTGATATCTATTGTACTTACTTTATCATTAAGAGATTTCATTGTACTCATGGCAACAATACCACCAGCAGAATCAGCAATACTTGCCTGTATACCTCCATGCCATCTTTTTTGAATGAAATCACCAATAAATTCTTCCTTAAAAGGAATATGAATTTTGGTATAGCCTTCTTCCAATTCCATTATTTTTAGACCAAATAATTTATTGGCAGGCATCTGATTTTCAATAGCGTGCTTTAGTAAATTATA
>JAUWUU010000136.1 GCA_030617765.1 Flavobacteriia bacterium | reverse complement strand
ATATAGAAACCATAGATGCTATAGAAATTGAACCTCATGCTTATGAGCAGGCTGTTGAAAATTTTGAAAACAGTGATTGGGCT
Source organism: Flavobacteriia bacterium (assembly GCA_030617765.1). Classification (GTDB taxonomy): domain Bacteria; phylum Bacteroidota; class Bacteroidia; order Flavobacteriales; family Flavobacteriaceae; genus Namhaeicola. The sequence goes on along the minus strand of JAUWUU010000136.1, from coordinate 5,653 downwards.
AATCGTCTTTTCTGTTACCATGCTTCATTACAAGAATTTATTAACGAGATAGATGAACAATATGATTTGATTATTGCTAACCCACCATTTTATAATGACACCTATAAAGAACTAGATAAAAATAGGGCTTTAGCTAGACACACCAAAGGTTTATCATTTGAAGAATTAATTTCCGCAACAGCAAAATTATTATCTAACAAAGGAACTTGCGCTTTTATCATTCCATTTCATGAAGAAAAATCTTTTCTAAAAATTGCCAAACAAAACAAATTGTTTCCTAAAAGAATTACCAGAGTAAAGGGAAATATCAACAGCGATACTAAACGAACTTTATTACAATTAAGCTTTATAAATGAATCGCTAAAAATTGATGAACTTTCAATTGAAATTGAAAGGCACATTTATACCGAAGAATATAAGAATCTAGTTAAGACTTTTTATTTAAAGATGTAATAACCTGAGTTTGATTAGTACCTGACATTAAAATTATAACCAATACCCATTCCTTTTAGCTTTTTCATCTTACACTGACTCGATTCTTTGTGATAAGTGCCACTTATTAACTCTCCAAGTGAAGCAAATTCATTTGTCAATGGATTTCTATCTAACAAAATAGCGGCACTCATACCCATCCCAACTTAAGACTAAAAAACCAGCATAATAGGGAATAGTATCAATTTTTTAACCAAAACACCTTGAATTGTTAACAGTAAAACCTATTTTTTAAAATAACCATACAGAAAAAGTATTACAATTACAGTAACTTGTGTTACAAGCTGTTATTAAAGTAATTTTTATTTTTGAGCCCCCTCATTAAAAATAAAGAATAGTTTTCTTTAAACTAATCCCATTTGATATTGAGTATCCTATGGGATTTTTAAATTTATAGATATGACATTAAATAATAAAATATTAAAATTACCTTCTGATCAAAAATCATGGCTTATGTTGATGAAGGTTATTTTTAAACGAACCTTTGATTATGATAAAGATAATAAAGAAGGGCTTATTGATGTTATTGAAAAGAGAGCAATTGAAAGAGGTTACAATCAAATTGAATTATTGTTTGATACTAAAGAATTAAAAGAATATTTCATGAAATAATTTATTGAATTACAAAATAATTACTTAAAAAAAACAATTAACCAATCCTTCCGAAAGCCAGTTATAGAAATATAGCTGGTTTTTTGGATATTATTTATCAAGGTACCAAAATTATAAAATTATTAGGCTTTTCTGTATATAGGATTATATCCTAAATAATCAACTTTATTTTCTTTAAAGATGTAATAACCTAAGTTAGATTAGTACCTGACATTAAAATTAAAACCAACACCCATTCCTTTTAGTTTTTTCATCTTACCCTGACTCGATTCTTTGTGATAAGTGCCGCTTGTTAATAAGCCAAGTGAAAAGAATATCGCTTCTCCCTCATTATTTTCACCTTCAGTCTCAACCCATTCTAAAGTAACAATTACATCATCTTTTAAAATAATATTAAATTTCTTTAAATCAACCGAAATAACACCAGTTTGCTTAGATTCAACAGGGATAATAATATTATCCTTCAATATATTCTTACCTGGTTTTCCTTTTTCTATATTATAAATATTTAATCTGAATTTTACTTTAGCGCTCAATCTGTTCTGTGAGACACTAAAATTAAAAGTATCAACATATGTTGGAGATTTTTTAATATTTATTCTAATTCCCATTTCAGCACCTAAATAGTCATATGAAAACCCCGCATTTATAAATTTTGTTTCTGTTTTATTTCCAATAATTTTATGTTTTAATCCTTTTATTCCAATTACAATTTCTTCTAATTCAGAAATATCCTCTTCTAATTTTATTTGAATATTACCTTCTTGTCCCAGTAAATTCTTAACCAAATAAGTCTTGGGTTTATAGCCAATTATTGATATACGAATCGTATCATTAACATGATTATCGCTAAGATTAAGTTTAAAATTTCCATTTTTATTGGATACCGTACCAATTCCTTTATTTAAAACTCCAATATTTACATAAGGTAAAGCTTCATTTGTATTGAGATCTTTAACTTCACCGATTAAAAATAAATTTGATGAAATTTCAGGATTTATCTTAAAAGGAATATTTGTAATACTTTCATTCTTTATTAATTGATCATAATAAGTATAGAAACCATCTTTTCCCTTTAAATGTTTATCAAAAAATAAGGAGGTACTTTCTATGATTTGTTTATGAATTAAAATTGATTGATCAGAGGCCTTTAAAATATATGGAAAGCAGCCAAAATCTTCGTGTGCACTATTTAAAAACCGTAAATAACTTTTTTGAGAATTCAATTTTTTGAGATAATGATATTCATCCGTTGGCGAAAACTCATCCCATTTATTTCCACTTTCCATATAATAATAAGCTGAAGTAATTTTTGTAGGATGTAAAAGATCTGCTTCATAAATCTCATTCAAGTAATCATCATCCTCTTGAGTATCTCCATAATAAAAAGTTTCAGTTCCATCAAGTGAAGCAAATGCGTTTATAATTGGATTTCTATCTAACAAAACAGCTGCACTCATACCACCCCAACTTAAACCTAAAACACCAATATTATCAAAATCGATATTGAATTGAGATTTCTTTTTAAGAAAATCTAAAGCAAACTCAGCATCAAAAACTTGTTCCATAGTATCCAATTTGTCATTGGTCATATTACCTGGATATCTTCCAACCGACCATATTGAAACCACAACAAATCCTTTTTCTATAAGTTTTTCAATAAGTTTATAATTTTCAAAACCCATTCCGTTATAACCTGCCATATAGATAATCAATGGAAATTTACCTTTAGCTAGTTTGATATTTTTATAGCTATCTGTTTTAATATTAAGCAAGATATTTCCATCATGTATCTCTAGCCCCAATCCAGCTGCAAAATATATTGCCAATTCATCAGTAATCCCAGTATAATCTTCATCCTGATATTTATTGGCTCTTTGTTCAAAAAGCCCAAAAAGTTCTCCAAATAATAAACTCTTATCTAATTTTTCAGATGACGGATACCAAATATCTAACTCAACCGGCCTATAATGTAATTTATCTTTCTTAGTAGTATTTGGCTTATAAATTCTGGAGGAGTCAGTTAAAATTTCTGTTTTAAAACCAGCATGATAGGAAATAGTATCATTATTTTGACCAAAACAGTTTGAATAGATAACAATAAAAAAGATGAATAGAAAATTCCTTCCCATATTTATATAACTAATATTGAAGTATTTAAACAATATTTCAGCTAAAATAAAGTTATTGGGCAAGTTTAAGAAATAAATATATCTTTTTGGGTATTAATTAACAAGGCATCTAAATTATTAGGCTTTTCTGTTTATAGGATTATATCCTAAATAATCAACTTTGTTTTCTTTAAAATGAACACCGTAATTTTCTAATTCTTTTAAAATTGGCTCATAAACTTCTTTTGTAATTGGCAGTTGTACACCGGGAGTTTTAATTTCACCTTTTAAAATCTTTAAGGTAGCGATAGCTACCGGTAAGCCAACAGTTTTGGCCATGGCTGTATAAGTTTGATCATCACCAATAACTACCATATTTGATTCAATCTGTTTTTTCTTGCCATCAATTTCATAACCAAATTTATGATACATTACAATCATATCCTTATCATTTTCTTCCAGGGTCCAGCTATCCATTAATATCTTTTGCAAAATTTGTGCGGGTGTAGCATCTTTTAATCCAACCTTCTTTTTATCGCTAAATATATCTAATTCTAAAAGTTTATTCCAAATAATATCATCCTGATCAATTTTTAAGCAATAACGAAGTTTTAATTCAACTGAATCATAAGGATTATAAGGCAAAAATGAATTTGTAAAATCACGATAACTCATGTTTTCAGATCCTTCCATTACATAACTATCATCAGTCATACCCAGTTGTACAAAAACATTCCATGCTCTACTAAACCCAACCCTTCTTATAGTACCACGATACAAAGTCAAAATATCATCTAATCCATATACTTCTCTATATTTTAATGAATCCCGATTGGCCAATGCTTCAAATCTTCCATAATTATCAATTTCTAAGAACTCCGTTCTACGGAATAATTTTTGATACGGAATATATTTATATTTTCCTTCCTGAATAAATTTCGCTACGCCTCCCTGGCCGGCAACAACTACATTTCTCGGATTCCAGGTAAATTTATAATTCCATAAATTATCATCACTTTCGGGTGCGACTAAACCTCCTGTAAACGATTCAAAAAGAATCACTTTACCTCCTTTCTCCTTAATTCTGTCAATAACTTGCATGGCACTCATGTGATCAATACCTGGATCAAGTCCGATCTCATTCATAAAAACCAAACCTTTGGCTTTTACTTCTTTATCCAATTCTTTAAGTTCTTCAGAAATATAAGAAGCCGTGACTAAATTCTTACCAAATTCAAGACAGTCTTTTACAACTTCCATATGAAATCTTGCAGGAAGCATTGAGATAACAATATCTGAATTCTTAATTTCATCTTTTCTGGCTTCTTCATTAAATATATCAAGTGCAATTGCAACCCCATTTGGGTGATCCTTCAGCAATTTTTTAGCATTTTCAACTAAAATATCCGCAACTCTAACCTCTAAATTTTCTTTTACAGATTTATCTAACAGGTATTTTATCAATGATGAAGCAGATCTTCCCGCTCCTATGACCAAAACTTTATTCATCTTTGTAAATTTTATAAAATTAAGCTTACGAAATTACAAATTATCCCATTTTAATCAAAGGTAAATTGAAGTATATAGTAACAAAAATTTACATTATTTTTTTAATCTCTAATCAGGTTATATTTACTGTATTAAAAAAACAAGAAAATACTAAAGGAATTTATCTTTTCAATATTTGTTAACTGTTGCACTTAATATTTGAACTTAGTTTTATTAAAAACCAAATATTGGCAGATAAAAAAATAAAAAAAATTAGTATATTGAAAAAATCTTTAATAAACTTAAAATATTTACAATTAGCAAGTTAAAAATTGATATTGAAAATCTATGAGAAATAATTGAATTTTGTTATTTTCATGCATTAAATGTTACATTAGAAATACTTAAATTCGCAAATCTTTAAAAAATCAACTTAGATAAAACAAATAAAATGGAAAATAAAAACTCAAAAATCATTTCATCTTTAAATAAATTAGGAATTAAAAATGTTCAAGAAATTATATACAATCCTTCTTATGAACAACTTTTTGAGGAAGAAATGAAACCAGAACTTAAAGGTTTTGAAAAAGGACAGCTAACCGAATTAGATGCTGTTAATGTTATGACAGGTATATTCACCGGTCGCTCTCCAAAGGACAAGTTTATTGTTAAAGATGATGTAACCCGTGATACAATGTGGTGGACTTCACCTGAATCTCCAAATGACAATAAACCAACGAGCCCTAAAGTTTGGAACGATCTAAAAAATATTGTTACAAAACAACTTACAGGGAAAAGACTTTTTGTGGTGGATGCTTTTGCTGGTGCCAATGAAGATTCTCGCCTTAAAGTTCGTTTTATCATGGAAGTTGCATGGCAAGCTCATTTTGTAAAAAATATGTTTATCCGTCCAACTGAAGAAGAATTAGCAAATTTTGGTGAGCCAGATT
>JAUWUU010000099.1 GCA_030617765.1 Flavobacteriia bacterium | reverse complement strand
ATAACTATTGGTGTACTTTCCTGACTGTAATAATTTAATTTTCTTTCAATTTGATTGAGTGGTTTTTTATCAGCATTTGGCAACCCTAATGGATTGGTTGATTGTTTGTTCTTAAAAATAACTATTTCATCAAGTTTATTTGTATTAAATTCTAATTTTATGTTTAGTTTTTTGTTGATGATATGATCTTGACTGATGATAATTTTTTTGATTAAGTATTGAATGTCAGAAAACATCAAAGTATCATTTTCTTTAACAGATATTTGAAATTCTCCATTTTCATTACTTAAATTACCTCTATTTGAAGACATATTTATGATATGTACATTTTCAATGGGTAATGAATCGTTTTTTATTTCGCCAGTTATTCTAGTTCTTTCGTTTTGCGCATAGATTTGAAAGGAAAAAATAAATAAAATGATGCTATAAATAAGATGAGATTTTTTCATTCTTTAATTTCAAAGTTTTTACTTTCTTTTAAAAATACATCAATCATTTCTATTTTTTTATTTTTTAAATATAGATCAACTGTACCTTTTGGTATACAAAATAAGATAAAATCATCAATTTGTTCAACTGGAATAGCTAAGTTTTTGATAAAAAAATCATCTTTAAAATGTGCTCTGATTTCTTGAATTCTAATTTTGTTTATGGCATCAATTTCATCCTGATTCACTAATGATTTTAGCTTTCGATGTTTTTTACGATTTCCAGAAATAATATTATAAATATCTTCTATGCCTCCACCTGGTCTCTCTATAAACAAACCTAAAATTGGGTTTATAATTAATGCATCTAGTAAAACATTAGGAGTACTTTTTTGACTGTAATAATTCAATTTTCTTTCAATTTGATTGAGTGGTTTTTTATCTGCATTTGGCAATCCTAAGGGGTTGGTTGGATTTTTATTTTTAAAAATAACTATTTCATCAAGTTTATTTGTATTAAATTCTAATTTTATGTTTAGTCTTTTGTTGATGATATGATCTTGACTGATGATAATTTTTTTGATTAAGTATTGAACGTCAGAAAACATTAAAGTATCATTTTCTTTAACAGATATTTGAAATTCTCCATTTTTATTACTTAAACTACCTCTATTTGAAGACATATTTATAATATGTACATTTTCAATGGGTAATGAATCGTTTTTTATTTCGCCAGTTATTCTTGTTCTTTCGTTTTGCGCATAGATTTGAAAGGAAAAAATAAATAAAATGATGCTATAAAAAAATTGATATCTTTTCATTCTTTAATTTCAAAGTTTTTACTTTCTTTTAAAAATACATCAATCATTTCTATTTTTTTATTCTTTAAATATAGATCAATTATTCCTTTTGATTCACAAAAAATTATAAATGCATCGATTTGATTGATCGAGATATTTAATGTTTCAATAAAAAAAGTATCGCCAAATTCATTTCTTATTTTTTCGGGAGCTGATTTTGAATTTAGTTCGTATATTTTTTCTATTTCTTTTAAATTTCTTTTGGTCTTGCCAATTTTTTTGATCTCTTTTGTTAGGGGTTTTAATATAAAAGCTGCCAAACCTATTATATCACCTCCAATAGGAACATTAGGATTGGTAGGATCAGGCATTCTATCAGGATCAATTTGTTTACCAACAGATAAAGAAGGAATGCTAAAATCATAAATACTAAAATTAAGCGCTGTAGAATTCTCTTTTGGTTCAGGAATAATAAATTTCTTAGAATCGGTATTTAAGTCACCGGAAAGATCATGTACTTTTAATTCAACTTCAGCAAGTGTATTTGTTTTTGGTAAAAGATCAACAATGATAGTTTTACTTTTTAACTGTTGTATGGAAATTTGTTTCTCAACACGATAGAATTGAATATCAGAAAATAACAATATATCGTTTTCTTTTACATATATCTTAAATCCTCCTTTTTCATTACTGATTGTTCCCTTTTTAGAATTTTTATTTAAAATATGTACATTTTCAACAGGAATAGAATCACTTAAAACCATTCCTTTTATGAGTATGCGATTATCTTGTGCATGAATACTTGCAATAAAAAATAAAGCAATGATTAGATTTAGTTGATTCATCTTTTCAAAGTAACAAATCAATTATCATAAAAAAGATTAACAAGATAATAAACTTTTGTTAAAGAAATTGTTTTATTAAATTTGAAGAAAAATAAGAGTTTTATGAAAAAAATGATTATTGCTAGTACATCAACTGTTCACGGCAGCGGTTATTTAGAGTATATTTTACCAACTTTAGAAGTATTTTTTACCGGAATAGATGAATTATTATTTGTACCCTATGCACGCCCTAGTGGAATGACCTATGATGAATATACTGATGTTGCAAGAAAAGGTTTTGCAAAGATCAATATAGATGTTACAGGTATCCATAAATTTAATGACCCAGTAGTTGCAGTTAAAAATGCAAAGGCAATATTTGTAGGTGGTGGAAATACTTTTTTATTGGTTAAAACACTGTATGATAATAAATTAATACCTGTTATTAAAGAAGTAGTAAAAAATGGCACGCCTTATTTTGGCACGAGTGCAGGAAGTAATATTACCGGAAGAACTATGCAAACAACCAATGATATGCCAATTGTTTTTCCACCGAGTTATGCTACTTTAGATCTGATTCCTTTTAATATCAATCCACATTATATTGATCCAGATCTAAAATCAACTCACAAAGGAGAGACCCGGGAAACACGAATTGTTGAATATCTTACGTGTAATAGCATTCCGGTTTTAGGTTTGAGAGAAGGAAGCTGGTTAGAAGTTTTAAGTGATTCTATTAGATTGAAAGGAAAATTACCGGCACGATTGTTCCGTCAAGGTAAAGAACCTGTAGAATTAAAAAAAGATTATGATTTTCAGACAGATTTTAATATTGATAAACAATAGCATTGATATTCATACCAGCGCCCACTGAAGCAAATAAGATTGCATCACCATCATTAATATCGTGATCTTCAAGTTTTTGCTTTAATATTAAATCCAATAGAGTAGGAACAGTTGCTACAGAGCTATTGCCCAATTTTTGAATACTCAAAGGCATAATATCTTCAGGCATTTTAGCATTGTATATTCTGTAAAATCGCTTAATAATAGCTTCATCCATTTTTTCATTTGCCTGATGGATCAATATTTTTTTTATTTTTTCGATTGGTAAACCACTTTGATCCAATGCCGCTTTCATAGCATTGGGTACATTGTTCAATGCAAATTCATATATTTTTTTTCCATACATTTTAATATAACGCGTATTGATCTTTGGAATTACTTTAAACGATTTGCCAAAATAGAGGTAATTTGCTTCGTCATAAGTAAATGATTGGGCGGCGTGACTTAAAATTCCTTTGCTTAAATCATTTCCTTTTTCAAGGATACAAGCCCCGGCACCATCAGCATAGATCATAGAATCTCTGTCATGTGGATCAATAACTCTTGAAAGAGTTTCAGCACCAATTATCAAACATTTTTTAGCAATTCCTGCCTGGATAAAACTATCGGCTTGGATCATCCCCTGTAGCCATCCCGGGCAGCCGAAAATTACATCATAAGCAACACAATTTGGATTTTTGATCCTCAATAAATGTTTTACTCTTGAAGCCAAACTTGGTAGCATATCCGATTGATTATCATTATATCGAATATCACCAAAATTATGTGCATAAATTATCTGGTCAATTTCTTCTGGGTTTATTTTAGCCTCTTCAATGGCAATTTTAGAAGCAATCGCACCAGCTTCACTATTTTGAAGTTCCGGTTCTAAATATCTTCGTTCTTCAATACCTGTTATTGCAACAAATTTTTCAATAATTTCTTTATTTGAACTGGCAAATGGTTCATTCTGTTCACCATAGAAGTGTTCATTTAAGAAGTCAGAATTTTTTTTGATAATTTTTGGTATGTAGCTACCTGTACCGGTTATAATTGAATTCATATTTTTACTTTATGAAAAATAATATTGAAATGTTCATTATTTAAAAGATAATTATTTGTGAGCTAAGATATTTGCAAAATTCTTAAGAAAATAAGATTTTCATTATTATTTTACAAAAATAAACACAGGAAGCAAATATAGATATTTTTAAATTGAAGTTTAAGAATTTATAGTTTTTATTCTCATCACAGCCGCTATTGAAAGCGCTCGATTTTTTATAATAGTTGTATTTGTACCTTCAAAATGTGCATCAATAGATTGATTAAAAAGTTGAAGCCAAATTTCAAAGTGTTTCTCTGAAAAAGGTTTTTCTTGATGTAAATCAATATGAGGTCGCATTGCATTTTTACGATACTTCCCTGATTGGAACAAAACATTATCCCAAAAATCAACCAATACTTGTAAATGTTCTTCCAGAATATTTTTATTTTGAAACTTTTCAAAGAAATGTTTCATCTCATTATTGCTAAGTAATTCTTTGTAAAACTCACTAACTATCAGGTATAGATCATTACGATTTGAAATGTCTTTTTTCATTTTTTTAAAATTATTGATTTTTAACGGTCATACCCGCTTGTCAGCTAGGCAGGTGGAACATTCATATATTCATTTTAGTGTGTGACTATATTTTTAGTCATGAATATTTTATTTATTAGGATTACAATAAACTATTGTTAAAAGTAAAAGGTAGTAATTCTTTTAAAGAATTTGCTTTTACAATCTTTCCGGTTTCTCCTGAAAAAAATATTTCAATATCTTTTGACTGTTTGAATTCGTATTCAGCAATTGTTTGACGACATGCGCCACAGGGTGAAACAGGACTATCTACTTTTTTAACTGATGAACTTGCCGCTATAAATATTTTTAGGATCTTTGAATTAGGATATTGCGAAGCAGCGCTCCAAATTGCTACCCTTTCAGCGCACATGCCAGAAGGATAAGCAGCATTTTCTTGATTGTTTCCTTTTATAATTGTGCCGTTATCTAAAAGTAATGATGCTCCCACACTAAATTGTGAATAAGGGGCATAAGCACTATTTCTTGCTTCAATCGCCTTTAGGAATAACGCATTATCTTGTTTGGAAAGTTCAGAGTTATCATTATAAACTGTAAACTTTGAAGTTATTTTTAACTCGTTCATTATGGTTTAAAAATATTCGTACAATTCACCTAAATTAAATGAAAGTGAAAAACGCAGCGTACTTTCTAATGGATTTGTCACGTCAGATGAATTAATTAAATAAGAGACATCTAAAGTACTGCTTCTAAATTTAAAACCAGCACCCAATGTAAAATACTGTCTTCCACCTTTCATATCATTTTCATGAAAATATCCTGTTCTAACAGCAAAAGTTTTGTTGTAAACATACTCAGCACCAAGTGCCCAGGCTACTTCTTTTAATTCTTCACTAAAGCCATCAGGAGCATCGTAAAAAGATTGTATCATGCCTTTTGCAAATCCTACATTATCATCTTTTCCTGCTATAATTTCACCAGTTTGGTTATCAATAATTGGTGGTGTTGGAACGAGTAATTTATTAATTTCAAGGTTTGCAGTAATGACATTAACATCATCTAGGATAAAATCAAAACCACCGCCTAGTTTTAAATTTGTAGGAATAAAACTTTCATCTCCTCCTTCAATTAATTCAACTTTTGGCCCAACGTTAGAGATATTAAACCCTCCATGCCATTTGCCATTAAATTCGCCGTAATTCATTTCTTCGCTTTGATAGTAACCATTTAGATCAACCGCAAAAGTATTGACAGTTTGTATATCTGAATTATCAATGTGTAAAGTATAATCAGATCTGATATAACGCAAAACAACTCCCATTGAAAAGGTTTCACTTAGTTTTAATGCATATGCTCCATCAATAGCAAATTCATTTGGATTTTCAGACCCAATGATCTGACCACTATCATCCGTTAGCTCAATAGTGCCAAGTGAAAAATAAGTAATACTCGTTGCCCAGGCACTTCTTTCATTAATTCTGTTTGAAAAAGAAACGTTACCTACAAAAACATCATTGGTTAGATTTCTCATCCATGGAGTGTAATTGACTCCGATATTATATTGTGCCGGTGAGAATGCATATTTTGCTGCATTGTAATGTAAAGAATTAGCATCTGGCGAGGTAGCACCACCAATATCACCCATACCTCCAGCACGAGCGTCAGGTGCTATTAATAGGAAAGGTGCTGCTGTTGTAATTGGATTTGGTTCATCTTGAGCAAAGATATTTTGATTTACAAAAGATAAAAGTAGAATTAAAAAGCTTATTTTTTTCATTTGATTTAATGCTTTACAGGGTTCAATTTCTGGTTCATTATTGCAGAATTACTAATTTTTCAATTTTTTCTGCTGAAATATTTGAAAATGACGATCTAACTTTTAGCTTGTAAATATATACCCCTTTGCCAATTTTATTTCCAAAATCATCTAAACCGTTCCACGAAATTTCTCTTGATAAAGTTCCGTTTGTTTGTATCGATTGATTGATGGTTTTTATTAATTTTCCACTAATGGTAAATATTTGAATTTGTGTTTCTAATATCTCATTGGGCTTGTTGTGATTAAACCAAAATTTGGTATAATTTACAAACGGATTCGGATAATTTAAAACTTTACTTAAAACTAAATCGTTGTTATCAACTACAACAAAATTCAACGAAGATTCAGACAAATTATTGTACGTGTCCCAACATTTAAATTTAATGGTGTGTAATCCAGGTTCTAAATTACGCAATTGGTATTTAACTTTTCCTTTGGTAAAGTCATCTAATTCTGTTTGATAATAGTCGTTTAAGATGATTGGATTTGCTTCATCATTATCAATAACAGCAATGATATCATGATCTACAGCGGTAATTGAAGTGTTAATTCCCGATACATCATTTAATGATGCCAACAATAAAGGTGAACTATTAGTATTGCTTCCGTCAACAAAAGATTCATCGTTTAAAAAAAGTTGAATATCAGGCCCCATGTTATCTTCTGGAGCATTTGAATCAATTCCACCAATTATAATATCAAAATCATATCCTGATTTATCAATTAGTTTATCATCGGCATAAAAACTCAATTTTGATTTTCCATAAGCAATGCGAATATCTTTTGGAACGATAAACTCAAAAGAAAAATGGCCATTATTCACACTAGCTCTACCTCTAAAGATCTTACTTTCAATAGATGTAAATTTCATTGTTTTACCAAAATTATTATTGTCTAATGTGGTTTTTTCTAGCGCTTTGTCATAAACGGTTGTCGATATTTCTCCATTGAAATTATTCAATAAGTTATTAGATTCATCAGTAATGATTCCTTCAAAAGAAATATGTTTTAATGCTTTTAGCGTGTCTTTTGCTTGATTGATATCAATACCATTCATTTTAGTGATCTTAATATTGGGTTTTGCCTGTGCCAAATTCATTGCGGGATCACCAAAGTTGTAAACAAAGAATCTCTGTATTGAACTAAACTCATTTTTTGTGTGCATTAATGCTTCGGAAATGGTATAATTTTCATTCTTAAATTCAAATAAGTTCTGACTGAGTTTTTTGTTAAAAATCTGCCCAAGACTAATAAAAATTTCCCGTGTTGTTGTGATCATATCAGCAGCACCACCTTGCGAATTCAAGAAAACATATTCACCTGCCGAAGGGCGTAAAGGATTGTCAAAACGAGAGAATTCACAGGTTATAGTTATAAATAAAGGGAGTGTTTTAAAATTTTTCCAGTCTTGTATTTGAGGCACTTCTAAAATTCTTTCATTAGCCCAGCCATCAACTCCGCCATGCCCAAAATAATTAACGACTAAAGTACCTGACTCGATAGCATTGTCAATAGCGATATTAACTTGTGGGTAACGCTCTCCACCTGCAGAAGTTTCTTGCTGGTATGCATCACAATATATCTTTTTGATATTAAAGCCCGGTTTATTGGTTTTGATACCTTCGGCAATGAGATCGACAGTTTGTTGTAAAATAAATTCTCCGGGTTTATCAGGGTCATCAGCAATTACAGTTATATGATTACGCCAATCTCCATAAGATGAAGCATTATAATAGGATAATGTTTTATCAATTGTATTTTTTGCTTCAAGAACTGAAGTTATAGGAAATCTTCCGGTTGCAACATCTTGTTGGTCAGAAAAGATTAAATTTCCTTCATCATCATCCATCATCCCAAAGTAATCATCGGTAACATAACCTCTGGCTAAGTTAAAACTTTCAAATGATTGAAATGCCGGTACAATATTATTATTATCAGTGATCCTGTCTTTAAAATCAAAGGAAGCGTCACCAAATAAGCATACATATTTTATTCTTTTTTCAGGAATACTTGCATTGAGATATAAAAATCTAATAAAGTCTCGTATTGCAGTTATATCAGGTGAACCCGAACCAAATTCAGTATAAATTTCGTTAAGCGCAACAACTTGCGTATTAAAATTATGCTTATCTTTATAATAATCGGCTAATCTATTGGCTTCAGAAAATAAATATTCTTGTGTAATAATGAGATAATCAATATTCTGAAGTTGATGCAGATTTTGATTTTTGACTTTACTTTCATCTAATACCTCAGGCGTATAGAAATCGTCTTCATTTAGTACGATAAATTCATTAGGTTTTTCACTTCCATATGATTTAAAAGTAAAATCACTTTGGGTTGAATCATTGTTGATTTGTTTAGGGTTAGTAAAATCGCTCACATCCCAAACCTGAAAAATATTACTTCCATTTTTGATTTGATACTTATAAATATTTGACGGATTGGTAGTTGAAAGATTTCTAAATGAGAATTGATTATTTTGCGAAAATAATTCTTTGGTTCCCATTATTTCAATATAATCTAAAAATGCTTTAGCAGAAGGATTTCCATTATTGTTGTATATCAAAGTGATCTCAATATTTTCTTGATTGGTTTGAGTATTTTGAATTTTTTCACTCGGGATAGCTAAATTTAATGAGTTGGAAGGGATCCCTTGAAAGTTTAATTGCATTAAATTTTCACCGTTTAAATTTACATTCATAAAAGAAGATGTTGAAGAAATAGCCACACCTCTAACCCTTACAAATAAATCTTGTTCATTGTCAATATCAATAAATTTAAAATGAAATGATTGTGTTTCATTAAAACTAAAATCCTCACCCAGCCATTGTTGTCCGTTAGCAAATAAATTTTTATCTTCTTTTTCGTAAACTAAAAAATCGTGATATTTAATAATATTAGTGTTGGCAGGTAACTCAATTGATTCACTATTTGATATTCGTTTTCCCAAACCCTGATCTGTTGTAATAAAATAAAAGGCTTTATCACTATAAATATTGGTTTGGTGTTTTGTTAATCCGATATTTATCTTATTGTAATTCCATGAATGTGGACCTTTTGCATAAAATAAAATATAGTCGGTATTGTCAAAACTACCATCTTCTTCACCATTAATATATATTGCATTTTCTTGTAGATCATCATGTCTGAATTCACTGTTCAATTGAGGTAACATTCCGCCTCCATTACCATAAATCCGTATATTTTTTGGATTGAGATTATTTGTATTAAT
>JAUWUU010000043.1 GCA_030617765.1 Flavobacteriia bacterium | reverse complement strand
TTCAGCATTAGTAAAAGAAGGAAATCTGGTTCCTGGAAATTCACATTTTGACACAACAAAAGGTCATATTGAATTTAGAAAAGCTACTGCAGTTGATTGTACTATTGATGAAGCATTTGAAACAACAAATCTTCATCCCTTTAAGGGAAATGTTAACCTTGAAAAACTTGAAAAAGTATTAAAAGATAATCCTAAAGAAAATATTCCACTCGTTATTCTAACTATAACCTGCAATAGTTCTGGAGGGCAACCTGTTTCTATGCAAAATATTAAAGATGTTTCCCAAATTTGTAAAAAATATGAGATTCCTCTGTTTTTCGATGCTGCAAGATTTGCAGAAAATGCATATTTCATCAAATTAAGAGAAGCTGGATATCAAGATAAAACCATCAAAGAAATTGCAAAAGAGGCTTTTTCTTATGGTGATGGTATGACCATGAGTTCAAAAAAAGATGGTTTGGTAAATATGGGTGGTTTTATAGCCTTAAATAATGAAGAGACCTTTAAACAATGTACAGTTTTTAATATTATGTATGAAGGTTTTATTACTTATGGCGGAATGAATGGTAGAGATATGGCAGCTTTATCTGTTGGATTAGATGAAGCAACCGAGTTCAATTTTTTAGAAAGTCGTATTGAACAAGTTGCTTATTTAGGTAAAAAATTAGTTGAATTCGGAGTACCTGTTCAACAACCTTTTGGAGGGCATGCAATTTTTATTGATGCAAATAAATTTGTTCCAACCATACCAAGGGAAGAATACCGAGCTCAAGCTTTGGCAATTGAACTTTATATCATTGGTGGAATTCGTGGTGTTGAAATTGGAACCGTTTTGGCTGATAGAGATCCATTTACTAGAAAAAACAGATATCCTGATTTAGAATTGGTGAGATTAGCAATACCTCGTAGAACTTATTCTCAAAATCATATGGATTATATAGCTGTAGTTTTAAAAAATATTTATGATTCACGTGCGGAAGCGAAATCTGGATATATTATAGTTGATGAAGCTCCTATTATGAGGCATTTTACAGCTAAATTTGAGAAGATTTAAGAGGGAATTATTCTCCACAAATCAACCAATAATATATTCCTTTTAGATATTTGATTGAAATTATTATTTATATGAATAATGTTGTTTTCAACATTATTACAAAACGTAGAAATAATATATTCCTCTTTATTTGTTGTTGATTTACTAATTTCTTTTCCAGGGATTGCTGTAGAATGATTTATTTCAGCTTTCTTAAAATCCTCAATCTCATCTTTACTAACTTTTAAAGTTTCAATTCTTAAATATTTTGAATCTTTTATCTCTTCTTTTAATAATTCATAATTATCACTTATAGAGTTCGCACTATCAAAATATTTAACTTCAATAGTGGTGTAAGTTTTATCTTGTTTAATTCTATTAAAAATGGTGTCGTGCGTATTTGTCATAAAATTATTTAAACTCTTTCTACTTTCCCATAATGAAATAATACATGCTTCATTTTTATTTTTCAAATCCCAACCTCCTACTTGTGCAATAAAACCATTTGATTTTTCGGTTTCGCTCCATTTTTCTTGTGCATAAGAAAACGCTTGTTTTTTATGGTCTTCGACAATACAAATAATCCATTTTATTAACATCTATTAAATTTTAAATCAGCTCAATAACAACCAATATTCCTAAATTCACATACATAAAAATCCTATTTGTTAAATAAAGTATTGAACTTTGATTTATTCATTTTATAGTAAACCGAATTTTCAATTCCTTTACAATCATCATTTTTCCAAAAATCCATGCTCAGTTTTTTCAATACTCGAATAGAAGCAGTATTTTCAGAAGAAGCTCTACCAATTATTTCATTTAAATTTAAATCGGAAAAACCATAATCCAAACATGCTTTAGCCGATTCTGTAGCATACCCTTTATTCCAATCTTTTTTAAAAAATCTAAAACCAATATCTACAAAATTATCTTCATTCAATTTCAAGCCACACCAACCAACAAAATCATTTTTATCTTTTGTAATAACAGCCCATCTACCATAACCGTTTTCACTATAATCTTTATAATTTTTAATAAACTCTCCAGCCTTTTCTATGGAATCAAAAGGTGGATCACCGGTAAATTTAATTACATCAGGGTCAGAATTAAGCTCCCACATTTTTTCGGCATCACTTAACTCGAATTCTCTAAGAATTAATCTGGATGTCTCTGTTATTTGCTTCATGCTATTGATTTACAATTAATTAAATATTTAAAATAATTTATAAAATACATATTAATTTTTATCTAATTATAGATGTTTTCAAAGTAAAGCTATAAAAATAATATTTATTGACTTTATACGAATTTCAATTTTTATTGATTATAGCTTATTCACATTTAAATGTAACCTATATGACATTTGTCATAAATTAGTAAATATTTAACATTTACTTTTGTTTTTGTAAAAGACAAAAAAGTCTTTTTATATTCTGTCATATTAACTTAAAATAATAACATATGTTATCAAAAAAACAAGCAAGAGCATTTTTTTTAGGTGGTACAGTGGTCACATTTTTAATTTTTATTGGATTAACTGTGTATTCTCTATCTGCGGCTCAAGATCAATCTAACATAGAAAACCTTAGCGAATCCGCAATTAGGGGTAAATATCTATGGGAAACAAATAACTGCATGGGATGCCATACGATTATGGGAGAAGGAGGTTATTATGCACCTGAACTTACCAAAGTAGTTGAACGAAGAGGAGAAGGATATATTAAAGCAATATTAATGTCACCTGTACCATGGCAGCCAAACCAACGTAAAATGGTTGCTTATAAAATGAGTAAAGAAGAAGCCGAAGATATGGTTGAGTTTTTTAAATGGATTGGTAATATTGACTTAAATGGTTTTGAAACAGTAGTATCACCTTTAGCAAAAGATAAAAAATAATAAATAAACTAAAATATTATGAAATATAAATCACAAAAAGTAGCTTATTGGTTTTTTGCTTTATCAATGCTATTGTTAACCTTACAATTGGTCTATGGTTTTATTATGGGCTTTGCCCATGCAGGAATGGATGGTCTACACGATTGGATTCCTTTTAATACCGCCAAAGCAGTTCATACTAACTTATTAGTTGTGTGGCTATTATCCGGATTTATGGGAGCCGCATATTATATTATCCCCGAAGAAGCGCAAATTGAATTGGTAAGTGTAAAATTGGCTTATGTTCAATTAATTTCTCTAGCTTTAGTAGGAGTAGCTGCCATAGTTGGATATCATTTTAATTATTGGGAAGGAAGAAAATTTTTAGAAATTCCAAGACCTTTAGATTATTTAGTTGTTGTAAATGTTCTATTATTTATGGGAATAATTTTGGTAACACTCTTTAAAGGGAAAAGAAGAACAACAACTGCCCTTGTACTCACTATGGGTTTACTTTTTGCAGCACTACTCTACTTGCCTGGAATGCTTGATTTTAACAGTCAGGTATTGGATTCATTCTTCCGTTGGTGGGTTGTTCACCTTTGGGTTGAAGGTGTATGGGAATTAATTATGGGTGGTATTTTATCATTCTTATTAATCAAACTTACAGGAGTTGATAGAGAGGTTATTGAAAAATGGTTATATGTAATTGTAGGTTTAACTTTCTTATCAGGAATTTTAGGAACAGGGCATCATTACTATTATATAGGTGTAAATAAAATTTGGCTAATTGTTGGTGGAATTTTCTCTGCTCTTGAACCATTAGCATTCTTGGCTATGGCTTTATTCGCTGTAAACATGTACAGAAAAGGTGAGAAAAAACATCCTAATAAAATTGCATTATACTGGACAATTGGTTCCGCAATAGTATCATTCATTGGTGCAGGCCTACTTGGTTTTGCTCATACTTTACCACAAACAAATATATTTACTCATGGTACTATTGTAACCGCTATGCATGGTCACTTAGCATTTTGGGGAGCATACGCAATGATCGTATTTGCAATTATTAGTTATTCACTACCAAATATGACTGGTAGAAAATTTTATGATAGCTCTCGGGGTAGAATGGCATTCTGGTTAGCAAATATTGGTATGATTGGTATGACAGTTGCATTTGGTGTTGCTGGTGTTGCTCAAGTATATTTGGAGCGTATAACCAAGTCAATGAGTTTTATGGAAGTACAATTAGAAATTGAAGTTCATTTTATAGTATTAATCATTATGGCTACCTTATTTTCTACAGGTATTACATTATATATTATAGAATTTATAAAACACGGTCAACCAACTGATGAAGCTTTAGAAGTAACAAATCAATAAGTACATTAAACTATTTTTAGTTTATTTTTAAACCAGAGTTAATATTGTAATTTTTGCTTTTTAACTCTGGTTTTTTATTTATTATATTTACATTCTACATAAATATTGAAAATGAATAAACCATATTATCATCCAGTAGGAAAAGAAATTGAGGTTTTTGAGCATTCTTATAATAATAAAATTCCATTTTTATTAAAAGGACCTACAGGAACAGGTAAGTCTAGATTTATTGAATACATGGCATATCAATTAGATAAACGATTGATTACTATTTCTTGCCACGAAGAAACTTCTTCTACCGATTTGATTGGAAGATTTATCATAAAAGGCTCTGAAGCTATTTGGATGGATGGCCCACTTACAAAAGCCGTAAAAGAAGGTGCAATTATTTATTTAGATGAAATTGCCGAGGCAAGACCTGATGTAATTGTAGCAATACATTCTTTAACAGATCACAGAAGAGAATTGTTTATTGACAAACTAGGTGAAGTATATAAAGCACATCCGGATTTTATGCTTGTCGCATCATTTAATCCTGGATATCAAAGGGGATTTAAAGAATTAAAACCCTCAACCCGTCAACGTTTTGTGGCAATTTCTTTTGCATATCCTATTGAAAAAATTGAAATTGAAATTTTAGTAAACGAAACAGCAATTGATAAACCTACGGCCAAAAAATTAGTCAATATAGGCAACAAGATAAGAAACCTGACAGAACTAGGTTTGACAGAGACTGTTTCAACAAGATTATTGGTCGATGCTGCTAAACTAATCCATAGTGGTTTACCAAAAAGATTATCTGTTGAAGTAGCTGTAGTTGAACCTTTAACTGACGATTTAGAAATTATTGACGCTTTAAGAGATTTGTGTAATTTAATGATCTAAATTATTACAGTTATCCTAAAAGCTACACAAAAGAATAATTAAGTATTAACAATTTATCATTAAGAATTAAAACAACGTGGCTTTAGACGAATATTTATATGGGAAAATAGCTGGTTTTTTTACAAAACGTAAAATAAATACACTTGAAGCCGATACCAAAACAGTCAAACTTGCCGATATTAAACCACGTTTAACCATTTTTGCAAGAGCAATTACGGGAAATCCAATTGATATTTATCCAGCTAAACGTGAAGGTGGATATAAAAACAATAACTTCTTCTTACCCACCCTATTTTTTGAACTATCAACATATGAAGATAACCTTTCATTCTACTTATTTAGAGTACTCTTTCTCTCTATTCAAAAGAATTTAAATATAAATTGGCATGATAATACAGAACATCCTTTAGAGGAATCACAAGAAAAATCATTGGATTCATCCAAAGAAATTTTAAAAATATTATTTAAAGAATTCCCTATCTCTAAAGAGATTCATAAAGAATTATTAAATTATTACAATTCGAAAGCTACTCCAAAAATACCAGCCGATTATACTTATCTATATGGAAAATGGATGCTAAATAGTCCGGAAACTAATTCTGCTAACAAACTTAAAAACTTTAATGAAAAAGCAAAAAAAGCCATTTCAAATGAAATTGAAACCATTTTAAAAGCAAATCCTGTTGAAGAAGTTGTCTCTCTTGAAGTTGATCAAAAACAGCAAGAAGATTACGTATTAACACATGATTTTGAAAAGATTGATACTGCTGAAGAATGGGAAGGTGGTTGGCGTGATTTTGATGGAGATGATGAATTAGACGAGCATAGCAAAGCTTTAGAAGAATTGAATATGAAATATACGGTACGTGTTGATGATACAACACATTCTGTATATCAATCAGAATTTGTTGAGAATACAACAGTTTCTGAAAGTACAGAACTCAATTCAAAAGATTATCATATCACTTATGATGAATGGGATTATTCTAAACGAGAATACAAAGAAGATTTTTGTAAATTATATCCGAAAACAATTACACATACAGACTTAAATTATTACAAAAAAACGCTTTCTGATAACTCTTCTACCCTAGTTGGCTTGCGTAAAATGTTAAGTAATATTAACAACAAGTATCAACAGCAACGCAAACAAACCCAAGGCGAAGAGTTTGATCTTGATGCTCTTACAGATTTGTATATTGATGTTCATTCGGGTCATACTCCATCTGAAAATATATATTTATCCAAACGGAAAAAAGAAAAAGACCTGTCTATTTTAATGCTGTTGGATATCAGTTTATCAAGTGATGGTTATGCAGCTGGAAATAGAGTAATTGATGTAGAAAAACAAGTATCCATCTTATTTGGTGAAATTTTAAATGAATTTAATGTTGATTTCTCTATAGATTGCTTTTATTCAAAAACAAGAAATTTTGCTACTTATTTAACGGTTAAAAGTTTTGATGAAAATTGGGATAAAGC
Organism: Flavobacteriia bacterium; assembly: GCA_030617765.1. Classification (GTDB taxonomy): domain Bacteria; phylum Bacteroidota; class Bacteroidia; order Flavobacteriales; family Flavobacteriaceae; genus Namhaeicola. The sequence goes on along the minus strand of JAUWUU010000043.1, from coordinate 9,799 downwards.
CAAATTAAAAGTCGGCGCTATAGAACCGGAAGGTTATACTCGAATAGGAACTGCTTTAAGACATTCAGGAGCTTTATTAGACAAAAGAGATACTAAAAACAAATGGATAATCTTAATTTCAGACGGTAAACCAAATGATTATGATAAATATGAAGGGAAATATGGAATTAATGATGTGAAACAGGCTTTAAGAGAATTGAATGAACGAAATATAAATTCATATGCTTTGGCAATTGAAGCAAATGCAAAATTTTATTTACCACAAATGTTTGGTTCTAATCATTACGAAATCCTAACTACACCTGTTGAATTATTGCAATCATTAGCAAAATTATATGATAAAATAAAACATAAGTCTTAATATGATAAATAGTTAATTTATTAATACTTTAGTTATTTTCAAGATACGTTTAATTAATTTTTTTGAATAAAAAAATGTAATGAGTAAAAAAGTAAAAATTGCATTTGCAATAGGATTACAATTGGCTATGATAGCTTCAATAGGTGATTTTGTAGGTTGGCCTTACATGAAATATGTCCTAATTACCGCAGGTATTTCTTTTGGCATTGCAATTATTCTTTTTATAGTGGATAATATTAAAGAATAATTTAATTGAAGCATAGATAATACCTTGGATATTATACAAAAAGACTTAACTTCATAAAGAATAGAATATTAGTAATATATTTAAAATGGAAACCACAAAAATTGATTATAAAAACATCTACTATCCACCTGGAGGTATATTAATATGGATACTTATTTTTTTAGAACTTATAACTTTTGGTGCAGCGCTTATAGTTTTAGTGATCAATAGTAAAGAAGATCCAGAAGCATTTCATCAATCAAGATTGGCTTTGAATGCAACCTTTGGTGCTATAAACACTATTTTTCTATTAACAAGTGGTTTTTTTATGGCAACAACTGTACATCAGTTTAAATTGAAGAATTTCAAAAAAGCTTCCTTTTATTTAAATATAACAATGCTTGGGGGTCTTTTATTTTTAATATTGAAAGGAATAGAATATTATTTTAAGATCAATGCAGGACAAACCATTGGATATAATTCTTTTTTTACCTTTTACTGGCTGCTTACAGGTTTTCATGTTATCCATGTAATTGTTGGTCTTGTAATTTTATTGTTTATGAAGAATGGTATAAAAAAATCAAAGTCTCTACTTGAAGATGTTGAGGCAAGTGCGGCTTTTTGGCATATGTGTGATTTGATTTGGCTTTTACTTTTTCCTACACTCTATTTAATACTATAAAAATGAAGAAAAAAGATATTTACACACTGGGTTTACTTATTATACTAACTTTTTTAACGGCTTTATTTTCTACTAATTTTAATAGCTTTAAGTATGTTACATTTGCTATCCTTGTTTTATCAGCAATAAAATTTTTATTGGTGACTTTTAATTTCATGGATTTAAAGCATGCCAATCCTTTTTGGAAAGTTTTAATAATAACTTATTTGGTATTTTTTGTGGGAATCATCACAATTATTCTTTAAAATATTTAAGATTAAATAATGAGTAATAATTTATAATAAGACTTATAACAGTTGTTAAACAGTTATTTTAAAAATCACTTTTAAATTACCTATATTCAATTTTGCGCATTCGCAAACTCAAAGGAGTAACTTCTAAGTATTCATCATCTTTAATATATTCCATGCATTCCTCTAAAGAAAAATCTTTTTTGGGAGCTATATTTACAGCAGTATCCGTACCAGATTTTCTAACGTTCGTTAGTTTTTTACCTTTTGTTAAGTTGATACCCATATCTTCTTGCCTATTGTTCTCACCTACCACTTGTCCTTTATATATTTCTTGATTAATATCTATAAAGAAAATTCCTCTATCACCTAATTTATCAATAGAATAAGCTGTTGCTTTTCCAGCTTCAGCAGAAACCAAGGCTCCGTTTACAACGTCGTTAAGTTCACCTTTGAAAACATCGTATCCTCTTAAACGGTGATTTATAATTGCTTCTCCTTGAGTTGCAGTTAATATTTTATTTCTTATACCAATTAACCCCCTGGATGGAATATCAAATTCTAAATGCTGTAAATCGCCTTTTGGTTCCATTACATGTAAATCACCTTTTCTAAGTGTTACCAAATTAATTGCTTTACTTGAAAGTTCTTCAGGTACATCAATTACTAAAGTTTCATAGGGTTCAGATTTTACACCATCAATATCTTTAAATATTACTTTAGGTCTTCCTACCTGTAACTCATAACCTTCTCTACGCATAGTTTCTATCAAAATTGATAAATGTAGAATTCCTCTACCAAAAACTATAAACTTATCTTCGCTATCAGTTTCTTCAACACGAAGTGCTAAATTCTTTTCAGTTTCTTTAAATAATCTGTCACGTAGATGTCTTGAAGTAACAAATTTTCCTTCTTTTCCAAAAAACGGAGAATTATTGATGGTAAACAACATACTCATTGTTGGCTCATCTATATCAATTCTTGGTAAAGCTTCCGGATTTTCCAAATCAGCTATAGTATCACCAATTTCAAAGCCTTCAATTCCAGTTATAGCACAAATATCACCACTTCTTACTTTACTTACTTTGGCTTTACCTAAACCTTCAAAAGTGTGTAATTCTTTGATCTTTATTTTCTTAGTAGATCCATCTGATTTACAAAGCATATAATTCTTTCCTTCTTCAAGATCTCCTCTAAACACTCTACCAATAGCTATTCTTCCCGTAAAAGAAGAAAAATCTAAAGATGTGATCTGCATTTGTGGAGTACCTTCTCTATAAGGTGCTTCAGGAATATTTTCAAGAATAGCATCCAAAAGTGGAATTATATTATCGGTTTCAATTTTCCAATCGGAATTCATCCAGCCATTTTTTGCAGAACCATAAATAGTTGCAAATTCTAATTGTTCTTCTGTAGCATCTAAAGCAAACATCAGGTCAAAAACCTTTTCGTGAACAATGTCCGGAGTACAATTTTGTTTATCTACTTTATTAACAACAACAATAGGTATCAATCCCAATTCCAAAGCTTTACTAAGTACAAATCTGGTTTGAGGCATCGGACCCTCAAAAGCATCAACTAAAAGTAAAACACCATCAGCCATTTTTAGTACGCGTTCTACTTCACCACCAAAATCAGCGTGACCCGGTGTATCAATAACATTAATCTTTACGCCCTTATAATTTATAGAAACATTCTTGGATAAAATGGTAATACCTCTTTCCCGTTCCAGATCATTACTATCTAATAATAATTCTGTACGTTTTTTTCTGTCATCCAAAATTTTTGCCTGATCGATAATCTTATCCACAAGTGTTGTTTTACCGTGGTCAACATGGGCAATAATGGCTATATTTCTAATTGATTGCATACCTTATTTTTTGAAAGTGCAAAAGTAGTTGATTTTTAAAGATAAATAAGCCAAAAAATGATTTTTATCATTATATGTTCAAATAATATCTATTAGTTTTGTTAAATTAGTTAACTCTTTAAAATTTAAATAATTATGGCATATTTATTTCTACCTTTAGTAGATTGGAATTGGGGAATTATTGGGGCTGCATTTATGTTTGCAGTATTCCTAGGACTTGTTGTCGTTTTGCTAGCATTTATGAGGGGCGGAAAAAAGAAAAATACAGATAAGTAAATCTTAAATTTTATTTAAATATCCTAAGGATTATGTATTATAGTCTTGATTTTTTGTACAATAATTTCAAACAGCTGAACTCGATAACTCAATAACTGTAATTTCAGGCCAGATACCTGCTCTTCCCGGAAAACCAATAAATCCAAAACCACGGTTTACATATAAATATTGTTTGGCTTCTTGATATATTCCTGCCCATTGAGGGTAAAGATATTTTACAGGACTCCATTTAAATCCGGGTATATCTACACCAAATTGCATTCCATGAGTATGTCCTGATAAAGTTAGGTCAAATTGAGTTTTATGTGGTATAACTTTCTCTTTCCAATGCGTTGGATCATGCGACATTAAGATCTTAAAAGGAACATCTTCGGCACCTTTAAGCGCTTTATCAAGATCACCTCTTTTAGGAAATGGTTTGTGACCCCAATTCTCAACACCAAATAAACCAATTTTATCTCCATCTTTAGAAAATATTACATTTTCATTGTTTAGTAAATTAAAATTCATTTCTTTTTGAAAATCATGAATCAATTGGTGATTTTCTTGTTTTTCCGCTTCAGAGTTCCAGCTTTTATAATCGCCATAATCGTGATTTCCCAAAACTGAATAAACACCATTCTTAGCACTTAATTCTTTAAAGTTAGAAATAAAAGGAACAATTTCTCTGGAATCATTATTTACAAGATCACCAGTAAATAAAATCAGATCGGCATTTTGTTGATTGATCAAATTAACGGCATCTGTAATAGCTTCACTGCTGTCAAAACTACCTGTATGAATATCCGAAATTTGAACTAATTTAAATCCATCAAAGGCCTTAGGTAAATTTTCAAATGTTAATTTTAAATTTTTTACTTTAAAATTATATTTCCCTTTTGTAATTCCATAAAGCATTGAAGTAAAAGGTATTGCAGCTAAAGATAGCCCTGTCTGCCGCATAAATTTCCTTCTGCCTGGAGCTGTAATTTTATGATCGTCTTTATGAAAAAAGTTAAAGATCGCCAAAAATATTAAATGAAAAAATCTATAAATATCTTCAGCTAGTAAAATTACAATTAACACTAATTTTGAAACTAAAAAAGCAAAAAAGAAACCTATAAAAATATTTTTAGAAGAAGTAGCCTGAAGTGGTGTATTTATGTAGTCTGTATACAAAAAATAATAACCAATAAAACCAAATACCACCGCAACGAAATAAGAATATTTCACCAAACTCTTATACTTTAAATTTTTTAAACCTTTATTAAGTGCAAAAAATATATAAACATCAATTGCAATTAAGATCAGTGTAATTAAAGCAACATTTGGTGAAATATTTCGTGTTGACATATTATAACTTTCTTCGTTTTTTTTCAGTTGAGATTAAATCTAATTCTCTTGTAGTTTGACCCGCAACTGAAGTATTTTCTTCTGCACGCCTTATCAAATAAGGCATCACATCTCTTACAGGTCCAAAAGGTAAATATTTAGCAGCATTAAAACCTTCATTGGCCAAATTAAAACTGATATGATCACTCATACCGTATAATTGTCCAAACCATAACCTACTATCTTTTTTATCAATTCCGGCATCTGTAATCAGATCCATCAATAAATAGGAACTTTCTTCATTATGAGTCCCATTAAAAATTGCCATATCGTCTAAGTTTTTAAACATATAGCGCATTACATCATTGTAATTCTTATCAGTTGTAGCCTTATCTTTGCAAATTGGATCTTTATAACCAAACTCTTGTGCTCTTTCGCGCTCCTTTTCCATATAAGCTCCACGTACAAGTTTCATGCCAATTTTATAACCTTTTTCTTTAGCGCGTTTGTGTAAAGCTTTTAAATAATCAAACCTATCCCAACGGTATAGTTGTAAAGTACCAAAAATTATAGCCTTTTCTTTGTTATATTTTTCCATCATATCTTCTATCAGATCATCAGCTGCAGTTTGCATCCATAATTCTTCAGCATCGATCAATAAAGGAACATCATTGTCATAAGACGCTTTTGAAACCGCATCATATCTATCAACTACTCTAGCCCATTCTTCGACTTCATCCGGAGTCAGTTCTTTCTTTTCAGAAATTTTTTTATACAGATCAAACCTACCAAATCCTGAAGGTTTAAAAACAGCAAATGGAACTGCATTTTTACCTTTTGCATAATTTTCAATGATGCCAATAGTAATATCTTTGGCTTTATTAAATTGAGTTTCTTCTTCCTTACCTTCAGCAGAATAATCTAAAATTGAATGAACATTTTTAGTATATAATTTATCGATAGAAGGAACACAATCTTTTTCGCTTATTCCTCCACAAAAATGATCAAATACAGTTGAACGAATTAATCCCTCAACCGGCAAATGTGAATTCAAAGCGAATTTAGTAACTGCAGCACCAATTCTAACCAATGGTTCATTTTTTATCATTCTAAATAAAAAATAAGCTTTTTCTAAATCGGAATCCGATTTTAAAGCAAAAGCGGTTTGTGTATTATCAAATAATTTGCTCATAATTTATGTTTTTTACAAAGATAGCGACTCAAATTTATTTTATTAAAAAAAATGATGTTTATTTGCATCTTTAAAATATTAAAAATGTAATTGTAATGCAATCACTATTATCTACCGATTATTATGTCCATTTTCAAGGTAAAGCTTATGATGAGCTTAATAATTATCTAAACCAAAATTTTCATTCAAAGGTCTTTATTTTGGTAGATACAAATACTAAAAAATATTGTTTACCACATTTTTTAGATTCTGCAGTTGGTGAACATCATTTTGAGCTTATTGAGGTTAAAAATGGTGAAGCGTATAAAAATATTAATACATGCTCCGAATTATGGAATACTTTAACCCAAAAAGGGGCTGACAGGAAGAGTGTTTTAATAAATCTTGGTGGAGGAGTTATTACAGATATGGGGGGATTTGTTGCATCTACTTTTAAAAGAGGTATTCGTTTTATCAATATTCCTACGACACTTTTGAGTATGGTTGACGCATCTGTTGGCGGAAAAACAGGTGTTGATCTTGGAGTTTTAAAGAATCAGATCGGTTTGTTCAGCAGCCCCGAAATGGTTTTAATAGACAACCAGTATTTAAAAACTGTTACTGAAAGAGAACTTCGGTCAGGATTGGCAGAGGTCATAAAATACGGTTTTACATTTGACAGATTATTATGGGAAGAAATTCAATTATTCAATACTGTAAATTTTGAAATTGTAACAGATTTGATCTATCGATCCATAGTTATAAAAAATAAAGTGGTATTAGAAGATTTGAAAGAGCAAAATCTACGAAAAACATTAAATTTTGGACATACTATAGGTCATGCAATCGAATCATATTATCTAAAAAACAATGACAAAAAGTCACTTACACATGGTGAATCTGTTGCAGCTGGTATGATAGTTGAATTATTTTTCTCTTCAAAGCTTTTTGGATTTTCATTAAAAGAAACAGACAAGCTCAAGGCATTTACGCATCGGATATTTGGTAAAATTGATTTGCAAAAATCCGACTTTGATGCTATTAAAAAATTAATGATCTACGATAAAAAGAATGTGAATGGAAAAGTTAATTTTATTCTACTCAAAAACTTAGAAGAATGTGAGATCGATGTTCAAGTTCCTGATGATCTGATAACAGAAGGTTTGGAATATTATTTGACTGAACATTGACAAATTTGATAATAAATGTATTAAACCTCAGGGCAAGCCCTGAACCCACAAATAGGAATCGACCCAAGGGTCGAGGTATTAAACCAGATCCCGCTAAAAAAGCGGGATTAGTTCGACTAACTAAAAAATTGAAACTAATTTTTTAGAGTCTCACGAATAAAAATTCTTTAAATAATTTAAACTAGCAACAATCTTCTTTTACTTCTCTGTAAACCTGTTCGTATTGAGGTAAGATTTTATCAATCGAAAACTTTTGAGAATATTGATAGGCATTGTCTTTATATTCATTTAACCTTTCTTCACTTTCAAGTAAATAAATGGCTTTTTTAGCCATGGTCTCAGTATCACCAACATCACATAAAAAACCAGTTTTCCCTTGTATATTAACTTCAGGCAAACCACCTGTATTTGATGAAATTACAGGATTTCTCGCTGCCATTGCTTCTAATGCAGCCAAACCAAAACTTTCTGTTTCTGATGGCAAAAGAAAAAGATCGGAAAGGCATAATATTTTTCTTACCTCATCACTTTTCCCTAAAAATAAAATTTTATTTTTTATACCCAATTCTTTAGCGTAGATCTCAGCTTTTTCCCGCTCAGGGCCATCCCCTACCATCAATAATTTTGATTTTACTTTTTTCTGAATTTTATCAAAAATTGCAATTACATCATTCACTCTTTTTACAGGACGGAAATTACTGACATGCGCAATTACTTTTTCATCATCTCTAGCCAAAGATTGTCGTAAACAATCTTCATCTTCCCAGGTTTTTTGATGTTCAAAATCAATAAAATTATAAATTACCTTAATTTTGTTGTAAATAGTAAATAAGTTCAATGTATCTGTCCTTAGACTTTCAGAAACAGCTGTAACCACATCAGAATTATTGATACTGAATTCAACTGCAGCTTTATAAAAAGGATGACTTCCAACCAAAGTAATATCTGTACCGTGAAGCGTTGTAACAATTGGAATATGAATACCTTTTTGTCCGAGCATTTGTTTACTCATATATGCTGCATAAGCGTGAGGTATAGCGTAATGGACATGTAGAATATCCAATTCGTACTTTTCAACAACTTCAACCAGTTTACTGGACAATGCCAGTTCATAGGGTTGAAAATGAAATAAAGGATACTCTTCAACAAAAACCTCATGAAAGAACAGGTTTGCATTTAAAAAATCAAGTCTTACCGGCTGATGCGAGGTAACAAAATGAACTTCATGTCCTTTTCTGGCCAAAGCCATTCCGAGTTCAGTTGCCAAAACACCACTACCTCCATAGGTTGGATAACAAACAATACCAATTTTCACAGTTTATATTTTAATTAAATTAATATACATTTTTTGACGTTAAAAGCAATAGAATCTTTCTATGCATCAGGTAAATTATTTAATAAGAAATTCTTAACATTCTCACCCATTATTTTTTTAATATTTTCATCACTCATATCTAGTTTTATCAGTTCTTCAACGATCAAAGGTAAACCTGTAATATCAAAAGGGGTTGTAACAGAGCCATCAAAATCAGAACCCAAAGCAACATAATCTACGCCAATCAGATCAACAGCGTATTTAATTGCCAGTGCAGTTGCCTTAGCATCTGTTCCACAAACAGCTTTGTCAAACATAGCAATTCCAATCACACCACCGGAATTTGCAATTGCTTTTAAATGTTTATCAGATAAGTTTCTAACATTATCACAAGTGCCTTTTACACCTGTATGTGATGACATTATTGGATTGGTAGTCATGGCTAAAATATCATCGATCATTTTTGGAGAGCTGTGGGCAATATCAATGATCATATTTTTTTCTACCATTTTTTTAATCACTTCTTTTCCAAAACCCGTTAATCCTTCTTGACTAATGCCATGTGCAGATCCGCCTAGTTTATTATCAAAAAAATGAGTGGGTGCCATCATTCTTACACCTGCATCAAATAAAACATCAATATTTTCTAACTTTCCGTCTAATGCATGGGCTCCTTCAACACCAATAAATCCTGCAGTAATATTTTTATTATTTCGTCTGTCGTTTAAATAATTCATAAAATCGCTATTCGTAAGAATTACCCTGATTTCACCTTCTGATTTTTTCTGGAATTTCATCAGATCATTACATTGTTCAACTGCACGTTCTGTTAAACTGAACCATGAAGAAATTGGACGACCCTGAGCAATAAAAAGTGAGGTAATATTATCGGATTCACCGGTATTCTTATCAAAATTTTGACCTTTTGGTGATTTTGTAACCAAGGTAAACCCTTGAATTCCAATATTAGCTTTTAACATTTTGGGAATATCAACCTGACCAAAAGAATTGTCTTTCAATAAATTGCGTTTCCACAATAAGGCATCACAATGTAGATCGGCAATAAAATCTAATGATTCATATAGTTCTTGCGCTTCTTGAGAAACTGTGTAAGGAGGATGATTTCTTATTTTATTATGGCTTTTATCTACAAATGAGGGAACAATT
>JAUWUU010000129.1 GCA_030617765.1 Flavobacteriia bacterium | reverse complement strand
TGAATATCCATACTGTAAACACTGTCATCTACAATACTTTTAAATTCATTTTTTACAGTTACAGAGTCTGTTAATTTAAATTTTCCTTGAGCAGCCTGATCAAAGATCTCAATCATTACCGGAGTTTTCATCGTACTTGCAGCATGAAATTTTTCATTAACATTGATCATTATTTTCTGATTGAAATTGTTTAGATTTATAAAAGCAAGTGAAAAATCACCATCTAAACGATCAAACTTTTCTATAATAATCTTCTTTAGATCATCAATGTTAGTAGGTGGAACATAGCTTTTGTATCCCATAAAGAGGAATGTCAGCGTTAATAATATTAAAATTTTATATTTATTATTTTGCATAATATTTCGCTATTTGAGCCGCTAATTTAGCATTGTTGTATACGAGTTCAATATTTGCTTTTAAGCTTAAACCTCCTGTGAGCTCTTTTACTTTTGCCAATAAAAAGGGTGTACTTTCTTTACCTTTTATACCCAATTTTTTTTCTTCAGTAATTGCAGCTTCTATCGCTGTATTCATGATTTTATAGTCCAACTGTTTCTCTTTTGGTATAGGATTGGTAATCAAAACCCCACCTTTAAGATTAAGATCCCATTTTGTTTTTAAGAGTTTTGCTATTTCTGAAGCGCTATTCATTTTATAATTAACCTGAAACCCGCTTTTTTGAGTATAAAAGGCAGGTAATTCTTTAGTTTTATAACCAAGTACAGGAATACCAAAAGTTTCCAGATATTCCAGTGTTAAACCCAGATCGAGTATTGCTTTTATACCTGCACATACAACGGCAACATTGGTATTACTCAATTCTTGAAGGTCTGCTGAAATATCAAATGACTGTGAAGCACCTCTATGAACGCCGCCAATACCTCCAGTTGCAAAAACACGAATTCCGGCTAGATCAGCCGCGATCATCGTAGATGCAACAGTTGTAGCACCATCAATTTTTTTAGATAGCAAATACGGAATATCCCTGCGACTGGCTTTTACAATTTTATTTCCGGATCTTGCCAAATAATCAATCTCATCATTATTTAAACCCACTTTAATTTTCCCATTAATAATCGCGATAGTTGCAGGAATAGCACCATTATCTCTTACTATTTGTTCCACCAGTAAGGCTGTTTCTTTATTTTGTGGATAGGGCATTCCATGAGAAATAATTGTAGACTCAAGTGCTACAACAGGTCTGTTTTGTGCTAAAGTATCTCTAACATCAGGATTAATGTCTAAGTAGTTTTCTATCATGAAATAATTTTTAAAATTTGTTTTTCACTGATCTCAGGATGAACAGTATTATTATGTTGAACAGTCATTTGAGCACATGCATTAGCGAATTTTACCATTTTATGAATATCAAATTTTTGGATCTCTCCATAAAGCAAACCAGCCATAAATGAATCTCCTGCACCTGTTGTATTTATAGGGTTTAAATAATTTATCTCCATTTTATAAAACCCTTTTGAATTACCATATACAATACCATTTTTACCTAAAGTGATAAATACTTTAGTTACGCCTAAATCAATGAAATGCAATACGATATCTTTATAATCATTTTTGCTATTAACTTTAATATCACTTAATAATTCTGCCTCCAATAAATTGCATTTTAAAATCGATAATTTGTTTAAAATTGATTTAGCTTTTAATGCTTTCTTTCCTGAAACGGCATCTAAAGCGAAATGAATATGAGGTAGTTTATTTGTTACTAGTTCTAAAATTCTTTTTGGCATATTGGTTTCTAAAACGCAATAATCATTTTGTTTGATAATATCCAAATTATCTAATATAAAAGAATCCGGCACTTGATCATAGATACTCATAGCATCAAGTCCGATAGCCAGATCATTATGATCATCCATAATTGCCATAAAAACAGATGTTGTTAGATTATTTACAATTTTGCAATGTTCAATAGAAATATCCAATGATTTACAAGATTCAATAATTCTTTTAGCAAAATCATCCTCACCTAAAATACTTAGAAATTCGACTTTAAATCCTAATCGGGATAGATTTTCTGCAATATTTCTACCAACGCCACCAAAAATAATTTCTAAAGTACCGGTATTGGAATCTTTAAAAATTAATTCTTCCCTTGGATAACCAAATAAGTCGATATTTGCAGCACCTATTACTGTAATTTTTGATTTTATTGACTTCATTGAAAAATTATTGATTGATAATCTAATTAAAAAAATTTAGGTAAATTTACATGATATAATTAAAATCATATGCAAAAGTTTCAGTCAATTTTTAAAAATGAGAAACCAATTATTGGAATGATTCATGTGCAGGCATTACCTGGAACTCCAAATAATAAATTAGAAGCTTCAGTAATCATCGATGAAGCACTTAAAGAAGCCAGACTTTATAAAAAAGCTGGAATCGATTCTATCATGATTGAAAATATGCATGATGTACCGTATCTTAAAGGAAAAGTTGGTCATGAAATAAGTTCTTTGATGACATTAATCGCCTATTTAATAAAACAAGAAACCAATTTACCCATTGGTATTCAAATCTTAGCAGGAGCCAATAAAGAAGCACTCGCAGCCGCTAAATCAGCAGGGATCGATTTTATTCGTGCAGAAGGATTTGTATTTGCTCATACGGCTGATGAAGGAATTATAGAAGCACAGGCAGGGGAGTTGTTAAGGTATCAAAAATCAATTGATGCCGGTTCCATTGCAGTTTTTACTGATATTAAAAAGAAACACAGTTCGCATGCAATAACTCAGGATATTTCTTTACTGGATACGGCTAAGGCAGCTCAATTTTTTTTAAGTGATGGTGTAATTGTTACAGGAAATCATACAGGTGTTGCTGCATCTGTTGAGGAATTAAAAACATTAAAAGAGCATTTAAACTTTCCAGTTTTTGTTGGTTCTGGAATAACTCAGAAAAATATAATTGACTTTTTGCCTATTTGTGATGCAATGATTATAGGATCCTATTTTAAAGAAGATGGGTATTGGGAAAATAAACTCAGTTATAAAAGAATCAGTAGTTTTATGGACTTAGTAAATAGACTGAAATAATAAAATATTCGTGTATATGTTATTTTTTATTTCATAATTTTAAGAATATTTACTCAATATATTATTAATTTTGCAAAGTTCTTATTTATTAAAATGGAAATTATATCTTTGTGTAAGCATAATTAGAGATGCTTTAAACGGAAAACACAATAGATATTAGAAATTTCAAAGAAAAATTATTATATCTTTTTTCAAATATTAGTTACCAATAAAAATTTAATATTAATATAATTTTATAATCAAACTTAAAAAAACCGAATGGCCAAATCACAACAAACTTTCAATAAAAGTGAAAAAGAAAAAAAACGTCTAAAAAAACGAGAAGATAAAAGAAAGAAAAAAGAAGCTCGTAAATTAGAAGCAAAAGAAAGTGGTAAAGGTATTCAGTTTGCTTATGTTGATCATTTTGGAAATTTAACAGATACTCCCCCAGATCCTTCTATGAAAGTTGAAATTGATGCAGAAAGCATTGAAATTGGAATTCCTAAGAGAGAAGATAGCGACGTTGAATTTGACCCTATCAGAAATGGAAAAGTTTCATTTTATGATTCTTCAAAAGGTTTTGGATTCATAATCGATGCTATAGATCAAGAAAAATATTTCTGCCACGTAAGTGGATTAATTGATGAGATCATCGAAAATGATAAAGTTTCTTTTGAACTAGAAAGAGGCATGAAAGGAATGAATGCTGTTCGGGTAAAGAAAATTTAATAAATGCGTAGGAGGGAAGCACGATCTATTTAAAATAGATTATACATCTAAACTCAGGTAAATTTGACATCTACATATAACTTAATATCAGGTATTTAAAACTTGATATTTTATTTCTACGGATTTTGATTCTTAAACATGAAAGTTCAACAATGAAGAACTTTATATTATTCCTTTTAATTGTAACATTCGTGATGCAGTTAAATGCGCAAAAAAAGAATAATGATTTTCGTTTACACATTAGAAAAACCACTTCTCCTGTAAATATTGATGGTATAGTAAATGAGGATGCATGGAGAGATACTGATGTTGCTAAAGATTTTTTTATGGTATTACCCCAAGATACCAGTAAGGCAAATCAACATTCAGAAATTCGTATGACCTATGATGATAAAAACCTTTATCTGGTGGCTACTTTTTACAATAATATTCCCGGACCATACTTCGTTGAATCATTAAGAAGAGATTTTTCATTTGGTAAAAATGACAACTTTTTAGTTTTTATAGACCCTTTTAACAATCAAACTACAGGTTTTTCCTTTGGCACAAACGCAGCAGGTGCACAATGGGATGGTACAATGTATAGTGGCGGTAGTGTTGATCTAAACTGGGATAGTAAATGGATATCTGCAGTTAAACAAGATAAGGAAAAGTGGGTTTTTGAAATGTCAATACCTTTTAAATCAATTCGATACAAAAAAAATGTCACAGAATGGGGTATTAATTTTAGCAGGCTAGATCTGAAAACAAGTGAGAAATCGAGCTGGACACCAATACCAAGGCAATTTCCTACTGCATCTTTGGCTTATACCGGAGTGTTAGTTTGGGATGCTCCACCACCTGAGCAGGGTACTAATTTTTCTGTAATTCCATATGTATTGGGTGCTGTTGGCAGCGAAATTGATACTGATGGAGAGATCGTTTATGAGAAAAAAATTGGTGGTGATGTTAAATTTGGTATTACTTCTTCTCTCAATCTTGACTTAACTATAAATCCTGATTTTTCTCAAGTAGAAGTTGACCGTCAGGTAACCAATCTGGACCGGTATGAATTATTCTTTCCTGAGAAGCGTCAGTTCTTTTTAGAAAATGCTGATTTATTTGCAAATTTTGGTTACCCAACTATCCGTCCATTTTTTTCAAGAAGAATAGGTTTGGGCGTTCCAATACAGGCAGGAGCAAGATTAAGTGGTAATTTAAATGAAAAATGGCGGTTGGGTGCTATGGATATACAAACAGCCAGTATGGATGAAACCGGTCTGCCAAATCAAAATTTTGGAGTTATCTCTCTTCAAAGAAAAGTATTTAGCAGATCAAGTATCGGGATGATGTTTGTGAATAAACAATCATTTAACTACCCCCAGGATACTGATTCCTTACACGCTGTTTACCCAAAATACAATCGCAATTTAGGAATGGAATATAATTTAGCTTCTTCAAATAATCTATGGACAGGTAAAGCATTTTTTTTTAAATCATTTTCGCCAAACGAACAAGAAAATGGAATTACACAAGCCGCTCATATTGAATATAAAAGCAGAAAATGGAATTGGAGAATTCAGGAAGAATATGTAGGAGAGAAGTATTCGGCTGAAGTTGGTTTTGTACCGCGAAACAACTATATAAGAACAAGCTCATTTTTAGAATATTTATTCTTTCCTAAAAGTAGTAAAGTATTAAGTCATGGTCCTAAATTATATTCCAGCTATTTCTTTAATGAGCAAATGGAAAAAACAGATAATATAAATGTTTTACAATATTCAGTAAATTTTCGCAATCGAAGTTCACTTAAGCTAAATGTCTTTGATGAAAATGTAGAATTACTTGAACCTTTTGATCCAACCGGAACTGGCAAAGACTCTCTTGCTGCAGGAACAAAACATCACTGGAATGGATTTATATTTGACTATGTCTCTAAACCTCAAAGCATGTTTACTTATTCCCTTAGAAGTCGGATTGGCGGTTATTATGAAGGTGGAAACAGAATTAATATTACCAATGAACTGGGCTATCGCTTTCAACCTTATGTAAGTCTCAGTTCTAATGTGAGTTATAATTATATCAGTTTACCTGAACCATGGAATGTAACTGAATTCTGGTTGATTGGCTCTAAAATAGATATTACATTTACCAATAAACTCTTTTTTTCAACTTTATTTCAGTACAACGAGCAAACAAAGAATTTTAATCTAAATTCGAGATTTCAATGGCGTTATTTGCCTGCATCCGATCTGTTTATTGTTTTTACCAATAATCATTTACTTGAACCTTATACAGGAAAAAGTTGGTCACTTACTTTAAAATTAACTTATTGGTTTAATAAATAATTGTTTTTTTAGTGAAACTCAATTTTGAGGAGTTTAAAAATGAACTCAAAATATTAGTTGAACCCGCCTTGCCGGCGTGGCAGGCTAATCCCGCTGCCTGTGCTGAACTTGTTTCTGTATCTAGCGGGATCAAGGTTAACCCGCCTTGCCTGCGTGGCCAATGTCAGTAAGTTAAGAAAACTAACCCTCTAAATATTTGTTTTTTAGAAGGTTAGTTAGTATATTTAAGTATGTAAAACTAATAAAATATACAATTATGACAAATTTAAGAAATTTATCCAAGTACC
>JAUWUU010000143.1 GCA_030617765.1 Flavobacteriia bacterium | reverse complement strand
AAAAAAACTACTGGCAAATTAGCTTCTATAACCGGTAGATACTATGCTATGGACAGAGATCAGCGCTGGGATCGAGTTAAAATATCATATGATGCTCTGGTAAATGGCATTGGTGAAAAATCTGAAGATGCTGTTGCAAGTATGCAAAAAAGTTATGACGATAAAGTGACAGATGAGTTTATCAAACCAATCATTATGGTTGATCAAAATAAAGAACCTATCGCAACAATCAAAAAAGATGATGTTGTAATCTTTTTCAATTTCAGAACAGATCGTGGCAGGCAATTAACACGTGTTCTAACACAGCAAGAGTTCCCCGAATTTGATATGCATACAAGATCATTGTATTATGTAACCATGACAAATTACGATAACTCTTTTAAAAATATTAATGTTATTTATCCAAAAGATAATTTGACGGATACTTTAGGTGAAGTTTTAGAAAAAAATGATAAAAAACAAATAAGAATTGCTGAAACTGAAAAATACCCGCATGTTACTTTTTTCTTTTCTGGAGGAAGAGAAGAAGAATTTAAAGGAGAAAAACGAATTTTACGTCCTTCTCCAAAAGTAGCAACTTATGATCTCCAGCCTGAGATGAGCGCTAAAGAAATTCAGGATGCTATTATTCCTGAATTGAAAAAACAAGAAGCCGACTTTATTTGTTTAAATTTTGCTAATGCAGATATGGTAGGCCATACTGGTATATTGGAAGCTGCTATGAAAGCTGCAGAGGCTGTTGATCAATGTTTAAAAAATGTTATTACCACCGCTTTAGAAAATGATTATGTTAGTATTATTATTGCTGATCATGGAAATAGCGAAACAATGATTAATGAAGATGGCACTCCAAACACGGCCCATACCACAAATCCTGTTCCTTTAATATTGGTTGAAAAAGATAAAGAACATACAATTCAAGATGGTATTTTAGGTGATATTGCGCCTACAATTTTAGACTTAATGGGTATTGATCAACCAAAACTTATGACACAAAAATCTTTAATCTAACTAACTACTAAATAATGAAAAAAATAACTCTATTCTTATTATTGATAGGATTCTATTTCAATAGCAATGCACAACAAAGTGCTCATAACAACTTAATTGGCATTCAATCTAAAGAAGACTTTAAACAACAACCATATGCCCAATGGTTCAATACAAATTACAATGATTATAATTTGGATGAATCTACTGTTAAAGAAATAAAAAAACACTTAAAAGGTATTAGTATAAAAGCATTTATGGGTACTTGGTGTGGAGATAGTAAACATGAAACTCCAGGTTTTTATAAATTATTAGACGAGTTAAACTTCGATTATAAAAATCTTAAAATGATTGCTGTTAATCGAGATAAAAAAACTCCAGATAATCTTCAAAGTGGTTTAGATATTTCTAAAGTTCCAACTTTTGTTTTTTATAAAAACGGCAAAGAAATTGGTAGATTTGTTGAATATCCCAGAGAGACTTTAGAAAAAGATATTCTTAAAATTGTAAGTGGAAAACCTTATAAGCATTCTTATGATACAGATTGATCTTTTATATAAATTTTTCATTCTATACAATAGTATTATTAGTTTTTAGTTAATTATCATATATTAGGTTATTATACATTAAGTTTGTAAAAATATTATTTATATGTTGCCCAGAAATTCATTAATTATTGCAGTAGATTTTGATGGAACGATTGTTGAGGATAAATACCCTCAAGTTGGTACTGCAAAGATATTTGCTTTTGAAACTTTGAAAGAATTACAAAATAAAGGGCATCGATTAATTTTATGGACATACAGGTCTGGTGAAAAATTAGAAGAAGCTATAGCGTTTTGCAAAAAAAATGGTCTGGAATTTTACGCTGTTAACAATAGTTATCCTGAAGAAAAATATAAAGGAAAGGAAAGTCGTAAAATAAATGCTGATGTTTTTATAGATGATAGAAACATTGGTGGTTTACTTGGATGGGGAGAAATATACCAACAATTATTAAAAACAGAAAAACCATCAGAAAGAAAAGTAAAAAAAGGTTTCTTTGGACTATTTAAAAGCTGAATTTCTTATTTTATTCAGGCTAAAATTTATAAACTTCATAATAAGCCTTGTCAATAGCTTCTCTATGATCAGGATGAGCAATCTTTAATAATTCTTTTTTTCGTTGTTTTAACGTTTTTCCAAATAAGAAAGCAACACCAAACTCAGTCACCACATAATGTATATTTGCTCTTGTTGTAACCACTCCAGCTCCTTTTTTAAGGAAAGGTACTATTTTGCTTTCACCATATCTTGTTTGAGATGGTAAAGCAATGATCGCTTTACCACCTTCACTTAATGAAGCTCCTCTAATAAAATCCATTTGACCACCAACACCGGAATACAAACGTGTACCAATTGTATCAGAACAAACCTGACCTGTTAGATCAACCTCTATTGCCGAATTTATTGCTATCATCTTTGGATTTTGCATGATAATAGCAACATTATTAACATAATCAGCTGTTCTCATTTCAATAAAAGGATTGTCATCTACATAATCGTAAAGTTTTCTACTTCCCAATAAAAAAGTTGCTAAAGCTCTACCCGGATTAACTCCTTTATAATTTCCAGTGATAACATCTTTTAAGATCAGATCAATAACACCATCCGAAAACATTTCAGTATGAAGACCCAGATCTTTATGATTACCTAATTTCTGTAAAACAGCATTAGGGATATTTCCAATACCCATTTGCAAAGTGCTCCTATCATCTATCATTTCAGCAATATAACTTCCAATTTTATGTTGAACTTCATTAATTTCAGGAATATTTACTTCATGAATTGGTTCATTTACCTCTACAAAAGAATCCAACTCAGAAATATGTATAATTCCATCCCCATGTGTTCTAGGCATTTGAGGATTAATTTGTGCAATTACATGATCAGCATTATCAATAGCTGCCACCGTTGCCATTATAGTTGTGCCCAAGGAACAATAACCGTGTTTATCCGGCGGAGAAACCTGAATTAAAGTTACATCAATATCAATAATATTTCTCTTAAATAAAATGGGTAATTCACTTAAAAAAACCGGAGTATATGAACCATTTCCTGCTAAGAGTGTGTGTCTTACATTACCACCAATGAAAAAAGAGTTAACATGAAAACTGTCTTTTAATTCAGGGTTTGCATAAGGAGCCTCACCCTCTGTATGTAAATGACAAATTTTTACATTTCTCAAATCTTCATGTCTTGCAGTCATTGCATTGATCAAAGTTTGTGGTGCAGCAGAACCTGCTTGAATATATACTCTATCATTTGATTTGATGATTTTTACAGCTTCTTCGGGAGATACAGATTTATACATAATTACGTTCTTTGAATTACACCATAAAGTTACTAAAATGTTTTATCTTATAAAAAATTAGAATCAATTTTTAAAACCTTTCAATAAACTTCAACATCCCAACTTTAAACTTTTTAAAGTATCTTTGTCTATCATTAATTTTTTGATATGATCAATATAAAAACCCCTGAAGAAATTGAATTAATGCGTGAAAGTGCTTTAATAGTTTCAAGGACACTTGGAATAATCGCTTCTGAAATAAAACCGGGTGTTACAACCTTGTTTTTAGACAAATTAGCAGAGGAGTTCATAAGAGATCAAGGTGCTGAGCCTGGGTTTTTAGGGCTCTATGATTTTCCTAATACACTTTGTATGAGTCCAAATTCTCAAATTGTTCACGGAATTCCTAATGATACGCCATTAAAAGAAGGTGATATTATTTCTGTAGATTGTGGTGCCTTAAAAAATGGCTTTTATGGAGATCATGCTTATACTTTTGAAGTTGGTGAAATTGCCGAGGAAACCAAAAAATTATTGCAAATAACAAAAGAAAGCCTTTATATTGGAATTCGAGAATTTAGAGCTGGAAACCGTGTTGGTGATGTTGGGTACGCTATTCAAAATTATACTGAAAATCATGGATATGGAGTTGTTAGAGAATTGGTAGGACATGGTTTGGGGAAAGTGATGCACGAAGAACCTGAAATGCCAAACTATGGAAGAAGAGGCAGGGGTAAAAAATTTAAAGAAGGAATGGTTGTCGCTATAGAACCCATGATCAATATGGGAACACAAAGAATTAATCAATTAAAAGATGGCTGGACAATTCTAACTGCTGATGGTAAACCTAGTGCACACTTTGAACATGATATTGCTATTGTAAAAGGAAAACCTGAATTGCTTTCAACTTTTCAATATATTTATGATGCTTTGGGAATAGTAAGTAATGAAGAAGAAGAATTTAGAAGATAATCTTAAATTGTGAATATTTTTAAACTTATACTCAATACATTACCAAGACCTTATCTTATTAAACTGAGCTATTTGGTTAGCCCGATATTGACTTTATACCTAAAGGGTGATAGATATACCGATCCTATTGATGGTAAAAGTTTTAAAAAATTCCTGCCTTACGGATATGGGGAACAACGTCCCAATGTTTTATCGCCAAGTACATTATCATTAGAAAGACATCGGTTAATGTGGTTGTATCTAAAAAACAAAACCAACTTTTTTACAGCAAAGAAAAAGGTCTTACATATGGCACCTGAACAATGTTTTTTGCCCATTTTTAAAAAAATGAAAAATCTGGATTATACAACTGCAGATCTATATTCTCCTATTGTTGACGTAAAAGCTGATATTTTAGATCTTCCCTTTAAAGACAATAATTTTGATGTGGTTTTTTGCAATCATGTTTTAGAACATATTGATGACGATGCTAAAGCTATGAGCGAACTACATCGAGTATTGAAACCAAACGGAATGGGAATTTTTCAGGTACCTCAAGATTTAAGTTTAAAAAAGACCTACGAAGATTCTAACATGATATCAGCCGAAGAGCGAAAAAAGCATTTTGGCCAGTACGATCATGTGAGAATATATGGAAATGATTATTTTAATCGATTGCGAAATATTGGATTTAAAGTTGATGAAATTGATTATTCAAAAACTATTCCTGATGAATTAGCAGATAAATATCGCTTAACAAAAGGAGAGATTTTACCCGTTTGTTTTAAGAAATGATTAAAGTTACAACTACACTTTAACAGAAATCCCAATTTATCTTTTGAACTCTAGCAAAAATAGGGACACTTGCA
>JAUWUU010000035.1 GCA_030617765.1 Flavobacteriia bacterium | reverse complement strand
AAAAGTGGAGCTACGGGGATTCGAACCCCGGACCTCTTGACTGCCAGTCAAGCACTCTAGCCAACTGAGCTATAACCCCGATTAAAAAAGCAAATTACGACATTCCTTTTAAAACAAGCAAAGGAATATTGCTTTCAAAATCTACTTTTTTCACGATATCATTTTGCCAAAGCTTTTTAAAGAAACCTCTTTTTCTTTTAATCACACAAATAATATCAGGATCCTCTTCATGTAAAAACTCTAAAACTCCTTGAAAAACAGTAGCATTATTAGTAGAGATTAAATTAGAGATATTATTTTCTAATTCAGTATTTAATGGCATATCTTTTTCTTTTAGTACAGGTGTTTTTACTTGTAATAGATCAATTTTTGAGTTGAAAATATCTTTTATCTTAAATAAGGATATTAAAGTTTTTTCAGACTGTATCTTACCTGATTTTATTGCCATCAAGATCTTATCAATTGGTTTAAATTTAGTTGATGAAGGTATTATCATTACTGGAAAAGAAAGATCTTTTAACATTCCTCCGGTTACTTCACCTAAAAAAACGGTATTATCTGATTCATCATTTTTGGTAGAGGTAATAATCAAATCAATTTTAAAAAGTGTGCAAAAATCTCCAATGCTATCAACGGCATTATGTCCTTTTAATGATTTTCGTAAAACACTAATATTTTTACGATCTACTTTCGCTAAAAGATCATCTAATATTTTTTTACTGTCTCTTTTTAAGATATCATCTATTTTAACAAAAGCACCTGAAATTTTTGTGCTGCTAAAAATATGCACTAAATATATTTTAGCGTTTGTCTTCTCAGCAAAGTTAATAGCATATTGTAGTGTATTTACCGCATTTTCATTTGAACTAATTGGGACTAAAATATTTTTCATAATGATTAAATATTTAAAAAATTATAAAAGGGAATAATTATAAATTAATATCTGTAATAATCTGGTTTAAACGGACCTTCAACTGTTACACCTATATATTTGGCTTGCTCTTCAGTTAATTCATCTAATTCTACACCTATTTTTTCTAAATGTAGACGAGCAACTTTTTCATCTAAATGTTTTGGCAACATATAGACTTTGTTTTCATATTTATCCGGATAGTTCCACAATTCAATTTGAGCTAAAGTTTGGTTTGTAAACGAATTGCTCATCACAAAGCTAGGATGTCCTGTTGCACAGCCCAAATTGACCAACCTACCTTCAGCTAATAGAATTATTTCTTTACCATCTATATTATATTGGTCAACCTGAGGTTTAATTTCAATTTTAGTATGACCATAATTTCCATTTAACCAAGCCATATCAATTTCATTGTCAAAATGACCAATATTACAAACAATAGCTTTGTCTTTTAATGCTCTAAAATGTTTTTCCTGAACAATATTTTTATTTCCTGTTGCCGTAATTACAATATCAGCTTTATTGATAACATTGTCCATTTTTCTCACTTCAAATCCTTCCATTGCAGCTTGTAAAGCACAAATAGGATCAATCTCAGTTACAATTACTCTGGCACCGGTTCCTTTAAAAGAAGCAGCTGATCCTTTACCAACATCACCGTAACCAGCAACAATAATAACTTTTCCGGCAAGCATAATATCTGTAGCTCTTCTTATGGCATCAACAGCACTTTCTCTACATCCATATTTATTGTCAAATTTTGATTTGGTTACTGAATCATTAACATTAATAACTGGTACAGGTAAAGTTCCTTCCTTCACTCTATCATAAAGTCTGTGGACTCCTGTAGTTGTTTCCTCAGAAATCCCTCTAACGCCACTTACCAATTCTGGATATTTATCTAAAACCATATTGGTAAGATCACCACCATCATCCAAGATCATGTTTAAGGGTTTCTGATCTTCTCCAAAAAATAGCGTTTGTTCTATACACCAGTCAAATTCTTCTTCATTCATTCCTTTCCAAGCATAAACTGAAATTCCTGCAGCGGCAATTGCAGCAGCAGCCTGATCTTGTGTAGAAAAAATATTACACGAACTCCATGTTATTTCAGCACCAAGTTCAATTAACGTTTCAATCAAAACTGCTGTTTGAATAGTCATGTGTAAACATCCCGCTATTCTCGCACCTTTAAGTGGTTTTTCATCTCCGTATTCCTCTCTTAAACTCATTAAACCCGGCATCTCTGCTTCAGCTAAATGCATTTCTTTTCTTCCCCATTCGGCAAGATTTATATCTTTTACCTTATATTTTACATAAGTTGATGTTTCTGAATTCATATTAATTATATTTGTTTTTTGAATTTGCAAAAATACAAAATACCTTTGAATTTATAATGCCTCTTTATAAAACAATACAGCACAATGAAAATACCAGAATTTTGGTATGGAAAATTGAAGAATCTTATAATGATTTGATCAAAGATATTATATTAAATGAGCGAAGTAAAAAGCGCTTAAGCGGAATGAGATCTGAGGTGCATCAAAAAGGATTTTTAAGTGTTCGTCATTTACTTAAAATTGCAGGGTATAATGATTTTGATCTGTATTATAATGAATATGGAAAACCACTTTTGAATGATAAAAAACATATTTCAATAACACATTCTTTTCAATTTTCGGGAATTATAATAAGTGATAATGAAGTTGGTATTGACATAGAAAAAAATAGACCAAAAATTGTGAAAATTCAAAACAGGTTTGTAAACACAACAGTAGATTCTTTGTCTGATGAAGATATTATAAAACAATTAACTGTTGTATGGGGAGCAAAAGAATCAATGTATAAAATTTATCCTTACGGAGGGCTCAGTTTCCACAACCATATAGCTATAGATCCATTTTTGTTTGCTAATAATAAATCATCTGGCAGGGTAATTTTTAATGAGTGGAAAAAATATTATGAGATATTTTTTGCTTTTTTTGATGAAGGTTTTACTTTGGTTTATGCGCTTCCACATAAAAAATATAAAGTTAATAGTGAAAAGGGGAAAAATTAATTTTAAAACTAGAATTTAGAAGTGAATATTATTTATAAAAAAATATTATCTGCAAAAAAGAAGGGTGAAAAATTACTCGCTGTTTTGTTAGATCCGGATAAGTTGGATTTAATTAAAGTTTCTGAAACTTTTATAAAAATAAATCAAAGTCAAGTAGATTTTATTTTTATTGGAGGAAGTACAGTAAAAAATGGTATTACAGATAAATTTGTAAAAGAAGTTAAAAAAAATACTACGATTCCTTTGGTTTTATTCCCGGGAGATTTTAGTCAAATAACAAACAAAGCCGATGCAATTTTATTTCTGACTTTACTTTCTGGAAGAAATCCTGAATATTTGATCGAGCAACAAATAAAATCAGTTCCATTTCTACAAAATTCTAATTTAGAAATAATCCCCACGGGTTATATTTTGGTAGATGGCGGAGTAGAAACTGCAGTACAAAGAGTTAGTAATACGCAACCAATTTCTCAGAAAAAGATTAATAAAATTACACAAACTGCTTGTGCTGGGATGTATCTGGGAAATAAGTTAATTTATCTTGAAGCCGGTAGCGGGGCTAAAAATTCGGTTAAACCGGAAGTTGTAAAAGCTGTAAAAGAGAACATCAATATTCCATTAATTGTTGGTGGAGGTATCCGAACAAAAGAACAGTTGGAAGAAACTTATAAAAATGGTGCAGATCTTGTAGTTGTTGGAACAGCTTTTGAGGAGAATAATAAAATTTTAAACAAAATATTAAAAAATGAAAGTATCAATTGATATATCAATGTATCCTTTACATAAAGATTTTGAAACACCAATTAAGCTGTTTATCAAAATACTTAGAAACTCAAAATTTCATACTGAAGAAAACGGTTTGAGTACTCAGATCTATGGAGAATATTTAGAAGTGATGGAGTTTTTAAATTCAAATATTAACGAAGCATTGATCAACGAAGAGAATTGTGTTTTTATGCTTAAAATTGTTACTGACGACCGCAGCCACCATGATCCAAGTTATTAATTCTCTTTTTGAGCAATATCAGAGTTATGAAACCATTGATATTGTTTTAGAAATCATTGCTGTTATTTTCGGGTTTTTATCGGTTTGGTTTTCTAAACAGAATAAAATTCTGGTTTTCCCTACAGGGATGATAAGTACAGCAATTTTTGTTTATTTACTGTTAAAATGGGGATTGTTGGGCGATATGATGATCAACGGTTATTATTTTGCAATGAGTGTTTATGGCTGGTATATCTGGACACGTAAAGTAGATCCAACTCATGTGACTCCAATAAGTAGAACCACAAAAAAGGAAAACATTCAGTCTGTTTTTATTTTTTTCACAACTATTTTATTTGTCATTTTAGTTTATCAGTATTTTGATAAGTGGACAAGCTGGACAGCTTATGTAGATACAGTTACAACTGCTGTTTTCTTTGTAGGAATGTGGTTAATGGCAAAAAGAAAAATTGAAAACTGGATCTACTGGATCATAGGTGATATAATTTCTGTACCTTTATATTTGTACAAAGGATTGGCTTTTACAGCTTTTCAATATCTCGGATTTACTTTTATCGCAATATTTGGTTATTTAGCATGGAAAAAATACCTAAACAAAAGCCCGCAAATCTCGTAAAAGTTGTTTTATTCGGTCCTGAATCTACCGGAAAAACTACTTTATCAGAATTATTAGCCCGACATTACAATACCGTTTGGGTGGCTGAATTCGCCCGTGAATATTTACAGGATAAATGGAATAATGAACGAAAAACCTGTGAACATGACGATTTGATTCCAATTGCAATCGGGCAAATGAATTTAGAAAATGATCTGGCAAGAAAAGCAGATAAAGTTTTAATTTGCGATACTGATCTGTTAGAAACCAAAGTTTACTCTGAAGAATATTACGGCGGATTTGTTGAACCAGAATTAGATAAAGCTGCACTAGAAAATCAATATGATCTTTATCTTTTAACGTATATTGACACACCCTGGGAAGCGGATGATCTTCGTGATCGTCCCGAGCAACGACAAGATATGTTTAACGCATTTGAAAACACTTTAAAAACACATAACCGACCTTATATTACTTTAAAAGGAGATGTAAAAAAGAGATTGGATAAAGCTATTAAAGAGATTGATTTTGTTTTAAAGAATAAAAAAGGATTGGATTCATTTTCAAAGAAGTTGTAGTCCACCTGCATGGTTTTATTACTTTGCAAGTGTTATTATAATATCACATCCCAAAGGTCAAAAAAATAAGTATTGAATCAAGAAATACTAAATACTGAAATCAAATATACAGCATCGAGATCTTCAGGACCGGGTGGGCAACATGCCAATAAAGTTTCTTCAAAAGTTCAATTGATATTTGATTTTGAAAACTCTAAATCTTTTTCAGAAGAAGAAAAACAAATCCTTTTTAAAAATTTAAAAAGCAAATTGACCAAAGAAAAAGTTTTAATATTATTTTCGGATGAAAGTAGGAGTCAGCATAAAAACAAAGAAATTGTAACTGATCGTTTTTTGAAGATCATCCACAAAGGATTAGTAGTTCCAAAAAAAAGAAAAGCGACCAAACCGAATAAATCTTCAGTAAAAAAAAGATTGGAAAAAAAGAAAAAACAAGCCTATAAAAAAGCATTGAGGCGAAAACCTGACATGGATTAAATTAAAAGTCCATTCTTTAAGTTAAAGAAACATTTCGTATCTTTGCAAAATCTTTAAAGGGGTGCTGGTTAAAACTAGCTGAGATTAAACCCGTTGAACCTGAACAGGTAATGCTGTTAAGGGATAACTTCTCAAATTTTACCCCAAAAGACATTTAATATTACAAAATTAAGGGTAAATCCATGAAGTATAAAATTTTAATATTTTTTTTATTGTTTGGAAGTTTTTTGGTGACAGCTCAAGACGATATCAGTTTATTAGATACAGTAAATCTTGAAGAAATAATTGTTAAGGCTGTGCGAGCTGATAAAAAAGCGCCTTTTGCCCAGACTATTGTAGAATCAAAAGATATTGAGCCACGTAATCTGGCACAGGATATCCCGATATTATTAAATTATCTACCTTCCGTTGTTACTACGAGTGATGCGGGTGCAGGTGTTGGTTACACGGGTATCAGAGTGAGAGGTAGCGACGCTACACGCGTTAATGTTACGATTAACGGAATTGCATTTAACGATTCAGAATCTCAAGGTACATTTTGGGTAAATTTACCTGATTTCGCTTCTTCTGTACAAAACTTACAATTGCAAAGGGGTGTGGGGACATCCACAAATGGTTCCGGTGCCTTCGGTGCCAGTTTAAATATTTTAACAGATGCTATTTCTGAAAATGCTTTTGGGGAAATATCTAGTAGCTTTGGTTCATATAATACATTTAAAAATAATGTGAAATTTAGTACAGGTTTACTCAATGATCATATTGAAATTGCTGGAAGACTATCTTTGATTTCTTCTGATGGATATATCGACAGAGCTACATCTGATCTAAAATCATATTTTTTACAGGCTGCCTATAAAGATGAAAAAACATTGATCAAAGCACTCGCTTTTGGAGGTCATGAGATTACTTATCAGGCATGGTATGGAATTGACGAAGAAAAATTAAAGACTGACAGGACATTTAATTACGCTGGTATTTATACAGATGATAATGGTAATATACAATTTTATGAAAATGAAGTTGATAACTATAAACAGGATCATTTTCAGTTACACTGGAATCAGATATACAATGATCTTTGGACTACAAATATCGGACTGAATTATACGCATGGAAAAGGATATTTTGAGCAGTATAAAGAGGATCAGGATTTTGAAGATTATGATTTTGTCCCAGTAGAAATTGGAGGAGAGATCATCAATAACACTGATCTAATAAGAAGGCGCTGGTTAGATAATGATTTTTATGTTTTTAATGTAAATGCAAATTACAGAAAAGATAAAATTGATGTGATCTTTGGCAGCTCATACAGCCATTATGATGGTGATCATTTTGGAGAAGTTATTTGGGCGCAATATGCCGGTGGTTCTCAAATTAGAGACCGTTATTATTCTGGAAATAGTCGAAAAAATGATTTTAATATATTCGCAAAAGCTACTTATAATTTAAACGAAAATTGGAGTTTCTTTGGTGATTTACAGGAAAGATTTGTTATTTACAAAACGTCAGGTTTAACCTCTGATAGAGACCCTATTGATGTTGATGAGAAATACAGTTTTTTTAATCCTAAATTTGGATTGACCTACACAATTGATAGTCAACATCATTTATATACTTCATATGCAAGAGCAAACAAAGAACCTAACAGAAATGACTTTGAGAATAGTGTAACCAAACCGGAAGTATTAAATGATTTTGAACTGGGATGGCGATTCAATACCGGAAAAATAAAGATTAGTACTAACGCATATTATATGTATTATAAAGATCAATTGGTTTTAACAGGAAAAATAGATGATGTAGGTAATCCAATAAGAAGAACCAGCGGTGAAAGTTATCGTTTTGGTTTAGAAATTGATGCAAATATTTTAATTTCTGATCAATGGAGTATCATTCCAAATATAGCTTTAAGCAGTAATAAAAACAAAGATTTTAAAGCTTCAATTGATGGTAATTTAGTGAATTTAGGCGATACCAACATATCATATTCACCCAATATTATAGTTGGAAATATTATTTCATATCAACCAATGCAGAACTTTCAAATTAATTTTTTATCTAAATTCGTAGGGGAGCAATATATGGGTAACATTGATAGCGACACTTCTATATTAGATAGTTATTTTGTGAATGATCTAAATGTATCATACGAGATTAATAATATACCAATATTTAAATCTATTGTATTTAACGGATTGATCAATAATATATTTAATCAAAAATATGTTTCAAACGGATACTTTTATACTTACGATGATTCATGGACATCACCCGGAGAAACGATAACAATTGAAGGAATGGGTTATTATCCACAAGCAGAGATCAACTTTTTACTAGGGCTTACTTTGCGATTTTAGTCAAAAAAATGCCCTTATAACCCAAGTTTGAACTTAGGTTTATAAAACAAAGGGCATTATAAGTATTCTTCTAAATAATTTTATTGTTCTTTTATCTTACAAGTGTTAACTCCAAAAATACTAAATAATGGACAACAGCCAAATAATGATGTTACAACCATAATTCCACCTACTGCATAAAGAATATAATTCCATGGGCTAACCATGGTAGTATAAGCAAAATAAAATGCTACAATTGCAATAACTATCCTGACAATTTTGTCGATATTTCCTACATTTTTTTTCATAATGATAAAGATTAAAATGATTAATTTTTAATTTATTGAGCAAACTTACACACTAGTTTAAAAAAATCCTGTGACAGTTGTCACAACTGGTTAAAATTATAGAATTTTAATTTCTTTTTGTGCTAATGAAACTTTTTTGTTTTTCTCTAACTTTTTTAATAGACGCGATATTACTTCTCTTGATGAACCCAATTCATTGGCAATTTCCTGATGGGTTTTTTGAATAAGATTACTTTCATTCAATGATGCTTTTTTAACAAGGAAATCATATAGTCTTTTCTCTTTATTTGAAAAAGTCAAAACTTTGACCATATCAACTACTTCGTCAAATTTATCATTAAAAGAATTATAAATAAATAAATTCCAATCGGGAAATTTCTTTCGCAGATCATATAATTTATCTTTAGGAATTAAAATAACATTCACATCTTCTTCAACCACACCTTTTACATTGGATTTTTCATTTTTTTCTGCAGTGATTACAGAAACAATACAAGTTTCTCCGGGTTTGATATAATACAATAATACTTCATTACCGTTTTCTTCTTCTTTGTATATTTTGATCAAACCAGAGACAACCAAAGGGATTACCTTTATATAAGAATCTTCCTTTAGTAAAATGGTGTCTTTTTTAAAAGTTTGTAGTACTCCAATTTTTGTAATTTCCTGAAGTAGTTGTGGCGAATTTGCTAACCTTGGAAAATCTCGTAATATTAGCTCAGCAACTTTCATAATTTTTAGTTAAAAAGACAGTTAGATTATACTGAATAGTTTATTTATAAATAGTCATTAATAACAGATATGATTTGATTGGCTTGAATAACCCCGGATTGTCTCCAAACATTTTTTCCATTTTTAAATAGAATGGTAGTTGGAACTCCAAGAATATCAAATTTTTGAGCAACAGCAGGACTTTTGTCAATATCAATTTTAACAATTTTAATGCGATCTTTAAAATGTTGTTTTACTTGCTTTAAAATAGGTGTCATCATTTTGCAAGGAGCACACCAATCTGCTTTAAAATCAACTAAAACTGGAGTTTCTTGATTAATGATCTGATTAAAACTTGCCATATTTATTCAGTTTCTAAGGTCATTCTGCCTGATGCACAACTCACAAAAGATTTTGCTTTATGGATCATTGTGTTAGCATCACCAAGTTCAGGATATCCCATTTTTGACAGTTTTTCTTTTACTTCTTTTATGATCTTATCATCTTCAGTAGGGACAATTACTTTTGAATTTTCAACATCAACATCAACTTTATCAATGCCCTCAATATTCAATAACCCTTTTTTAACTGTGTTTGCACAACCGTGACATTTTAAGTTTAAAATTTCGATAGTAGTATTCATTTGATTATTCTTGTTTTTAGTTTGTTATGTAACAAAAATAACAAAAAAGAAATTACCTGATACTAAAAAATTAAAATTATGAATGTCCTCCTACAACAATTCTCATAATTTTTAAATTTAATCTAAAGAATTGATAGATTTGATTTATGATGCAAACTCTAAAAAACCGCACCATTTTTCCAGGCTGTGTAGCATAATACATGTTACTATATGGGATACTTGCTTTTTTACTTTTTTTCATTTTGAATATATTTAATATTTTAATTGAATGCAGAT
Source organism: Flavobacteriia bacterium (assembly GCA_030617765.1). GTDB lineage: Bacteria > Bacteroidota > Bacteroidia > Flavobacteriales > Flavobacteriaceae > Namhaeicola. The sequence goes on along the minus strand of JAUWUU010000035.1, from coordinate 8,239 downwards.
ATATATAAGTTATTCAGGAATTAACCACCAAAAAGGTTTTGCTTTCGCCTTATATAAAAACATATAGTGCATAAATAATTTCATCCAATGACCAGCTGATCCTACTACACCTACAGTATCATGAATACTACGACCCCATTTGGGATATTTTTCCCAATCCTGAACAATTGGTTTAACTGTCATAACAGCAGCCTGACCTCTAAACAAACCATATCCGGCTGATACAATACAAGCAGCGCCCATTTTTGCCATTGATGCTTTATGTGGATGGTCTTTCTTTCCTGTTTTTATTTGGTGAGAGATATTTTCGGCTACAATTTTACCAATTACACCTGATGGCATTCCGGTTCTTGGTGGTGTAGGAAATATTTTTGTGCCATTTGGACTTTCCATTGGTTTTGACATAGTATGAGGAGGTGCAAAAGCTATTCCGGCAGCATATAAATTATTGTATTCAGGACTTTGATAGATTAATGGCCAATCGGAAGCTTTCCATTCCTCATAAGGTTTTGGTGTATAATCAGCATCAACTTTCATCATAGTATTCGCAGCAAATATTTTTGATGAGATATCTTTATCTTGCTTGTCATAAGCTTTCATTCCAGAACCTGCAAAACCAGGAATTAACATAGCAAAATCAAATTCTTTAGTATGAAATTCACCATGTAAATCTTCATAATATGCCTTGCCTTTTTCTACTTTTTGAACTCCAGCTCTTTTAATCCATCGTATACCGTATTCTTTTAAAATTGACTCTGTAAAAATACTGGTTGGTGTGATATAACCATTTCTTTTTACAAATGCTCCACCCATTCCAAAATCACCTAATTCATATTCGTTAGAAATCCACCAAATATCTGCTAATTCAGAAAGTTTTCTTTTTCCAATTTCAAAAGCGATATTTAAAACATATTCAAAAGCTGCACCTTGACAAGTTGCTAATGGATGCCCGGTGCCAATTAAAAAAGTTTGCTTTTCTCCATTTTCCATTTTTTTAAATGCCTTCTGAAGGTTTTTCCATGAGTGGGCAGCATGGTCATAAGTACATACTGAATTGGTAAATTTATCAGGGCCTAACCCTTCAGTAGCATTAAAATTTAATTTTGGGCCGGTAGCATTAACAAGATAATCATAATCAATTTTCTCTTCTTGATTTTTTTTATCACCATCTACATATTTAATAGTTACAAATCCTTTTTCTGAATTATTATTACCTTCAGGATGTATTGAAAGCGCCAAAGCTTGTTTATAAACTATACCCAATTTTTTATAGACAGGTGCTAATTTAAATTTTACCTGATCAGGTTTCATTAAACCAACTCCAACCCAGATATTTGAAGGTACCCATTGGTAATTACTGTTAGGTGAAACAATCACGACTTCATGATTTTTACCTAAGTATTTTTTTAAATAAGTTATTGCGGTATGACCTGAAACTCCAGCTCCTAGTACGACTACTTTTGCCATTGATCTTATTATTATATGATTAATAACTCAAATGTAGTATAAAATAAAACATCTTTAATGTGACTTAAGCTACATTAAAGATGTTTTATTAGAAGAAATAATTTTTTTACTTGTTAAAAGCAATACTCCAAATACCTCTTATATCACCTTCTTTAAATCCTGTTGCCAGATCTTTTGGGTAATAAGATTTAATGATCGAATCAGATTTTTTGGTTACATCAACATTTATTTCACCATGACAGGCCAGACACTTTTTTTGCAAAATAATTGGCGCATAAAAGTGGGGTTTTCCTGATTGATCAAGCTCTACAATTGGCTTAAGTTTTTTACCTTCAGAAAATAATTTGTTATAATTATTAACAATTATATTTTCTTCATCATTCGGTTTATTCTCTTCATTTCTCAACCTATGAGAGGTTCTTTTTATGGAAACATTAAAATTATCAGACATTTCATTGGTTAAATTAATTGCTTCAGCATTGCAAAAAGGAACAGCATCTTTTACACCTCCATCTTTCATTTTCTCAACTAAAGTCCCACCCAATTTTTTAGCTGTTGCCTGAGCAATTTCTTTTCCCTGAATAGTGTATTGTTCAACTTCTTTTTTTGATAATGATTTAGAACAACTACTTAAAACAGCAATTGATACGAATATTATTACAAATTTATACATAATGTGAAATTTAAATTATTTTATTAATTCTTGATTATTTTTTTTCCAATTATTGATGCCACCTTTGAGATCATAAACTTTTATAAAACCCATAGCTTCAAGCCTTTTTGTTATTTTACCTGTTCTATTGCCGCTACGGCAATAGATGTATAACTCTTTGGTTTTATCCAATTTGTTAATTTCATTTTTAAAATTTGGATTATATACATCAATATTTTTTGCATTTTTAATATAACCATTAAAAAATTCTTTTGAAGTTCTAATATCTATTAATTGAATATTTTTATTTCTTGAATTTAATTCAACAGGAGAAATATAAGCAACAACATTTGTTTTTAGTTCTATTGTATCTACATCATTTTTAGCATTTGAGTCTTGACCACAACTCAAAAAATTTAAGCTTAAAAAGAACAAGAATGCAATTAATATTTGTAAAGATTTCATTTTACAGTAATTATTTAGAGTGCAAAAATAAAAAAAAGGGTATAAAAACCCTTTTTTTTTAAGATTAATTATTTTTATTAGAGTAAAGTAGTTGGACAAACATATTCAGAAACCGGAGCATCAGTTTCAATTATATCATCAAAACCACCCCTAACATCTATTACATTTTTAACACCATTAGCCTGAAAAATTGAAGCCGCAATCAATGAGCGGTATCCTGTTTCACAATGTATAGCATATTCTTTATCAGGATTGATCTCCGCAAAATTTGAATGTATAAAGTCAAGAGGGAAATTCTCAACACCAACAACATGTTGAGAAACATATTCAGATTCTTTTCTAACATCTAAAGGTTTTTCAATATTTCCGGATTTTAATCTCTCCCAAAATTCATGACCTGATATTGAGCCGATTTTATCAACTTCATATCCGTGATCTATCCAATTTTTTAGACCACCAAACAAATAACCTAAAGTATTATCGTAACCGACTCTTGAAAAACGAATAGGAATTTCATTTACACGTGTTTCATCTTCGGCAATAAAAATAATTTTTTGATCAATATCTTTTATTAATGCACCAACATAAGGCGCAAAATTACCATCCAAACCAATATACCAGGCTCCGGGAACGGTACCTTCTTCAGTATAAGATTCTTTTGAGCGAGTATCAATAACTAAAATATCTTTTTGTTCACTCATTTCATGAAAAGTAGCAGCATCTAAGGGTGTTGAACCTTTATGAATAATTTCATCAATACTAGTATTTATTGACCTGTTCATACGAACATTGTTAGGAAAATATTGAGGAGGAGTTTTTAAACCAGTTGTTACCTCTTCAACAAATTCTTCTCTTGTCATATCTGCCCGTAAGGCATAATTGGTTTTCTTTTGATTTCCTAAAGTGTCAAAGGTTTCAGAACTCATGTTTTTTCCACATGCAGAACCCGCACCGTGATTTGGGTAAACAATAATATCATCAGGGAGCGGCATTATTTTGTTGCGTAAAGAGTCGAATAAATGACTTGCCAGATCAGCCTGAGTTAGATCAGATTTTACAGCCAGATCCGGTCGACCAACATCACCAATAAATAATGCATCACCGCTAAATATATAAGGGGTATTACCATCTTTATCAATTAATAAATAGGAAGAGGATTCCATTGTATGACCAGGCGTATGTAATAACCGTATTTTAATATCACCAATTTTAAAATCTTCATCATCTTTACCATTGTAAATTTCATATTCAGCTTTTGCGCCAGGACCAAATACAATTGTTGCTCCGGTTTTTTGAGCAAGATCATATTGACCAGAAACAAAATCAGCATGAAAGTGTGTTAAAAATATATATTTTATTGTTGCTTTGTCGGCTTCAGCCATTCTGACATAAGGTTCAGTTTCCCTTAAAGGGTCAATGATTGCAGCTTCACCATTTGACTCAATATAATAAGCCATTTCTGCCAGACATCCCGTAAATAATTGCTCTACTTTCATGATATTTCTATGATTTTTAAATTAAACTTATTTTGTGAGGCTTTTGCTAAAATTAGTTTTGCTAATACTTCATATTGAAAAAACAACAACAAACATTAATACACGCAACGTAAGTTACATAAAATTTTTATTATCTGTTAATCTGTTTGATATATTCTTGATGAGAATATTGTTTTTGATTGCTAAAACACAATTGATCATAGCAATCAATAGCTCCTTGAATACTCATAAAGCAGTGATCATATTTTATTTTTTTCATCAATCCTGATTTTGCCAATACATCTCTTACCAGCCCTTTTACACCAGTTAACGCAATACTAACACCCTGTCCATTAAAATAATCATAAATTTCATCTAAAGCGTATATAGCACTGCTGTCTAAAGCGTTAATACTCTCACAATCAATAATGATGAGTCTTAGACCTTCTCCTTTTTCTTTTGCTAATTTTTTAAGTTTTTCTTTAAAATATGAAGTATTAGCAAAATAAAGTTGAGCATCAAAACGTATGATCAAAATTTCATCTTTAATAATAATATCTTTAAACCGATCTATATTTCTATAAAAATGAGTTTTGGGTACATTACCTAAAACTGCCATATGAGGTTTTGTTGATTTAAAGATTAACATTATAATAGAAAGTATAACACCTATCATTATACCTTGTGTTATTCCAAAAAAGATAGTCATTAACAATGTTGCATTTAGAATTATTAGATCTAAATAATTGTAATTCAATAAATTTTTTGGCATTTTAAAATCTAATAACCCATAAGCAGCAACTAAAATAATAGCAGCTAATATTGCTTTGGGCAGATAATAAAATAATGGGGTTAAAAAGAGTAGTGTCAATAAAATTATAAGCGCTGCAAATAATGAGGATAGAGGCGTTTTTGCTCCGGATTGATCATTTACTGCCGTTCTTGCGAAGCCACCGGTAGCAGGATAAGTTTGAAAAAAAGACCCAATCATATTACCCAAACCTAAAGCGATTAATTCCTGGTTTGGTTTTACTTCATAGCTGTTGTGTTTTACTTCAATTGATTTTCCAATTGAAATGGCTTCTAAAAAACCAATAAATGCTAATGTAATAGATAATGTAAGCAATTCAAAAAATATTGTTTTATCGAGAACAGGAATTTCAAATGAAGGTAAACCTTTTGGAATTTTCCCAATAATTTCTGTTCCATAACTTTGAATGTCAAAAATAAATGAAAAAAATACTCCAAGGATTACAACAATTAAAGAAGCAGGGATTTTTTTCATATATTTTTTAAATAAAATAATGATCAACATTGAAAAAACACCAATAAAAAAAGTTAAATAATTAATGTTACTAAGTTCATTAAAAACATCGCTGATCAACGATTGTAGATTGTTACTTCTTTGAATATCGGCACCCAGTAAATTACCAATTTGATTTGCAGCTATTATTATTGCTGAACCGGTTGTAAAACCACTTATTACTGGTCTGGATAAAAAATTCACCAAAAAACCAAGTTTAAAGATTCCAAACAAAAATTGAAAAAAACCAACCATAAAGGCCAAAGCAATTGCTAAAGCAATAAAATTTTCTGTTCCAACTGCTGAAAGTGTGCTTATTCCTGACGCTACGATTAGTGAATCCATTGCGGCCGGACCAACAGCCAGCTGTCGGGAAGTTCCAAAAATTGCATATACAATCTGCGGTATTAAAGCAGTATACAAACCATAGACAGGAGGTAAACCGGCAATGATTGCATAGGCAATTCCTTGAGGAATTAATATTACACCAATAGTTATACCCGCTAAAGCATCTGATTTAAGCCAGTGTTTCTGATAGGTAGGCAGCCAATCTAATATTGGAAAGTAAGATTTAAGATTCATTTTGAAATATAAAGGTACAAAAATTTATAGTTTATAAGTCAAGATGAGTTCTAAGAATTGCATTCATCAAAAACGTTTACATTACAAGTGGCACATATATTATTATCTAATTTCTTATAGATATCTTCGATAGCAGTTTTTTTATCGAGATAAAAATTATCTAAACCAATCTGGTCTCTAAATCCACCTTTTTTAAGAATTTGCTGGCTGACAATTTTTAATCCACTAAAGTAAATTCCACCACCTCTAATTTGCCATTTTTCAGCTTCGTGAGCCAACCATGCTGCTCCGGCAAGATCAATAAAATTAATTCCATTTGCGATTACCAATACATGTTTAATATTGTCTTCATCATATAAATTATTAAAAAAATCTGATACTACTTCTAATGCACCAAAGTAAATAGAACCATCAATACGAACAATTTTGAGCTGAGGACATTCTTTTGCATTGGTGTCTCTTAATATATTGATAAACCGATGTGTTTTTGAAGATCCTAAAACAGCAATATTTGGTTTGGCAGTTCTTTCTAAATAAAAGAATAATGATAACGCAATACCTAAAAATAAGGCGGTTTCTAATTCAAAGAATAATGTTCCAAATAGAGTTGTGCTCAAAACTATTAATTCGCGACCACTACTTTTAAATACTTGTTTTATATGATGAAAATCAATTAGATTATAACCAACCAATAAGATAATACCACCCATTGCAGGTTTTGGTAAATAGGCTGCATAATCTGAAAATAAAAGTAAAACAATCATTAAAAAAAGTGCTGCAAAAATAGCTGACATAGGTGTTTTTGCTCCTGCCTGATAATTTACTCCAGAACGGGTAAATGAACCTGACCCCATATAACTGGAAAAGAAACTTGCTACAATATTAGACAGTCCTTGTCCTTTAAATTCTTGATTTGCATCAATCCTCTGATAAGTTGATAGTGATATAGAACGGGCAATGGCAACGGCTTCTATTAATCCTAAAAGGGCAACAGTAATAGCACCGGAGCTTAAATTTCGGATATTTGTAAGATTGAGTTGAGGCATTCTGAAAGGAGGTAAATTTGATGGAATTTTTCCAACGGTTTCAATTCCATTAGATTCGCTTCCAAGTAAAATTGCCATAAAACTTCCCAAAACCATTGCAATTAACATATAATATCTCGACAGTGGTTTGATAAAATTTTTAACCAAAATTGCTATTGCCATTGTGCCAATAGCAACTCCAAAAACATACCAATTTGTATCAGAAATATTGCTGATAACATGTTTTAATATGGCATAAAATGAACTTCCTTGTGGCACATCTAGGCCAAAAACATATTTTAACTGTTTAATTGCGATAAGAATTCCTGCTCCTGCTGTAAATCCAATGATAACCGAATGAGAAACAAAATTTACCAATTTGCCCATTTTTGCTAAACCCATGGCAAATTGAATTATTCCAGCCATAAAAGTTAGGACCAATGTAAGCGTAACATACTGTTCTATATCATTTGCAGGGTCAACAAATTTATTGATGGTAGCAAAGACCACTATTGAAATTGCTGTTGTAGGGCCTGATATTAAATGGTATGATGATCCAAATAAAGCTGCAATTACAGGTGTGATCATTGCGGTATAAAAACCATAAACAGGAGGTAAACCAGCTATCATCGCAAAAGCAACTGCCTGAGGAATTACAATTATTGTACCAGTTATTCCAGCAATTAGATCATCTTTCCATGATTTTTTTGCTAAGGGTAACCAAGTTAAAAAAGGAAATATTCTTTGTAGCATTTATTAACTGCAAAATTGCGTAAAACAATACGAAATTTTGTTAAAGGTTTTTATTTTTTACTGTTATTTTAAGTCTGTTGAATTTTGTCTTAATTAGAATGACGTTTATATCAATAATTATTTTTCTTTATCTATAAAATAAGTAGATTCATCAGGTTTAAAAGCTCTTTTAAACCATAAAGGTCTTCTTAATCCATTAGGACCTGGGGCTGGTCTGGTCATTGCTAACCATTCTTTATATATTTCGTGAGACCTGTTGGTATCAACAAAAATATCACCATATTTATCTTCAGATCCTGGCTTTTCAATTCTAACACGTTGATGCCAGGTATGCATTCCACTAATCGGATCAGGGTGTACTGCATGTGTAATATTTTGATGAACACCACCATCTTTCCAGAATATTCGTTTAGAATCTTTGTCGTTTGATTCGAAAGGTTTTACTCCTGATTTGGTACTCATTTTCCATTTACCGGGCTCATTGTTTTCAATTTTTACAGTATTGGTAGCCCATCTA
>JAUWUU010000154.1 GCA_030617765.1 Flavobacteriia bacterium | reverse complement strand
TCTAAGCCTTACTAAATATAATGATTTTCTTAGTAATATTGTCGTTTTTGAAGGTTAATTTATTGATTATTGAGCCAAGAACCTTTATCTTTGAGTACAAGCAAAACTATTATCTTATGCAAGAAGTTTTTCTTATATTTTTTGGACTTATAGGTTTGTGGTTAGGTACTGAATTGGTAATAAAAGGAGCAGTAAATATTGCAAAATATTACAAATTATCTCAGGTATTTGTAGGTTTAGCAATATTGTCAATTGGGACTGATCTTCCCGAAATTGTCATTGCTATTAACGCATCTCTTCACAATGTTATAGGGAACACTGATACATCAGGGATAATTATTGGAAATGCCATTGGAAGCAGTTTTAGTCAGATTAGTCTGGTATTAGGATCCGTGGGCTTGTTAGGCTATCTCACCCTAAAAAAACGTCATCTATATGAAGATGGAGTAATGTTATTAGGTTCTGTTTTACTGGTAATGTTATTAGGTTTTGATTGAAAAATCAATAGAGTTGATGGTATTGTTTTAATAGTAGTTTATTTAATTTATTATTTTAGATTATTCCATCAGGAAAGGATAGGTAAAAAAATTAAAAAGAAATTTAGTAAGCATATTAGAAAAGATATTTTATTCCTGATAATTGGTATTATTATTATAATTTTTACTTCAGAATTAGTAGTTGATAAAGCAATTAGTTTTGCAGAAAATTTTGGCATCAAACAATCATTTGTGGGGATAATTATCATCGGATTGGGAACTAGTTTACCTGAGTTAGCCCTTGCTTTAAATGCTGTTAGAAAAAAAGCTAAGGGATTGTCAGTTGGAAATCTTATTGGTAGTAATATATTTGATATGCTGATTCCAGTTGGAATGGGAGCTTCTATATCAGAACTCAAAATTGAAAAGAGTCTTATATTATTTGATCTTCTTTTTTTATTATTTTTATCATTTATTGTGTTAATTTTTTTTTATAAAAAGAAAGGATTACAAAAAATTGAAGCTGTTTTATTGATTGGTATTTTTGTACTTTATGCTAGCTTAAAGATCTTAGGTTTTTAACTTTGTTTTTTAAGTACCATTTGTTAATCTGTAAAAAACACATTTTATTATTTCATTTTTCTATCTTCGTATTATAGTTATATATTTAAAAAATAGATTTGTACACTTCCATAGTATATTTAAAAGGCGTAGGTCCGGCTCGAGCCCAATTGTTAGGTAAAGAGTTAGGAATTTTCACCTATGCAGATTTGGTTAATTTTTTTCCAAACAGGTATATCGATCGTACGCAATTCTTTAAAATTAATCAATTACAAGCCAATAATTCTGAGATCCAGATTTTAGGAAAGATTACCTCTATAAAAACCATTCAGCAAAAAAAAGGAAGTAGGTTGGTAGCTACTTTTATTGATGAAACAGGTACTATGAATTTGGTTTGGTTTAGAGGTGTAAAATGGTTAAAAGATTCACTAAAGATCAACATTCCTTATGTAATATTTGGTCGTGTAAATTGGTATAATGGGGTGTTTAGCATGCCTCATCCCGAGATGGAATTGCTAAGTGAATACAAAAAAAGTATGCGAACGGCTATGCAACCGGTTTATTCTTCTACTGAAACACTACAAAACAGAGGTATCACAAATCGGGTGATGCAAAAATTACAACAAACTTTGTTTCAGGAAATTCAAGGAAAGTTTGATGAAACTTTATCAGATGAAATAATTGATCAAATGCAATTATTGAGCAAGAATGAGGCAATGTTCAATATTCATTTTCCTAAAAGTCAGCTATTACTGAACAAAGCGCAACAACGTTTAAAATTTGAAGAATTATTTTTTATTCAGTTACAATTAGTTCGGAATAAATATATTAGGAAATCAAAGATCAAGGGATTTGTTTTTGAAAAAATTGGTTCACTTTTTAATGGTTTTTATAATGAAAATCTCCCATTTGATCTGACAGATGCTCAAAAAAGAGTATTAAAAGAAATCAGAAATGATCTGGCTAACGGAGCGCAAATGAATCGATTGTTGCAAGGAGATGTTGGCTCAGGTAAAACTATTGTTGCTGTTTTAACAATTTTGATCGCATTGGATAATAATTTTCAAACGGCATTAATTGCACCAACAGAAATTTTGGCAATACAACATTTTAATGCAGTAGTTGAATTGTTAGAAAAAATGTCAATTACAGCAAAATTACTAACCGGATCTACAAAAACTTCCGAAAGAAAGATTATTCATAAGGATCTGGAAAGTGGCGAATTACAAATTTTAATCGGTACGCATGCTATTTTTGAAGATAAAGTAAAGTTTAAAAATTTAGGTTTGGCAATTATTGACGAACAACATCGATTTGGTGTAGCGCAAAGGGCAAAAATGTGGATGAAAAACAAACTTCCCCCACATATTTTGGTAATGACCGCAACACCTATACCGCGAACATTGGCAATGAGTGTTTATGGTGATCTGGATATTTCAGTTATTGATGAATTGCCTCCCGGTAGAAAATCGATTAAAACCATTCATTTATTTGATAGTAATCGATTAAAAATGTTTCAATTGTTAAAAGAGGAAATTGCAAAAGGCAGGCAGATCTACATTGTTTACCCTTTAATTGAAGAATCGGAAAAATTAGATTATAAGGATCTGATGGACGGTTATGAAAGTATAAGTCGTGAATTTCCAAAACCAAAGTACCAGGTTAGTATTGTTCATGGCAGAATGAAATCGGCTGATAAAGAATATGAAATGCAACGTTTTGTAAATGCTGAAACACATATTATGGTTGCCACAACGGTAATTGAAGTGGGTGTTAACGTTCCTAATGCAAGTGTAATGATCATTGAAAGTGCTGAGCGATTTGGCTTGTCGCAATTACATCAATTACGCGGTCGGGTAGGGCGAGGTGCAGAACAGAGTTATTGTATTTTAATGTCGAGTTTTAAACTTACAGATGATGCAAAAACCCGTTTACAAACTATGGTTCAAACCGATGATGGATTTAAAATTGCCGAAGTTGATCTAAAATTACGTGGTCCGGGTAATTTGATGGGAACACAGCAAAGTGGGGTATTAGATCTAAAAATTGCTGATATCATTAAGGATTCAAAAATTTTAATGAAAGCACGAAGTGTTGCAATTGATCTGTTAGAAAAAGATCCAAATCTGTCAAGAATAGAAAATAAAAAAATTAAAGATACTTATATTCAAATTCATAAGAATAAAGCCATTTGGGCAAACATCAGTTAAATTAATATTTGAATAAAAATATATATATTTGTGCTTGAATGCTTACTATAGAATCCATGCCAAAAAGTATAATCCTACATTTTTTATTATTATTCCTTTCAATAAGTGTTTTAGCACAAAATGATACAATTTCTAAGAAAGAATTAAGAAAACAAAAAAAAGCACTACAAAAGAAGACTGTTAGTAATGATTCCATTCAATTAACAAATGGTGATATTTTAGTTGGTGAAATTAAAAAAATGGATAAAAGTGTACTTGTTTTGAAAACTAAGTATAGTGATTCTGATTTTAAAATAAAGTGGCATAAGGTTAAAAAAATTAAAAGCAACAGGTATTTTGTTATTGCTATGGAGAATGGAGATCGTTTTAATAGTAGTATTAATAGTAGTGAAAAAATGGATGGAAAAGTATTACTTGATTCTGGAGTTAACGCATTTGAAGAGGATTTAATAAATGTTATTTATTTAGAACCTATTGGAAAAAATTTTTTAAGCAGATTGGTCATAGATGTTGATTTTGGAATAACACTAACTAAAGCAAATAATTTAAAACAACTTACTTCAAATATAAGTGGATCATATCTAGATAATAGATGGAAGGCCTTTGGATATTATAAGACGGTAATAAGCCGGCAGGATGGTATAGCAGATGTTAACAGAATGGATGGTGAAATTACAACCATTTATTTTTTAAAAAATGACTGGTTTGTTCAACTTAGTGGTGTTTATTTATCAAATGATGAACAAAAGTTAAAATTAAGATCAACCTATAAAGCAGGTGCAGGATATTATTTTATTCATAATAATAGAATGTTTTTAGGAACCGGCGTTGGTCTGGCGATGACAAATGAGAATTATATTGATGATACTCCAAGTAAAAATAGTAGTGAGCTTTATTTAACGGTTGGTTTTAATAAATATGATATTGGAGACTTAAGTTTATTAACTTCTGCTGTTTTATACCCAAGTATCACAGAAAGTGGAAGATTCAGAGCTGATTTTAACTTTGACATGAAATACGATCTTCCTTTAGATTTTTATATAAAATTGAGCCTTACTTATAATTATGATAATCAACCTATAGAAGGCGCATCTGATAATGATTATGTATTTACAACCTCTTTTGGCTGGGAGTTTAATTAAAAAAAATCATTTACTATATTTAAAATTTTAATTGGCTTTTTACTGTATAAGTTGAGTTAGAATATTATCAGTTTTTAAATTGATAATCATTTTATCATTTTCTCCTAAATATCTTCTACTACCTAAGTATCTTTTGGTGTTACTTTCATCAA
>JAUWUU010000033.1 GCA_030617765.1 Flavobacteriia bacterium | reverse complement strand
TGCAATTGAAGATGTTGCCGGAATGGATGCTGCTGAAAAATTTTTAAATGATTATTTTGAAGAGAGGAATACAAATTATGATGATATGGTAGAAGATATCATTGTAAAAAATTGTGACAAATTAGAAGATCTGGGTTTTGGCAATCATCCTGAAGAGGAAATTAAAAAAATGACCAAAGACAAAAAACAGTCTTTTTTTAATAAAATGTTTGGTATAAAATAGGTTCCGTTTACTTCAAAAAAAGTTGATAATAATTATTATTCTTGAAAACTATTGAGAATTGCAAATTACTGATAGTTTTGGTCGGAAGACCGAAGTTAATAACCTGAATTACTTTGCGCTACGAACTCCTATCTCCTGACCAAAAATATTTTTAAGGCTAATTTAGAACAGTAAAATATACTTTCTTCTAAATTATACCTTTATTGTTAGATGGGATATTACTAAAAATTATAACCCTAACATACCTTCCTTCAAGCTATCCTGTGCTGGCTTTTTCCCAACCCAAATTCCGAACAAACCATTTTTAAATGGTAATCCTTCTATAGTTTTTGAAAATTTATCATTCTTATAAATTTTCACGCCAGTTCCGGGAATATAGATCATATCAAATATATCACCATCATTTATTTCTTCTTTAAAAACATCAATAAATGCCTCAATTTCAGTACTAAATGAACTCAATTTATTTCCAAAAGATTTTTTAAACCCTTCTCGTGTAGAGTCTTCCATTTTCTCACTGGTAATCATTGATGAGATAATATGTAAACGAATAGCCATTGGTTTATCATCTGATAAAACCTTGGTTGCATCTGTTGTTTTATCTTGTAAATATAAACCTCCAACATATAGTTTAAGAAAATATTTAGTTCTTATCCCTGCTCCGTTTAATAATAAATCGTTGTCACCTGCCTTTATTGTATCAGGCATCGTAATTCCTCCAATTTCTAAATCTCCTGAAGTAAAGGATATTAGCATAAAGGCGATTGCAAATAATGATAATTTTTTGATCATAATTGTTGTTTTTAAGATTGATATGCTAATGTAGCATTTTTTTTATAAAAAGACCTTTACAAAAATCTCTTTTGAAAAGTTCTCTGTTAGTTTTATTTAAAAATTTTAAGCAAGAAAATTACAGGTTTATGCTTACTTTTTATATGCTCGTATATGAGCATCCAATAATATGGTGTCTGTTACTACAAACCCTTCCTCCTCTTCTTTTGGCCATGGATTATTAGCAGATCCATAAAAGATTCCCCAATCGATTCGATCTAAAATAATGGTTTTTGTATTAAAATAGAGGCTGTCTCCTTTTGCTCTAATTGTACCTTCAAAATCATAGCATATACCGGTATCAAAGATTATAAAATCTCCTGTTATTTTGTATTCATTATCACTGATTTTATCAAAACTATGCGATTCAAAATGAGATTCAGGATATTCTTTTGTGTTAAAAAACTCAATAGACCTTAATACATTTTGAAGCGTGCCTTGCAGTAATTTATTATCAATATCAGTATTGATAATACTCATCATATCAATAGTAAAATTGGCTTTTATTGGATTCTCGTCCTTATCTAAAATTATTGTGCCTTTGTTAAATTTCATAAGACCAAAATGAGCACAATTCCAATGTATTTTACTATTTGCTGTATCTAAAATATAGATATTATTTTCTGTTTGCTGTATTTTATTATTTGGTTTAGAAGCATAAATAAACAACCAAAAAGCAGCAATTAAAATAAAGATTTTGTAAAAAATAGTTAATCGCATTATCGTGGTTATTTTAGTTTTCTTCTTAATTTATTATTCTATAATTTTAAAGCTTATAATATAAAACTTGCTGATTGTCAACTACTTTGTATCTTGCCATACACCTGTTGCCAATCCGTTTTCATCAATAAATCCTTCAATTTCTTTAGGTATATTTATGGCTCCATTAAAATTTGTGCTTTCAAACTCTGTTCCAAAAAAATTACATCCTTTTAAATCTGCTCCTCTAAGATCAGTACCTTGTAAATGTCCACCTTGAAAATTTGCATACCAAAGTCTGGAATTTATAAATGACGATTCTTCTAATCCGGCTCCGGTAAAATCTGCATAAGAAAAATCACAACTATCTAATTTAGATCTTATCAATACCGCTCTAAATAATTTTGCCTTTATCCCTACTGAACCTGTTAGATCACTTTCTAAAAATTCAGAATCTTTCATTAATGCTCCTGAAAAATCACAATTACGCATTGTAGTAAAATGACCTTCCATTCCAAACATATTAGCACCTCTGAAATTTGAATTTGAAAGTGGCACATTGTTAACCTTTACATGAAATAATCGACTTTGTTGAAAATTAATACTATCCATAATTGAACCATCAAAAATCGTCCATCTAACATCTGCTGCTCTAAAATCTGATTTGCGATAATTCCCATCCATACAACGACCGGAACGTATCGATGCCCCTCTAAAATCTCCTTCAATTACACTCATTTTAGGCCAATAAACCTCATCCAATGAATCTAGTTTGAAATCATCACCATCTTGAGGAATAGCAATTATACCTTTATATCTCTCTTTTCCATTAGAGAGAAAGGTTTTTTCATTAATTATTGCATGCAACTGATCTGGTTCTAAAAATACTGCCAGCTCAGGTAAGTCTGTTGTATCTGGTTTATTAGGAAATAGCTGACTTGTTCCTGATGCGCTTCGAAAAGAACACGAAAATAAAAAATTTAAGATAATTATAATTATTGCAATGTGTAAGATGCTTTTCATACTCTAAATTTATATATCAATACGCAATATTAAAATCTCATTACAACTATACAACATCATTTCTATTAAAATATCTATTTCCTAAAAAGGCAAAAAGAAATCCTAAAATAATCGGATAAATTATTGAAAATGCAATAAAAACACCGCGACTTACCGTGTCTAACACATAGTACGAAGCTGTTCCCATTACCGTAAGCTTTGGATCAAATAATATCAAGCTTCCTGTTCTAAAAACCTGAAGTGGATTTAACATGCCTAAACCGATGATCAAATCAGGATTACCACGCATTCTCAACATTATTCCTATTAAGATCAGATCAATAAATGCAACCAGAAATAACCAAATGATAAATGCAGTACTTACTGCAATATCCTGCGAAGAAGCTCTGGCCGAAATATACATGCTCAAGCCCAGAAAGAAAAACACTAAAGAAGCTAACAAAACACTATACAAAATGAATAGATCCCAAGGAACTTCAATATTGGTAATTAAAGCCCACAAAACAGCTCCAAGCAATGCAATAAAAACCGGTGTATAAATGATTAAAAACCGACCTATAAGTTTTCCCCAAAAATAACTGCTAAAAGATATGGGTAAAGATAAAATATACTCCATCACACTATTTTCTCTATCACCTACAACAGACCGTACTGTAGAAATTAGCACATAAATTGGTAAAATTGCCATGCTAATTTGCATAAAAGTTACCATAAGTCGACTTAAACCTACAAAACCAATAATTTGAGATTCGGTGATACCTGATGTAAACATGATGGCTACAAAACCACCAAATAATGTACTATATGCCCAAAACCAACGAGATCGTAAACTTTGGCGAATATCTGAACGAATGATCTCTTTTAAACTTTCAAAACTTTTCATTAAATTAACCTATCTAAAATGATTATAATATTTACTAGTAGCTACTATTAATTTGAGATTTAATTATTTTTATTTTGTTCTTTATCTAACTTTTCCTCCAACTTTTTTAGCTTTTCAGGATCGTCTTTCATCATAAGCATTTTCTCCTGAATAAAATTTTCACGCATCGTTTTACCTTCATTTATTCGTTGTAAAACTTGTTCAAAAGTAAAAACACTATCTGCATTTGGTTTTTCAGCATAAGCAGAATATCCATATCCCATTGGCGTATGTTTACCATAATCATAAAATGCTGTTTCAGCATCTATCCAGTTTGATGGATCATTTCCTTTACTGGCATCTCCAATCCAAAATTTTACTTTATCTCCTTTCCATTGATTCCATGTTGAAGTATCTCTCATCTCTTCAGCTAAACATCCAATATCATCATACCAGTGGACCTCTCCATATTCGTTAATTGATTGCGCATTATAACGTTGATCAGTCAATCCCATCAGGCAGATAAAACAAACATCTCGATCAAAATTAATATCACGAGCTTCGTAAGTTACATTTTGTTTACAAGAACTAAAGACTAATAAAAGCGCGAATATAATTGTTAATTTTTTCATTTTTTAAAGTTTTATAACAAGCTAATCTTATTTCCTCTTAACTGCAAATTTCGCAATTAATATATATTATTTACTACTCATTTTATTTTATTTTTAAAAAGTTTTCTGCTTACTGAAACTGTAAATTACTTAGTGCTATACTTCTTTATCAATCACAATCTTACCCATATCCATTTCGATTAAACGGTTTACCAAATCTTCAACTTCATCAATTCGATGACTACTAATGATCATCAAAGCATTTTTATTAAATTTATGCAAATAGTCAAATAAAATGGTTCTGGCCTTGGGGTCTAAATTAGCAGCAGGTTCATCCATTAATAAAATCTTCGGTTTCCTACCAAGAGCAAAAGATACCAAAAGTTTTTGTTTCATCCCTCCTGACAATTTCATAAATGGTTTGTGAAGATTAGCCTTTACATCTAAACCTAAATTTTCACTAATATCGATAAATTCTTGTTGATCTGTATTGGTTAATTTTCCAAAAAAATCTAACATTTCACCAACGGTCATTTTTATTGGTGGCGGAATCTGAGGTACAAATCCAATATTTTGAAGAATTTTTTCACGATCTTTTCTAGGATTCATTCCTAGCACTTCAATTACACCATCATATTTGTACAAACCTAAAATACAACGTATCAATGTTGTTTTTCCGGCACCATTCTGGCCTACCAAAGCAATTCGTTCACCAGCTTTAAAACGATGCGATAAATTTTCAATTACAGTAGTTTTTTTAAATGATTTTGTAAGCTGGTCTACAGTAATTAAAATTTCTGAATCTTCCAATATCAATTTTTTAAATTGTTATTAATTATTTTAGTTAGTCAGTTTGTATTTAAAATTACTTTATGTTATTTTATCAAAACCTCTTATGGAATACGATAAGGCATCTCCATAACAAATATCTACACATAAACCACATCTGGTACAATCTGCACCGGCAAAATGAATTTCTTTTGTAGCTTCACCACGTTTAACAAACCATAATTCATGTGGAACCAAACAAACATCTTGACAATCTCTACAATGACCACATTTAGTAAGATCAAATTTTATAGTTGTTGGTGATAATTTACCTATAAAACTATATGTTACTCCAATAGGACAAACATACCTGCACCAAAAACGCTTGGAATATACAATTTCAAAAAGTAATAAAACAACGATCCATAATAATATTAAACCCGGACCGTAAATAAGGGCTCTTGAAATAATCCCTACTGGATTAAGATTCTCAAAAACTAAATTCTTGGTTAAAATAGCCAATAATAGAAATCCAGCCCAAAAGATATATTTAATACCTATACTATATGTGTGTTCTTTAATTTTTTTCTTTTTTACCAAATAATTATGTAATTTCTCGGTGTTTTCAGCTAAAAAATGATACGGACAAAGCCATGAACAAAATGTGCGGCCACCCAATAAAAAATAAAATATCAGTATGATGAAAAATCCAATAAAGAAATTCATGGTTAACATTGCAAAATATCCAGTTCTACTGCCAATAAACATTTCTTGCAGGGCATTAAAAGGATCCATAAGGTAAATGCCTAAAAATCTGGAACCACTAAGTGAACCTTCCAGAACTCCTATATCAAATGCAAAAGAAGCCCAAAAAAGAAAGTTAAAAAAAAGTAAAACTCCCCAACGTATATTACGCCACTTGTGTTTATTAGGCTTACTGGCTTTCCATTCTTTAAAGGTTATTCCCAATTTTGAATTGGGCATTTCTTCTCTTCTTTTTGCAGGTATCGGTGTTAATTTTTTTAAATTTATCATCAGAAAATATTTTAAATCATTTCTAATTTTTCAATAATAATACTACTTGGTGTTGAAGGACAAACCATAACACAAACACCACAACCAGTACAGCCTTCTAAAACCATTGGACGCCAAATACTTTCGCCGTTACCTCTTATTTTTTCTTCCATAATAATGGCAATCTCTCCAATAGGACATTCAGTAACACACAGATCACATAATTCACGATTAAATATATGATCGTTTACAGGTGATGCTTTCCTTTCTTCCCTTTTGGGATTAGGTGAGCGATAAATTCCTTTAAAACCATCCTCTCTAGGTGAACCTTTAAAACCTTTTCCGTTTCTAGCCAAACAAGTACTGTGGTCAATAACTGCTATACCCATTTTAGTAGTAGCTTTCATAGATTGAGATTGAACAATAAATGGATTGTAATCAGGACCAGGTGTTGGATTTGCTTTTTGATATTCCACAAGAGCATCTTCACCTGCCTTTTTAAATGGAATAAAATCTAAAGCCGCAGTTGGGCAGGTTTCCACACATTGCATAGCATCACAAGAAAAATCACAAGCTTGTGCAAGGGGATCAATATAAGGAGTTCCATAAGAAAGACCATCAGAAATTCCAGCTAGCTTAACAGCTTCTATCGGGCAGATCTGCACACAAAGTCCGCATTTGATACATGCGTAAATAAATTCATCTTCAAGAATTGCCCCTGGCGGACGCAATAATGTTAAAGCATTCTCTTCGTTGAGTTTCCTTAAATAATTTACCCCTACTCCAACAGCACCTATTGCTGCTACTGCAAAGGCTCCGTTTTTAAGAAACTGTCGTCTATTAATTTCTGAATCTGATTTTTTCACAATATTGAAATTTAATAATTACGTTCTTTATTAGGTTCCCATTTATAAATTGGATTCTTATCTCTTAAAACAAATTTTGGTTTAGAAAATGGTGCTAATCTTTCTAAGAAGTCTAAAACTTCTAAAATCGGGGCGCCATAAAAGAATTTTACATTTTTATTGAATGCCCATAAATGTTCACTATAGCTATAAAGTTTATATGGCACATCACCAACATTGTCCTCATTTTTATCAAAACCTTGATAATCACTCCAATAATTACCGTTAAACTTATTACCATTTGCAGTTTTACCGCGTGTATATACCTGTGTTAAATTATCATGTAAATAATTTTCCTGTATTAAATTACCTTCAAGATCTGAGTGAAAAAGCATTCCTACATTACAAAATGCTATTTCGTTACCAACTACAGTATTTATTTTTTCAGGCACAAACGGAGACACATCAAAATGGATACCATAGGCAGAATATAAAAAGCGATTATTTAGTATTTGATTAGATGAGGTTTCTTTTAAACCCAAACACATACCTGTTGAACCAACTGAGCCTTGAATTAAATTCTCTGATAGAATAGTTTGTTCACTATACATTAAAAATACTCCTACAGAATTGTTGTAAAATTCATTTTTATGAATACGATTGTTATGGGCATACATAAAATGAATACTATAACGATTACCTACACCTTTATTACCTTCAAAATGATTTTCAGATGAATACCAGACCACCATATCACGTACTTTGTGCCAGTAGTTAAACATGATTTTATTATTGGTAGAATACCAAAGACGAATTGCATCACCTTTTAAAGCTAAAGGTTTTCTACTGATAGATGAAATATCATTATGTTCTACAATACAAGCATCTGATTTAAAAATATCAACACCAAACAAACATTCATCAATCAGGTTATTTTTAACAATTGTACGATTCGCTTCAATAATTTTAATACCAGCATCTAACCTGTCCGGTGAATCACCAGAGTTTGTAATATGTAAATTTTTAATGGTAACACTATCCGCTTTGACATAAATAACGGACTCGTTGGCCATACCAGATATGGTTGCTTTTCCTCCACCATCAATTACAATATTAGGCACCTTGATGGTAGCCGGACCAGTATAAAATCCTGGTTTTAGTTTTAAAGTATCACCAGGTTTTAAATTGCGCAAAAGTGTATTGAGAAAAACTTGATCTTTATCAGATTTGAAAGGTGTTATTTCAGTAATTAATCCCGAAGTTTCAGTGGATTTCTTTTGGGAAAAAGTATTCCATTGTAGTAGTAACACCAATATGAGGAAGTAAATTCTCATAATATTAAGTTTGTTTTTAAATTGATAAGAAAAAACTTTCTCTAAAATAAATTAAATCAACTAAACAATCTAAAATCATCAACCAAATATGATATCAATTTTAGAGTCAGTTTGGTTATACAATCATTAATTACTGGATTTTAATGAAATATACTTTCTTTTAAATAATATCGCTAACAATAATAAAACAAACACAGCTAATGCCACAAAGAATCCATAGTATGGAAAAGAAACTGTTTCAAATTGTGCAACTTTACCATGTCCAAAAATCGTTGGCATAAATGGTTTAATACCTGCAAAAGCTCCACCACCGTGTAAATCTAAATGATGTCCATACCAATACATAGAATACATGTATAAGAAAAGGAAATAAAACGGTAATAGTGCAGGTAATAAGGCAAATATTGCATTTTTCTTTTTAGGAGTAACTATAAAAACAATTATTAATAAACCTAAAACTGCAAAAATATACCTTGAGTTAACTAAAATACCATTTAATATTTTTAAATACTGTGGAGTAACGTCGATTAGCATAGGACTTCCTGTTTTGGGATCAATAACTTCTTCACCATTTCCATCTTTTTGGGTATCAAAAACATAGTATTCTGGCACTGCCTTTTTTTCTCCTTCTTTTTGTTTTTGATAAACACGACTATTAATACCTTGGACTATTGGAAACATTCCAATATAGTGATTAATAGCATTCATTTCAACCAAACATTCTGCACCTTCATTAGTTGTAATTTCTGCTCTCTCTTGTACTCCTTCACAACCATTATAAACACCATCATATTTAAACTCAATACGAATCCCTTTTGGATACATTGATTTTGGGTATTGATGACTTTGTAAAGCTACCCACCATATGGGCATAAAATATACTGCAATGATTAGTAATAACCCAGCTACAGCAAATAACTTATAGAGAAGTCCAAATTTTTTAGCATGATTGTCCATTGAATTATGAATTTAATGTATTAGAATTGTTTTTTAAGTTTGTAATTTTTACTTTATAAAAGTAAACAAAATGGTATTGTAAACAATACCATTTTGTTTATTAACCTAATTAAAACTATTATTTAGCTGTTGCACCTGCCTGGTGTAACATATATTTAATCGCATTTTTAATATCATCGTCAGATAAAGCAGGATTACCACCTTTTGGAGGCATAACACCTTGTTTACCTTGGAATCCTTTAATGGCATGATCTTCAATAGTCTTCATTCCCTGACCTGCAATTGTTGACCAACGTTCTTTTTCATCAAGCTTAGGAGAACCGGTAACACCAGTTGCATGACAAGCCATACATAAACCATCATAAATTTCTTTACCATTACCATAATCACCACCAGCAACTACAGTAGAGCTTTCACTTGATACTTCTTTCGATATTTGCTCTGTTTTAGATTTCATAAAAGCAATAATTTTAACAACATCTTCTTCAGAAACATTTTGATTAGGCATTGCTAATTTATAATGTTGACGCATAGCCTCTATATCATCATCTTTCATTTTAGATTCAGGATCTAAAATCCATTCTTTTAGCCATTTATCATCTCTACGCTTATCAACCATGTACAAGTCTGGTCCATTAAATTCCTCATTAAATTTATGACATGCACTACAACCATAGTTTAAATATTCTAATTCACCAGGTAGTAAATTTTCCAACTCGATTGCAGAAGGTTTAAATGATTGCATTTTCATATCATAATTAATTCTATCTGTATAAGCCAATACACGATCAGTTTCAGCTTTTTGGTTAAAATTAACAGCCATATATCCAATAAGCTGACGTTTATCAGGGCTATTTTGTGAATCTAGTAATAATGGATACATACCTGCTTTTTCAGCATTAAATTTAATTGTTGCTGTTTCGCCCGGACTAAAATGATACATTTTATCATAAGATGAAATTTGATAAACATAATGGTCTAATTTAGTTTGTCCGTGATTAGTCAAGTGTAAATAAACAGTTTGACCTTGGGTTACATTAATATTTGCCGGTGTTACTTTTCCATCTTTAATAGTTCCATAAATTCGTGTTGTACTACCTTTTATATCATTTTTTTCAGCACCTAATGCTGTAAAATGCTTAGACTTCTTATTTGTTGCAATATTAGTTCCCAAATCATAAGTTGCATTTGATTTATAATCGTCAATAGATAATATAGCCGTATAATGCGGCTCACCTAACGGTAATGGTAGATCATAAATCACTTTTGGATCTCCATCACCACTTATATCAATTAACTGGTGATTTTGCGGGTGAAGTGGTCCAACCGGGTTAAAACGATCAATAGATAATTTATTTAAAGAAATTAAATATTTACCATGTGGCTCTTGTGTATCTCCATGTGCAGAAACTAAGTGTCCTACATTATAATGAGAAGGCACATAGCCTAACACTTTTAGATTGATATAATCCCATTTGGTAATACGTGAATCTACATAAATTGAGGTATAGATCACTCCTTTTTTACTATCAAATTGATTGTGTAATGGTCCTAAACCAACCTCAACACTACCGTGTAAAGCATCTTCTAATTTAATAATAGGAATTCCAAATTTATCAGTTCCTTCAAAATTCTTACTGTCAATAGCTGCCATTATTTTATCAAATTTATAAACCCAGGCATGAGAATCTAATTTTCCAGCAACAACAATGTATTCGCCTGTAGGATCAACATCAACTCCATGAGGTGATTTTGGTTCAGGAATTAAGAAAAACAAATTATGTTTAACTGCATCTTTAATTGTTATTACTTTATGACCACGAATCATTTTTGGTTTGATAGTTCCATTTTTCAATAGTTCTTCAGCTTTTTTCCAATTGGTTACATGTAAGTAATCAACATCTCTTGAAGAGCACCCTGCTTCAAAAGGAGGACGACCACTTTCAATACCACCATAATACATCTCTGTACAAAAAGAGTTGGTAAATCCCCAACCATAAGAACCTAATTTACCAGCATCTGATAAATCTTGTGTATAAGGAGGAAATTCAAATGTAAAAGATGCTTTTTCATCTATTCTACCTGTATCATTATCAAAACGCCAATAAGTAACTCCACCTCTCCAATATTTCTCAAAGTTAGCTTCACTTAATTCATGGTATTTTCTATCAAAAGGAGCTGGATATTGTGCAGCTTCCATAATATAACGAGAATCTGGAGTGAAAAAAGCTCCACCGTGATTAGAACGATAAACTGGACTATTTACTACTTGTTTTACATGCCAGTCATTCAAATCATATACATATATTCTTGGATTTGCTTTATCATTAATAGTTGCCCATTTACCATTGTAAAGACCATCTGTTTCAGAAAAACCAATATGATGTGTATCACCCCAAAGAAGTTCTTGTCCATCAATAAAACCATCTTTCATCAAACCCCAAGTTTCTTCACTATATCCAAAACCGGAATAAGGTTGACGTGTATTGGTAGGTACATATTTTAACATACGCATAGAAGGTATTGTATACATCGGTAAATTACCCGCTTGTCCTCCTGAATTTAATGCTACATACTCATCTTTTAAATTATCAGGAGTATAGGTTTTTGCAGCAGATAATACATCTTCAGCATTTAATCCTCTACGTTTTACTACATCTCCAAAAGATTCTTTTCCGTAAGGTTTTCCGGAAATATTTGTCCCACCTGCATACTCATCTCCTTTTTTGTCTTTGTCACCACAGCTTACTGTAAATAAGCCTAAAGTGACAATAAACAAGCTCATCACTAAAATTGAGCTGTATTTTTTATTTAATATATTTTTCATTGTCTAATAGTTTTTAGATTAACCTAAGATTATTCTGCATTAACTTTTTCACCTAAGAGTTTCTTAGCACGTAAACCAACATCTGCAGTTTTTACCTGATATTGCCAGTACTGTTCTGCCCATAAGAAAGCATCTTTATATTTACCCTCTTTGGCATATCTCTCATGATTTGCTTTAGAAGTTTCTGCTTGTTTCAATTGGTCAAATGCATCATCAACCAAGGCTGCTACATAAGGATAATCACCAAAATTATTTTCTTTCAACCAAGTAACAACTCCATTGATAATATCTTGAGTTTGATCAATAACCACCAATTTCTCTTCATATAGTACCTTGTATTCTTCTAATTGTTCTTTGGTAAGTACTACTTCTTCTTGCACAACATCAACATGTCCTTTTGGACGAATCAATAAAATTCCTTCCATCTCTAAGTGTAATGCAGAACAAAACTCCGTACAGTAATATGGGAAAATACCAGGTCTGTTAGCCGTAAAAGTAACAGAAGCTGTTTTACCAGGTTCAAAACTACCGTGAACACCATAAGTATCTACAGTAAATCCGTGAGTTTCATCTTCTGCACGTTCTAAATTTGTTAAGTGGAAAGTAACTACATCACCCTCATTAACAGTAACAATTTCCGGAGTAATATGAGAACGAATCAATGTTCCGAATATATGAACCCTATTGCCTTCTCTTTCAATTTTTTCTTGACCGGCAACAGTTTTATAACGAGAAATCTCACCGGTACGGGTATTTGTACCTAAAGGATAACGAATGATAGGTTTGATAGTAGTTCGCAATACTGCTACTGAACCATACATATTTGCCTGAGGCAAACTCATGGTATAAATATCAACCATATTATCAGATGAAATATCAATTAAATGTTGGAAACTTGGACGCACAGGACCAACATTAGGATAGTTATCATACAATCCTTCTTTATTAACTACAGTTAAATAATTTGAATGAGGTGTCGCTGTCATTCCCTGAGGCGTCATTAAAAAACTTGGTTTAAAACTCAACTTCAACTCATTTTCAATTTTACCAGATTCATAGTTAAATCTAACAATTTTACTATCACCATGAGCGGATGCATAAGCAGTATTTTTACGTTGGTCAAATGCAATATCAATTACATTTTTTCCAATTGCTATACTTGCTGTTTGCACACTATTAGCATCAATAGTTGAACCTTTACCTAAGGCATCTTTTACTTTAGCAAAATCAAAAACCAGTGTATTATCAGCACCTACAACAAAATTCTTTCCGTCAGGTGTAACTTTTACTGTATTTGCAGTTGCCGGTAACGCAATAAATCCAACAACGTTATCTTTTTTAGCTTCATCAAAAGAAACTACATTAAAATCATTTATTTTTTTTGTTGTTGATTTTGATAGTTTATCATAGTTGATTACGTAAACATAACTTTTACCGTCTTTTTCTGCTAAACCAACCATAAGACCATCACTACCTTTTTTACCGGTATCAAAATAATCTAATGTATATGCTGGTAATTCAAGCGTAAAAGATTTTTCTTTGATCATTCTACTTTTATGAATATTTTCACCTTCTACAAATTTCCAGAAAGTAACTCCTGATTTAAATTTATCCGATCCAATTTCAGCAGTTTTTGAATCCCAAGGAGCGGGATATTGACTTGACTGAATTATATAGTCTGTGTTTTGAGTAACAGCTACACCGGGATAAGTACTAATATAAAGAGGATTTGACAATACCTGTTTGGTTTCAAAATCATCCAATCCCATCAGTGCTATTCTAGAATTAGCTCCATCTGAGAAAAAGGCAAA
This sequence comes from Flavobacteriia bacterium, assembly GCA_030617765.1. Lineage (GTDB taxonomy): Bacteria > Bacteroidota > Bacteroidia > Flavobacteriales > Flavobacteriaceae > Namhaeicola. The sequence continues at coordinate 4,846 of JAUWUU010000033.1, read as the reverse complement.
ATGCCCGTCGTAATTTCCATCTTTTTCAGAAAAAGCGGGGAAACGCATATCTCCATAAGTACTAATTCGATTATCCATCGATGATTTTTTCAACACCAATGAACTCTCATCGTCAAAACCATAACCTTGCCATGGTTCAGGCGAGAAAACACCTACGTATTTGTAAATTCGCATTGATGGTAAACCATAAACGATCATAGTTCCGGAATTTCCTGTTCCTACAATCGAAAAATACTCGTCACGACCACCACGTGGCATGAACGTTTTAACAGCTGCCAGCACATCCTGATCATTAAGACCCCGTACTGTTTTTACATCGTCGAGTGTTTGTTGTGCAAAAGCATCAGTAATAACTAAAGATACTAAAACGATCCCAACAAAAGCTTTGATAAACCAATTGGATTTCTTCATTTTTTTAAATAATTAATGATTTAGTGAATTTTCCATAAAGATACTTCACAAGAAAAAAATAATACATGATAAATATCAGTTTTTAATAAGATTGAATAACTCTTTATGTTACTTTTATCACACTTAAACCGCTGAACTAGAAGATTAAAGCTATTAATATAGGGGGGAAGTGCATTATATACGTTTGCAGTTTGTTTTAAACATTAACTAGGAAGTGATATTTATCATAAAAAAAATAAAACTTAAAGTATAATTTTACGCTTGATGAAAAAGTTACTCATAAATAGCGCTCTTTTATTCATATTAGTTATATATCCTATTATACCTAGCTATTTACACTTGTACAATCAAGTATCAAACCCTAAGCTAAAACTATGTGTTGATATTGGTATTGATAAAAATATAAATATATTAAAAGGTGATCTGGCTTATCTTGAAGCTATTTTTTCAAGAGCACTTGAAAATAAAAAAAATAATGAGCCAACTACTTATGAATCAAATATCATTATTAATTTATTATTCTTTACATCTCAATCTAAAATTGATTTTATTAAACCTCTATTAAGGATTAACAAATTATTGTTTTCAAAAAACGATAATTTATCTTCAATTTATTTAAAGATCCCTTCTCCTCCACCTAAATTTAATTCTTAAAACAATTTGTAGTAAATATGTTAACTACAAAAGAACTTTTTTAAGTATTTCAATAAGCTTTATAAAAAATTTAATCTAAAGCATTATATCATTATTACTTAATGATAATAGTTTTTATTTAGAAATAAACACCATATATATAAGCATATATATGCAAAGAAAACTTTAATAATGTGTATTTGTTCAACTCCTCTAAAAAAGCAATAATGTTGAGAAATAAATAAAATACTTAAAAAAACAGGGTCTGGTTAATTATTATAAAATTGAATTTATTAAAACTATAAAAAATGAAAATATATATATTAAGTATATACTTGTTATTGTTTACTGTTGCTGCAATTGCGCAGAATACTGGAAGTGTATATGGTACTGTAATCAATGAAGAAACGGGAGAGGTAATTTCTAATGCTGAAATCCTAATAAAGGAAATATCTCTTGGAACTGTGGCTTCCGAAAATGGTTCTTTTGAAATAAAGAATATTAAACCAGGTATTTATACTATTCAATCTCATGCATTAGGATATACTAGTGAAACTCTTACAAATATTGAAGTAGAATCTGGAAAGAATACTAAGATTAAGTTTTCAATGAAAGCATCAAATATAAAGTTAAACGAAATAACAATTTCTGCTGCAAAAATTGAAAAAACTATTGATAAGATTGGGTCACCTGTTTATGTAATGGGCTTAAAAGAAATTGAACGTACAGAAGGTAGAAATATTGAAGAGGCACTTATTAGAGTTCCTGGTGTTTTTACAGAAGATAGATATCATAATGAAACAAACATTGTGAGTTTTAGAGGTGTGGGGTTACATACACACGTAACTAGCGGGATACTTGTTTTGGTTGATGGAGTTTCATTGACAGAAGCTATGGGAAGAACAGATTTTGAAGGAGTTGATTTGGAAAATGCAGAAAAAATAGAAATTTTAAAAGGACCTGTTTCTGCACTATACGGACCAAATGGTATTACCGGAGTTATGAATGTTGTTGAAAAAACACCTAAAGAAGGGCTTCATGGAAAAGTTAAAGCTTCTTATGGAAGTTATAATTCAACAACTCTTTCGGGCAATATTAATGGAGGAAAAAATGGGTTTAGTTATCTGATAAAAGGAAAATATTTTAATACTGATGGTTACTTAGATAGAAGTGGTTCAAAATCAGCAAGAGTTGGTTTAAAACTTATAAAACAATTTGATAATACCGAAAAACTACAATTTACAGCGGATTATATTGATGCTGATATGGACTTACCCGGAACTCTTGATCGAGAACAGTTTGATGATAGATCAACAGAAGCATCTAATTTATTTGCAGGATATGAAAGAGACTTTTTAAGAACAAATTTAGTTTATACACAAAGCTTTGGAGGGAATATAAATTTGTTTACCAATATTTATTATCGCAAAAGTAATGGTAAAGGATTTTATGCCGATCGTGCATTAGCAGAAGATGATATCAACTCGCTTGGTGGTGAAATTAGAAGTCAATTCAAACATGAGCTATTTGGAAAGAAAAATTCAATAATTGTTGGATTTAGTATGCTCAATGAGAAAAATGATGATGAAACATTCAGTAGAGATACTGAAACAGGTAAAATTGGAGCATTAACAAGTGCAGGAAACAGTAACTATAATATGTTTGGAGCTTATATTGAAGATGAATTTATGTTGACTGATAAGCTTGCTATTAACATTGGTATAAGATATGACCTAGTTAACTATGACTGGACAGACAATCTTAATGAAGGTGAGTTCGATACTTCAGCATCAACCAGTATTTCATCTTTTAGTCCAAAATTTGGATTTGCCTATAATCCTAATGAAAGTTTGACTGTTTTTGGTAATATAGCACGTGGATTTAGACCTCCTCAAATTTCTCAATTGTTTGTTGGAAGTTCGTACGGAGGAATAGCAAATCCTGATTTAAAACCTGAATACTTAACTAATTATGAGTTGGGTGTAAGAGGTGATGTAAATAATAAGTTGATTTATCAGGCATCATTTTATATGATGGATTTTACTGATCAGATTTCTTCAGAAATTATACCTGAGATTGATCCTGATACTCCGGTTTATAAAAATATTGGTAAAACAAAACATTCAGGATTGGAAACTTCTCTGGAATATTATTTTACAAATCAATTCAATATTTATGCTAATTATTCATATCTAAATGCAAGATTTAATGATGACCAAGATTATGGAGACAATACATTAAGAAAAACACCCCATAATATGTTTAATACCGGTTTGAGTTATAGATTTAAATTTGGTTTAACAGCATCATTGGATTATAAATTCATTGATAAATATTATATGGATAATGAAGAAGCTATGGAATATGAAGGATATTCTTTGGTAAACCTTAAACTGATGTATAAACGGAATGGTTTTATGGCGTCTGTTGCTGTTAACAATTTATTTGATACAAACTATGCAACTTATGCATATGCATCTAAAGAATATGATCGTGTTACACATCAAACATACTGGGTAGATAAATATATACCGGGATGGCCAGTTAATTTAAACACGACCATTTCCTATAATTTTTAATTAAAAAAAATAGATTATGTTATTTTTTAAAATTTTAATTAAAATTAATAAATCAGGGCTTGCTTTCGGTGGTGGGCTTCTGATTTCTTTAATTTTTACGCAATCTGTGATTGCTCAAGAAGCTGTTTGGCTTTCGAACACACCTCCAGCAAGTATGGAAAAAGAGGTGAAAACTAACGGAATGCATCGCTTATCTACTTTAGAAACAAAAAGACGTGATGCCAGACCAAAAAGCGGAAATAAAAAACCAAAAAGTAAATATAATAAAGCAACGAAAGATTCCACAAAAAAAAGAGACACCAAAAGTGCAGGTGAAAAAAGTAAGAGATCTTATGGACCTCCTCCTAAAAAATATATCCAATGGTTAAGAAAAGGAAGCTCCATAATAGATGCTGAATACATCTGCCTTAATGATGACATAGATTATCAATTAACTTTAATGTCACCTGAAGGAAAAAAAGAAGGTATTGAGTTGATAAAAAATAAAACATGTTATGCTAAGTTTGAATTAAATGAAGAAGGCTATTATAATGCCTATTTAATTATTAAAAAAGATTTAGGTGACACTTTGCATATAAATATAGCAAAAGCAGAACTTCTAAATCATAGTTGCCGTAACGGTCATCACAAAAAACTAGAAGCTAGGCCTGTAAATTACTATCCCGAAATTACAGATTTTGAAATAATTCGTCAGCGTAATCCACATGAAGACTATCACTATTTTACATCATCTGGAGATAAGGAAACTTATAAAGCATTATTTGAAGGAAAACCGCTTGAAGGAGTAAAAGTAAAACTAAACACTGAAAAAGGCTGGAGTAAAACCCTATTTACAAATGAAAATGGAGAATTGAACACAGAATTTATTCAAGATTATTTTTCAAAATGGCGGGAATTAAATACGAGAGAAATATACTATTATATTCTCGAAGCAGATTATACTCTAAAAAAGGATATTCACTACAAAGGCAAAGATTATGGTAATGTCCATTATACTTTAACCATGTCTGTTGGATACCATCCTTCACGTACAATGGATTCATCAAAGGGATGGGGATTAATTGTTTTTCTCATAACAATGGTTGCGAGTGTTGTTGGTGTTTTTATCTATAAAGAACGTAGAAAAAGACCTTATAAAGAGATAAAATTTAATGAATCTAATAAATAATTAAGATGCAAAAATTTAAGATTAAAAAATATATTGATAATTCAAACGTATCTCG
>JAUWUU010000092.1 GCA_030617765.1 Flavobacteriia bacterium | reverse complement strand
TTATAGTTTTTAACGAATCCACCATCAACATAAGCTTCAACCCATCGCCAAATACCGATACTTGCATTTGTTGAAAATAACCATTGGTTTGCAAATTGGTTTTCAAAAATTGATTTAAATCCTCCTTCTGCAATAATTATTTGTTGGCTAAAAATGCCAGAGTCTTCTGATCTTCCTAGATAACTGTAATCAAAAAGGTAATCACTAGGTCTGTCAAGAGCGAAACTAAAAAAATCACTTTCTGTATCATTATGTAGAAATGTTCCAAAAAACATACGAAAATCAAATTGTCTATTTTTATCTGTTAATTTTCTATATCTAATATCAAATGAAAGTTTACTAAAATCATTTGAATATTGAAAATCTGCAAAATATCTTAAATCTTTGATAATATCAGGTTTAGAATAGCCATATCTAATGTCAAATACATTGTATTTGTATATTTCTGGGTTTTCAATAACTAGTGGAAGTTCTTTATCAACAACAACATAACGAGCAATTAATGATTTTCCCCCTACATCTCGTAAGCTATTTCTATTAAAATCAATTTGAACAAAAGGTGTAAATTTATTAAAAGCCAGATCCTGATCATAATGAGATTTACTTCCTACCAAACCTGCACGATAACGGTATACTGATGTGTTTTGCGGCAAATATTCATAGAATAATGAAATTGATCCTGTTAAAGTTTTACTCTTAAAACCATAAGTTGGAGTTATATTGAATAACCATTTTTTCTTAAAAAGTGCTTGATTATATAAATCTGGCCCTAGAAGTAAACCGTCATAAAAATTATAACCAAAGAACAAATTATAAAATATTTGATTGTAATAAGGATCTTCAACATCTTTAAAAAATGTAAATTTTAATGGGCGGTTTAATAATTTTTTATCTAATTTTTTCCAATTATTTCTTAAATTTAATTCGGGATATAAATATTCATAATTTAATGAGAGTCTATCAATATCTTTATTTGGAATGGTTATTATTTTTAGAGAATCAATATTTTCTATCCATTGTTTAAATATTATAGATTTATTATTAATACCGTATAAAGTAACTGGAGCTGTAAAATTGTTAATATTTTTAATATAAACTTTTGTTGAATCTTTATCTTGTTCAATCTTATCAATAGTGTAATCAATTTTTTTGTCTGTTTGTAGATAATCATTAAAAAACCAATTTAAATCTTTATTGGTTTTCGATTGGACTATTTCATTAAAATAAAAACTTTTAGTTAGTTGCAATGAACTTTTGTTGTAAAATTCTTGTAAACTATTTTTTATAATACTGTCTTTTATATATTCATCTAAATACCGAATACCCAGCCCAGCTTTATACTTATTTACAATTTTACGGTTGAAATTAGATAAGGAGTCAGTTTGCGTTTGTAGTGATTGATCTAAATTTTTTCTAGCAGAAAATTGGTAAACAAAAGGATATTTTCCATTAAAATCTAATTTGGCAATATTGTAGCTTTTAATTCCCCAAATATTTGATATATTACCTATAGCTTTTGTTTCGGGGTAATACATGCTTACATATTTCATCATAAGAAATATTTGGATTCCATCAACCAGCCATGAATCTTCACGTTTATTTACAATTAAAGTATTCTCAATATATCTATTTGTTAATGCTTTGAACATTTTGATATCCCATTCAAAAACATCAGTAAAAGGAGTAAGCATTTTAGGTAGCTGATTAAGCCCGTAAACAGGATTTTTTAAATAAGTTATGTCATTAACCAATAGTTTATCATGAGGGTATTTTCCTAAGTAATTTTCAATAAAATCTAATTGCCTGTTAAGAACATCTGTTTTAATATTTTCAATTAATTTATTACTCTTTAAATTAGAAATTATTTCAAGCGAATCTGTTTTATAAATGGAAAAATTATTTATTAATTGAATATTTAATTCAATGTCAACTCTATTACTACCTTTTAATTGATATAGAACAAAATTATTTAGAATTTCAACCTTACTTTGTAAGTCAGAATGTAAAGTGTAGCCTAAAGGTATTTTAAAATTTATTTTATAATTTGACGGATTCATATAAAAATCATCCATGTCTAAATTACTCATTAATTGCCACTTATCATTGTATACGGCAGGAGCTAAATACCAATAGCGTAAATTGTAATTATTGAAATTAAATCCATATCTGGTATATTTATCAATGGGTATTTTTACTGTATATTTTGTAGATATTATTACCGAATCGTTTGGTTTTAATGTTTGGGGTAAGTTTATTTTAACAATATCAATGGCTTTTTCTAATTCTTTCCATTTTACAGATTGATTATTGCATTTGATATTTTGAATTTCAGAATACCCTCGTTTATCAATTTTTGCAAAATACAAGCTTTTATCATAGTTTTCAATCAACCTTTTCGAAAGTAAGGTATGTCTGTTTTTATAAGCATTTGCCCAATTTTGTAAGTAAATGGTATCTAGATTTACATTCGAATTATTATAATAAATAATTTCTTGACTAATTTTAATTTGGTTAGTCTCTGTTAATAATTCAGCAGTTATATTTATTTCATTAGTTTGTGAATGGCTTTCAAAAAAAAATGAAAGAAAAAATAATACCAATATGTATTTTGAAATATTCAATTTTTTAATTTATTAAATTTTAAAGTCCATCAATTATTGGTCATTTAAATAATTTTTACTTTAAAAAAAATCAACATTTACAGGAAAAAGGCTTTTAATAATACTTTTAGTTTAATTCTAGAAATTAGGACTTAAATGATGTTTTTTATAAAAATTATTTATTATTTCTATAACTTCATCAGAAGTGTCAACAATAGTAAATAAATCAAGATCTTTTTTACTTACATTTTGATATTTTTCAAGCAAAGTTTTTTTAATCCATTCTAATAAACCGTTCCAATATTCACTTCCAACCAATATTATAGGGAATTTACCTATTTTTTTAGTTTGAATTAATGTGATTGCTTCAAATAACTCATCTAAAGTTCCAAAACCTCCAGGCATAGCAACGAATCCTTGTGCATATTTTACGAACATTACTTTACGTACAAAAAAGTAATCAAAATCTAAACTTTTATCACTATCGATATAGGCATTATCGTGTTGTTCAAATGGTAAATCGATATTCAGTCCCACTGAAACACCACCACCGCGGTTAGCTCCTTTGTTACCTGCCTCCATAATTCCAGGTCCACCACCTGTAATTACACCATAACCATTTTGTGTTAACTTATAGGAAATATCCTCAGCTAATTTATAATATTTGTCTTCTGGTTTTGTTCTTGCAGAGCCATATACACTAACGCAGGGGCCTATTCTACTTAGTTTTTCGTAGCCATCAACAAATTCACTCATGATTTTAAAAATAGCCCATGAATCGTTAGTTTTTATTTCATTCCAGGTTTTTTGTTTTAGTTTTTCACGTATTCTTTTATCTTCATTTGGACTCATATTCTTTATTCTAATGGGTTATTTATTTAGTTTTAAAGCAATTTATAAAAATAATTCTTTTTTTAAGAATTTTGCAGTATAGCTATCTTTGTTTTTAACTATTTTCTCAGGAGTACCAGTACAGATAATCTCACCACCTTCTTTACCACCTTCTTTTCCTATGTCAATAATATAATCACATAGTTTTATTACATCTAAATTATGTTCAATAACTAGTACCGTATTACCTTTATTTGCTATTTTATTTAATACTTTCATTAAAACACTGATATCTTCAAAATGCAATCCGGTGGTTGGTTCATCTAAAATATAAAAAGTATTTCCGGTATCTTTTTTTGATAATTCAGCTGCAAGTTTTATCCGTTGTGCTTCTCCTCCAGATAATGTTGTAGATTGTTGACCAAGAGTTATATACCCCAATCCAACATCCTGGATGGTTTTTAATTTGATATATATTTTTGGTATATTTTTAAAGAATTCTACGGAATCATCAATTGTCATATTTAACACATCAGAAATTGATTTCCCTTTATATCTAATTTCTAATGTTTCACGAGTAAATCTTTTCCCTCGACAAGTTTCACATTCTACTTCAACGTCTGGTAAAAAATTCATTTCAATAACTCTAACACCACCGCCTCTACAAGTTTCACATCTACCATCTTTAACATTAAATGAAAACCTACCAGGTTTATAACCTCTTATTAATGCTTCGGGTGTTTTGGCAAATAAACTTCTTATTTCACTAAAAACCCCTGTATAAGTTGCAGGATTTGATCTGGGTGTTCTACCAATAGCTGTTTGATTTATATCAATAACCTTGTCAATGTGTTCTAATCCTTTTATTTTTTTATAAGGTAAAGGTTTTTTAACTGCTTTGTAGATATGTTGATTTAAAATAGGGTAGAGGGTCTCGTTTATTAAAGTAGATTTACCACTTCCTGAAACCCCGGTAACACCTATTAATTTTCCTAAAGGGATTTTTAAAGTTACATTTTTTAAATTATTGCCAGTTGCACCAGTTAAAATGATTTGTTTACCATTTCCTTTGCGTCTTTTTTTAGGGATTTCAAAAAACTTTAAACCATTTAAATAGGATGCAGTTAAAGTTTTTCCCTTTAATAACTCTTTTGGTGTACCAATGCTAACAATTTCACCTCCATGTTTTCCAGCTTCCGGACCCATATCAATTACATAATCAGACGTTATCATCATATCTTTATCATGTTCAACTACTATAATAGAATTACCAATATCACGTAATTTTTTTAAAGATTTAATTAATTTTTGATTGTCTTTTTGATGGAGTCCGATACTTGGTTCATCTAAAATATATAATACACCAACTAATTGTGATCCAATTTGAGTAGCTAGACGAATTCGTTGAGCTTCACCTCCTGATAATGTTTTTGAACCACGGTTTAAGGCTAAATAATTTAAACCCACATCTAATAAAAACTGAATTCTTGTTTTGATTTCTTTAATGATTTCAGAACCAATTATGATTTGTTTTTCATTTAATTTATCAGAAACTTTTTCAAACCATATAGCTAAATGTGAAACATCCATCTCTGTCAATTCAGCAATAGATAATTGATTGACTTTAAAGTGTAATGCTTCTTTTTTTAATCTACCACCATTACAAACATCACATTCAACTTCATCCATAAAGTTTTTTGCCCAGCGTTTAATTGAGCTGGAATCACTATCATTATATTGATTTAAAATAAAATTATTTATTCCTTCAAAATCAATTTCATAACTTCTTGTTATTCCTAAATCTTTTGATTCTATTTCAAACTTTTCATTACCGCCATAAAGTATAATTTCTATTGCTTGTTTTGGGATGTTTTTGACAGGATCAGAAAGTGAAAAAGAAAATTTATCAGCAATATGACTTAACTGTTTAAAAATCCAAGAATTTTTTTGTTCACCAATCGGAGCTATTGCTCCATTTTTGATAGATATATTTTTATTCGGAATTATTTTGTCCAAATTTATTTTGTGTACTCTTCCTAATCCATTACAATTTTCACAAGCTCCTTTTGGTGAGTTAAATGAAAAGGAATTTGGTTCAGGTTTTGGGTAAGAAATTCCAGTTGTTGGGCACATTAAATTCCTGCTAAAATATCTTGGTTTTATTAATGATTCTTGTTGCTCAGCGTTGATTACCATTAAAGTTTCATCACCGTGATACATTGCCGTTTTAATACTTTCATTTAAACGTTTTTCAGAATTCTCATTAATAAACAAACGATCAATAATTATTTCAATATCATGTGTTTTGTACCTGTCTAATCGCATCCCTTTTATAATCTCTTTTATTTCTCCATCTACACGAACTCGTACAAATCCTTGTTTTGAAATTTGTTCAAATAACTCTCTATAATGTCCTTTTCGAGATTTAATTACTGGAGCGAGTATGATTATTTTTTGATTGAAAAAATCTTTTGAGATGAGTTCTTTGATTTGCTCATCATTGTAGCTAACCATTTCTTCATTAGTATTGTACGAGTATGCTTCTCCAATACGTGCATATAACAATCTTAAAAAATCATAAATTTCAGTAATTGTTCCAACAGTTGATCTCGGACTTTTACTGGTAGTTTTTTGTTCAATGGCAATTACGGGAGATAAACCGTCAATTTTATCAACATCAGGTCTTTCTAACCCTCCAAGAAATTGTCTGGCATAAGCTGAAAAAGTTTCAATATACCTTCTCTGACCTTCGGCATATATGGTATCAAAAGCTAAAGACGATTTTCCGCTTCCACTTAAACCAGTAATAACAACTAGTTTTTCTCTGGGAATCTTAACATCAATATTTTTTAAGTTGTGAACTCTAGCTCCTAAGACTTCAATATATTCTTGTTCTTTTGCCATAAATTATTTTAGAAAAGATGCAAAATTAAACAAATGATATTTATTTGTGAGACTCTAAAAAATTAAATTAAATATTTTAGTTAATCGAACCTACCTGCTGTAGGCAGTCTAATTCTGCTCCTGTACTATTTTAATTCGGGATACTTCGATGTTTAATATGTATTAATTTTAAAAACTTTTAACTTTTGACTTTCAATTTTTAACTTAATTTGATAAATTGCAACAAAAACACTGAACCATGAGTTTTATTCATTCTATTCGTCATTTTTTTGAAGTTAGAGGGTTTGATGTGTCTTCAAGATTGGCTGATAAATTAGGAATGAGAGCAACTAATGTTAGGTTGTTTTTTATTTACATTTCCTTTTTTACTGTTGGCTTATCATTTGGCTTATACCTTACTTTAGCTTTTTTACTAAGATTAAAAGATATGATTTATACCAAACGAAGTTCAGTTTTTGACTTATAGATTATGAATTTATTTCAATCAAAATTTTATAGAGCAGTAGTAGCACTCGTTCTTTTAATCATTATTGGAGTTGTTGGTTATATGAATCTATCAAATGATAGTTTTGTAAACGCTTTATATATGACAGTGATTACGGTAACTACTGTTGGTTTTGGAGAAGTACACCCTTTAAATCAAGAAGAAAAATTATTTACAATTTTCCTCATATTTATGAGTCTTATAATTATTGGTTATGCTGTTTCCGTTTTAACAGAATATATTACAAGTGATGAGTTGTTTAAAATCCTTAAATTAAAAAAAGTGCAAAAAAAAATTGATAAACTTAAAAAGCATACTATTGTTTGTGGTTATGGCAGAAATGGTAAGCAAGCGGTTGCCAGACTAAGAAGTCATGGTAAACTTTGTGTGGTTATTGAAAGTGATATAGAACTCATCAAGGAAATTGAAAGTGAAAGAGTATTATGTGTAAGAGGTGATGCAACTGACGATGTGATTTTACAGATTGCAGGAATTGATCATGCAACAAGTTTAATCACAACATTACCATCAGATGCCAATAATTTATATGTAGTTCTTTCAGCGAGGCAATTAAATGCAAATTGTAAAATTGTAAGTAGAGCATCCAATGATTCCTCTTATAGTAAATTAAAAATCGCTGGAGCAAATAATGTTATTATGCCCGATAAACTCGGAGGAGCGCACATGGCATCGCTTGTTATTACGCCAGATATTATGGAATTTATAGATAGACTTTCTATTGAAGGAGAAAGTTCTACAAACTTAGAAGAAATTTTAATTGAAAATTTACCCAAAGAATATCAATCAAAATCTATTTTGGATTTAGATTTACGAAGAAAAACAGGGTGTAATGTTATAGGTTTTATCACGCCCGATAAAGATTATATTATAAATCCAGAAGCAACTATGAAATTAATTCCCAATTCAAAATTAATTGTTTTAGGAAAACCAGAAGAAATTGAAAAATTAAATCAATTGTTTTAGAACCCACCTTAAGTTGAAAAAAATAATTATAACAGGAAGTAATGGTTTGTTAGGACAAAAATTAGTTAAACTCCTATTAACGAAAAAAACTTATGAAATTCATGCTTTGTCCAGAGGAGAAAATCGCATGATAAATACTAAAGGTTACACCTATTATAATGTAGATATTACCCAAATAAAAATATTAACCAATTTGGTTAATAAAATTCAACCCCATTATATTATTAATACTGCTGCAATGACTAATGTAGATGTCTGTGAATTGCATAAAGATGAATGTGATACAATAAATGTTGATGTAGTTAATACTTTATCGAAGATTTGTAAAAAAAATAAGATTCATTTAATTCATATTTCAACCGATTTTATTTTTGATGGAGAAAAGATAGGTTACTATACAGAAGAAGATAAACCTAATCCGGTAAATTATTATGGTCTATCAAAATTGAAATCAGAAAAAATCATTATAAGCTCTAAAATTAAGTATACAATTTTGCGCACAATTTTAGTGTATGGTTTAGTAGATAGAAATGACAGGAGTAATATAGTACTTTGGGTAAAAAAATCAATTGAAAATAAAAATAAAATTAATGTTGTAACTGATCAATATCGGATGCCAACTTTGGTAGATGATTTGGCAGAAGCATGCTTACTCGCAATTGAAAATGATGCAATAGGAATATATAATGTATCGAGTAACCAACTTTTGAGTATTTATGAAATTGCAATAGAGGTTGCAAATGCATTTGATTTAGATAAAAATTTTATTAATTCTATAGAAACTACGCAATTAAATTTACCTGCAAAGCGACCTTTTAAAACAGGGTTTGATTTAAATAAGTCAATAAGTCAATTAAAATTACCTTCCTATTCTTTCACAGAAAGATTACAAGTTTTTAAAAATCAGTTAGCTAGCTATGAAGGTAGTTCATTATAGTAAAATAACTATGAATTTGTTAATAACTTTGTTGTGGTTTTTGTTTTATACTTATAACTTTTAGTTTACATTTGCAATCCCAAAAATATTGGGTAATTACAGTTCAAAATTCACTTTTATCGATTACAAAAAAAAGTTTAATTTTTATTTGTTGGAATGGAAAAAAGGTTTTAATTTTGCACCCGCTTTGAGAGATAGGAAAAGTAGATAAGAGAAAGCGTAAGATTTGGTAGGTTTAGATTTACTAAATTAATAGAATAAGAAGTTCATTGAAAATATTGAAAGATTGACAGCGTAAAAATAGAGTAGAATTACTTGTTTTTTTTAGGTTTAGAGATAAGCTTAAAAATACCAAGATATTTTTTTTGAGAAGCCTTCATCGGAAAGAAATTTAAAATTTATATACGATGAAGAGTTTGATCCTGGCTCAGGATGAACGCTAGCGGCAGGCTTAACACATGCAAGTCGAGGGGTAACAGGGTTTAGTTTACTAGATTGCTGACGACCGGCGCACGGGTGAGTAACGCGTATACAATTTACCTTTTACAGGAGAATAGCCCAGAGAAATTTGGATTAATGCTCCATGGTATTATTGATTGGCATCGATTAATAATTAAAGATTTATCGGTAAAAGATGAGTATGCGTCCTATTAGCTAGATGGTAAGGTAACGGCTTACCATGGCAACGATAGGTAGGGGTCCTGAGAGGGAGATCCCCCACACTGGTACTGAGACACGGACCAGACTCCTACGGGAGGCAGCAGTGAGGAATATTGGGCAATGGAGGCAACTCTGACCCAGCCATGCCGCGTGCAGGAAGACGGCCCTATGGGTTGTAAACTGCTTTTATATAGGAAGAAACCCAGGGACGTGTCCCTGGCTGACGGTACTATAAGAATAAGCACCGGCTAACTCCGTGCCAGCAGCCGCGGTAATACGGAGGGTGCAAGCGTTATCCGGAATCATTGGGTTTAAAGGGTCCGTAGGCGGGCAATTAAGTCAGAGGTGAAATCCCACAGCTCAACTGTGGAACTGCCTTTGATACTGATTGTCTTGAGTTATAGTGAAGTAGATAGAATGTGTAGTGTAGCGGTGAAATGCATAGATATTACACGGAATACCGATTGCGAAGGCAGTCTACTAACTGTATACTGACGCTAATGGACGAAAGCGTGGGGAGCGAACAGGATTAGATACCCTGGTAGTCCACGCCGTAAACGATGGTCACTAGTTGTTGGGGTCTTGTACCTCAGTGATTAAGAGAAATTGATAAGTGACCCACCTGGGGAGTACGATCGCAAGATTGAAACTCAAAGGAATTGACGGGGGCCCGCACAAGCGGTGGAGCATGTGGTTTAATTCGATGATACGCGAGGAACCTTACCAGGGCTTAAATGTAAGTTGCAT
>JAUWUU010000032.1 GCA_030617765.1 Flavobacteriia bacterium | reverse complement strand
TATTTAAAAGTGTTTTAGGCTTTGTCGGGATAGTTTTTAAATAATTACAAAAGTAAGTTTAATATTTATCTGTTGAATTTAACTTTATAACTTTTCAGTATGAGTTTGACCAAATTTTGTTATAGAGATAGTCAAATTCTGACTTATAAAGCTGAATTGGTAGTATGTGAATAACATAAAAAAACGCTCTTAAATTTTTTAAGAGCGTTTTAATATCTTAATAAACCATATACTTGTTTATTAGTCTAGGTTTTTCAACTTTTTACTTTAAAGGTGAATCACTTCATCATAAGCATCGGCAACAGCTTCCATGACTGCTTCACTCATAGTAGGGTGCGGATGGATAGCTTTTAAAACCTCATGCCCTGTAGTTTCTAATTTTCTACCTAAAACGGCTTCTGCAATCATATCGGTAACGCCTGCGCCAATCATATGGCAACCCAACCATTCACCGTATTTTGCATCAAAAATCACTTTTACAAAACCTTCTTTTGTTCCGGCTGCTGAAGCTTTTCCTGAAGCCGAGAATGGAAATTTACCAACTTTAATTTTATAACCTTTCTCTTTGGCTTGATTTTCAGTGAGTCCAACACTTGCAATTTCGGGTGAAGCATAAGTACAACCTGGAATATTTCCATAATCAATTGACTCAGGGTTTAAACCTGCAATTTTTTCCACGCAAGTGATTCCTTCAGCAGAAGCAACATGTGCTAATGCAGGACCAGGAACAACATCGCCGATAGCATAATAGCCCGGTAAATTAGTTTGATAAAAATCGTTAACCAATATTTTATCTTTATCGGTTACAATTCCTACATCTTCTAAACCAATATTCTCAATATTTGATTTGATACCTACAGCCGACAATACAATATCAGCTTCTAAGATCTCTTCACCTTTTTTTGTTTTTACAGTAGCTTTTACACCCTCACCAGAAGTATCAACCTTTGTAACACTTGAGTTAGTCATTACTTTGATCTTTGATTTCTTTAATGATCTGGCAAATTGTTTTGAAATATCTTCATCCTCTAACGGAACTACGTTTGGTAAAAATTCAACAATAGTAACCTTGGTTCCCATTGAGTTATAAAAATATGCAAATTCAACTCCAATGGCACCTGATCCAACAATGATCATACTTTTAGGTTGTTTAGGTAAAGTCATCGCTTCACGATATCCTATCACTTTTTTACCATCAATAGGTAAGAAAGGCAATTCTCGAGAACGAGCTCCTGTTGCAATAATAATATGATCTGCACTGTATTCTTTTATTTTTTCATCAATATCAGTTACATCTACTTTTTTTCCTGATTTAATTTTTCCAAAACCATTGATGACATCAATTTTATTTTTTTTCATTAAAAATTGTACGCCTTTACTCATGCCATCAGCAACACCACGACTACGCTTTATAATTGCATCAAAATCTTTATCAAATTCTTTAACACTTAAACCGTATTCATCAACATGTTTTAAATAATCATAAACCTGCGCACTTTTTAATAAGGCTTTGGTAGGAATACATCCCCAGTTTAAGCAAATCCCGCCAAGATTTTCTTTTTCAACAATCGCAACTTTAAATCCTAATTGTGATGCTCTAATTGCGGTTACATATCCTCCAGGTCCGCTACCAATAATGATAATGTCGTATTTCATTTTTAATCTTTTTATTTAGTTCAGGTTCTACCTTAAAAATGGTTTTAAGATAAGGGATTGCAAATTTAATTAAATTTTATGGCTTTTACAGGACTAATTTTACTCACAATATATGAAGGTATCAAAAGCATGATCAAGCACAAGATCAAAGTACCCAGATTTAATAGCAATATATGGTTGATATCAAGATATACAGGTGCCTGATTTACATAATAAGTTTCTGGGTTTAACTTAATAATACCAAAATATTTTTGTGCTAGCAAGAGTGATATTCCAATTAAGTTTCCCCAAAATAAACCCTTACCAATTAAGTAAGCGGCATTGTAAAGAAAGATTTTTCGAATACTCCAATTTGTATTTCCAAGTGCTTTTAAAATACCAATCATTTGAGTTCTTTCTAAGATCAATACCAATAAGGCAGTAATCATATTGATACCAGCTACCAGGATCATAATGGTAATAATAACCACAATATTGGTGTCAAATAATGCTAACCATTCAAAAATGTTGGGATATTTTTCGGAAATGGTCATAGCATTCAGGTCAGAATCAATACTGCTGTAAATTTCAAAGCCGGTTTCACCTAATTTGTCAAAATCATGTAATAGAACCTCAAACCCGCCAACTTCATCACTTTTCCACTTATTGATCTTTTGTATGTGTTTGATATCACCTACAATAAAACCTTCATCAATTTCATTAAAGCCGCTATTAAAAATTCCTGCTACGGTAAATTTTCTTGAATTGGGGGTTTTATTAGGGTTATCTTTTACAAAGAATATATGAAAATTATCGCCAACATTTAATTTTAACTTTTCAGAAGTTATTTGTGAGATAATCACTTCATTTGAAGTTTTATCCCCAATTATTGGAATTTCACCTTCTTTGAGATATTCCTTAAAAAAAGTCCAGTCGTAATCTTTATCGACACCCTTTAAAATGATGCCTTCAAAATCAGATGGAGTCCTGATAATTCCGGCAATAGTTGCAAATGGTTGTACCTTTTTTACATTGGAAACCGATTTGAATTCAGGGTAAAAATCCTGATTAATTGAGATGGAATTAACAGTTACTTTAGAATTATTGGCATCGTAATAGGTTATTTGAACATCACCATTAAATCCCGATACTTTTTCTTTAATTTTTTTCTGTAATCCAACACCAGTTGCAATAGAAAATAGCATCACAATAATTCCAATGGCAATTGCCAAAATGGATATTTTAATAATAGGAGAAGATACACTACTTTTGTACTTCTTTGAAGCTATTATTCGCTTTGCAATAAATAACTCGTAATTCAAATTGAATGAAAATTTTTAAGTTGTCCAAAAATACTGATTTAATTTCACTATCTAAATTATTCGTTCTTGTTTTTATTTTTAACTTAATTTCGTGTGTAGAAAAGCAAGCAAAATCAACAGAAAATCTGCAAGCAATTTTAATTAAAAAAGAATCTAAGAATAATGTTATTGTTACAGGAGCAAATAGAATGGAACAATATTTACCGCTTTTGAAAGATAAAAGGGTGGCCATTGTTGCCAATCAAACGAGTGTTATTGAAATCAGAGGTCAGAAGTCAGAAGCTAGCAGTAAATTTGTGCACCTGGTAGATTCATTATATATGCTTAATATTGATATTAAAAAAGTGTTTGCCCCCGAGCACGGTTTTAGAGGAAAAGCTGATGCAGGTGAGAAAGTAATGGATGATGTTGATAAAAAAACAGGTTTACCAATCATCTCATTACATGGAAAAACAAGAAAACCATCGCCAGAAGTTCTTAAAAATATTGATATAATTGTGTTTGATATTCAAGATGTTGGCGTACGGTTTTATACTTATATTTCTACAATGACCTATGTGATGGAGGCTTGCGCTGAAATGGGAATTCCGGTGATCATTTTAGATCGGCCAAATCCTAACGGTCATTATGTTGATGGTCCAACTTTAGAACTGCAACATAAATCATTTG
Organism: Flavobacteriia bacterium; assembly: GCA_030617765.1. Taxonomy (GTDB): domain Bacteria; phylum Bacteroidota; class Bacteroidia; order Flavobacteriales; family Flavobacteriaceae; genus Namhaeicola. The sequence continues at coordinate 15,057 of JAUWUU010000032.1, read as the reverse complement.
TTGGTATGCATCCAATTCCCCTTGTTTACGGAATGACTATAGGTGAATATGCAAAAATGGTAAATGGTGAAAAGTGGTTAAAGGATGGTTTGCAATGTGACATAAGGATTATACCTTTAAAGAATTATACACATCAAAGTGAATATAGTTTACCTGTAAGACCTTCACCAAATTTGCCAAATGATAAATCGATCAATTTATACCCGGGTTTAGGATTTTTTGAAGGAACGATTATTAATGCAGGGAGAGGAACCGAATTTCAGTTTCAAAGATATGGCGCACCATTCTTTCCAAAAACGGATTTTAGTTATACACCCAAACCAAATTTTGGATCAAAATACCCAAAATATGAAGGTAAATTGTGTTATGGTGTAGATTTAAGTAAAACAGAGAGGCTAAGCAAAGTAGATATCACAGGATTAGTAGATGCATATAATAAAACACCAAAAGACATTAAATTTTTTGGTAAAAGTTTTACAATTCATGCAGGGAATTTAAATCTTCAAAAACAGATCCAAGCTGGAATGAATGCCGAAGAAATCAGGGCTACTTGGCAGGGAGATATTGAAAAGTTTAAAAAGATCAGAAGTAAGTATTTGATCTATAAATAATTTGTAAATTTTGAACTTGAACATTTAAATCGATTATATTTTATAAAACACCATAATTTTACATTACTAAATTAAGACTCAAATGAAACAGTTTACTACACTTTTTTTATTACTGTTATTTTTCACAAGTGCTTTTTCACAAACCAAAGAACAATTAGATTTATTAGATAAATACTATCAAAAATCATTAGATGAATGGCATATTCCGGGTATGGCTATTGCAATAACAACAGGAGATTCAATCATTTTTAGTAAAGGTTACGGTTATGCCAATTTAGAAAAAAAGACAAAAGTAGATGGCAATACATTGTTTGCAATTGCTTCAAATTCTAAAGCATTTACGGCAACTTCAATTGCAAAAATGGTAGAGCAAGACAAATTAAAATGGAATGACAAAGCAATTGATCATTTACCTTATTATAGATTGTATGACGAATACACAACACAACATACTACTATTGAAGATTTGATGACTCATAAGAATGGTTTAAAAACTTTTAGTGGAGATCTGTTATGGTATGCTACTACTAAAACTCCGGAAGATATTATTAAAGGACAACAATATTTAAAACCAATTTATGAATTTAGAACAAAATATGGATATTCAAATATTGGATATTTATCTGCAGGAATGGTTTTGGAAAAAGTTACTGATATGTCCTGGGCTAAATATGTAACAGATCATTTTTTAATACCATTAAAAATGAATAGGACTTTAATTTCTACAAATCAGATTAAAAAAGTTAAGAATGTGGCTACTCCTTATTTTTATGAAAATGGAAAGAATCACGCTTTAAAATGGGTGAACTGGGATAATATTGCTCCTGCTGGTGCATTAATTTCATCTGTAAACGATTATTCAAAATGGCTACAACTCAATTTAAATGAAGGAACCCTTAATGGGAAAACGTATTTTTCAAAAAGATCATTTAATAAATTAACAAGCCCACATGTTAATTTTAGTGTTGGAGAAAATACCGAAAATATACATTTTAAAGGTTATGGTTTGGGTTGGAGCATTCAGGATTATCAGGGATATAAAATTATAGGTCATGGCGGAGGTTATGACGGGATGATCTCAAAATCCACTTTTATACCTGAAAAGAATATTGGTATTATTGTTTTGACCAATAGCTTAAGCTGGGCACCAAGCGCATTGGTAAATAAGACTTTAGATGTTCTTTTAGCAGAAAAAACAGATGGTAAGGATTGGAGTAAAATCTATTTAGATTATAAGATTCAGCAAGATAGTATTGCACAAGTTGCACTACAAAAAAGTGAGAGTTTGAGAGGGAAATTAAACAATAGACATTTAGATCTAAGTGAGTATATAGGCGTTTATACTGATAAAAATTATGGTGATGTTGATGTAAGTTTGTCCAATGGAAAATTGTTTTTTAAAATGGTAAACACGCCCATTTATAAAGCTGAATTACAACATTGGAATCATCAGATATTTACTTTTAGATTTGATATAAATTTAGCTTCTTTACCACAGGGTAAACTATGGTTCGAATTAGATAAAAATGGAAAAGTAAAAAAGTTAAATATTGATGTACCTAACCCTGATTTTTATTTTACTGAGTTTGAGTTTATCAAGCAAATAGATAAATAAGCTCGATTAATTTAAAAAAGGTTTAGTTATATGATAGGTTAGTAAGATTATAGAAGGGTTTTCTTTAAGGACAAAATTTATAAAGATCATATAATATTTACTTCCATTTCTACTGGTATATTAAACTTTGTCAATACTGTTTTTTGAATTTTTTTGGCAAGATCCAATATTTCTTCTCCTGTGGCATTACCATAATTTACCAATACCAAAGCTTGATTTTTATGAACACCGGCATCTCCATATCTTTTACCTTTAAATCCGCATTGTTCAATTAACCATCCGGCAGGAATTTTAACAAGATCATCTGGGAGTAGATAGAACGGTATTTTTGGATAAGTTACTTTTAAATTCTCAAAATGAGCCTTGCTAATTACAGGATTTTTAAAAAAACTACCACTGTTGCCAATTTCTTTAGGATCGGGTAATTTACTTTGCCGAATAGCAATAACAGCATTAGAAACATCTTTTATTGATGGATTATCAATCTTATTATTTTCTAATTCTGTTTGTATAGCTCCATAATCAATATTGAGTTTGTGATGATCTTTTGTAAGCTTAAAGGTCACATTAACAATGATGTATTTTCCTTTACCCTCATTTTTAAAAAATGAATTGCGATATCCAAATTTACATACTTCTTTATTAAAAGTTATAATCTCGTTTGTTGAAATTTTAAGTGCTTCAAGTTCAAAAAAAACATCTTTCAATTCTCTACCGTAAGCCCCAATATTTTGTATCGGACTCGTGCCAATATTTCCTGGTATAAGCGATAAGTTTTCTAAACCTCCAAAATCATTTTCTATGCACCAAACTACAAAATCATGCCAGTTTTCACCGGCTTGAACTTTAATAAAAACGGTGTTGTTTTCTGATTTATTATCTAATATTTCAATACCTTTTGTATTGAGTTGAATTACAGGTTCAGTAATAGTTTTTGTAAGTAAAATATTACTTCCTCCGCTAAGGATAAAAACATTTTTATTCTCAGTAATGATAGTTTTAAGTTGTTTTAAAGAAGAAACTGACACAAAACTTTTGGCATTGATATCTATGCCAAAAGTATTATAATCTTTTAAGGAAATATTCTTTTGAAACATTAATTTTTATATTGCTCTAATGCAAGTTTAAGTAATTCAACTGCGCGAATTAAACTTTCTTTATTTAGTACGTAAGCGATACGAATTTGATTTTTTCCTGAACCTTTGGTCGAATAAAAACCACTTGCCGGAGCAACCATTATAGTTTCGTTTTTATCATTAAAACTTTCCAGCATCCATTGCGCAAAATCATCTGCATCTTTTACAGGTAATTCAGCAATACAATAAAAGGCACCTTTAGGTTTAGAAACTTTTAAGTGTGGTATTTTATTTAATTCGCTGATCAATATATTCCTCCGGTCAAGATACTCTACAATAACATCATCAAAATAACTTTGTGGGGTATCTAAAGCTGCCTCACTTGCAATTAAAGCGTAAGTTGGTGAGCTCAATCTTGCCTGGGCATATTTTAAAGTTGTTTTGATAAGATCCTTGTTTCTTGATACGATACACCCAATTCGTGCACCACACATGCTATAGCGCTTTGAAACTGAATCTATCATAATGGCATTTTGATCTAAACCACCTTCACTCATTACGGAGTGATGTTGTATCCCATCATAAATAAATTCGCGATATACTTCATCAGCAATTAAAAAAATATCGTGTTTTATAACTAAAGATTTTAATTTCTCAATCTCTTCTTTTGAGTATAAATAACCAGTTGGATTACCGGGGTTACATATTAAAATAGCTTTGGTTTTGGGGGTGATTAACTTTTCAAATTCTTCAATTTCAGGAAGTGAAAAATCATCATCTATTGAAGAGACAATAGGTACTACTTTAATGCCGTTTGCTGTAGAAAAACCATTGTAATTTGCATAAAATGGTTCGGGTATGATGATCTCATCCCCAAAATCGGTGATACTACCTAAAGTAAAAAGTAAAGCTTCAGATCCGCCTGTAGTTACAATAATATCATTGGCAGTAACATCAATATTTTTCTTTTTGTAATAATCGGTTAATTTTTCTCTGTAGGTTTCAGAGCCTTCACTCCTGGCGTATGCTAATACTTCTAAGTTGTTATTTTTAACAGCATCTAAAGCAATTTGTGGTGTTTTTATATCGGGTTGACCAATGTTTAAATGAAATACACTAATACCACGTTTTTTGGCTTCTTCTGCATAAGGAACAAGTTTTCTAATAGGTGACTCAGGCATGTTTTGCCCTTTAAGAGATATTTTAGGCATAATTTTAGGTATTTAATTAGAACACAAAATTGCGAAATTATTTTATAAGTTAGTAAAAAAACGAATGGTTTTTTTTATTAATTTTATTTTTAATTATTTTATAAATTTAGTACCTTTACAATAATTAATAATAACTAAAAAACTATAATTATGTCAAGTGATTCAAAACTATTAGTAGGTTTAATACTAGGAGCAGCAGCAGGTGCTGTTGCAGGTATATTAGTTGCGCCGGCAGCGGGTATAGATACTAGAGAAAAGATTGCAGGAAAAGCAGGTGATCTAAAACAAGATTTAGAAGATAAATACGGTGATTTATCTGAAAGAATTAAAAATTTGGAAAGTGATCAAATTGATGATATTAAAGACAAATTTTACGATGTTAAAGGAAAAGTAAAAAAACAATATTCTCATATTGCAGCTAAAGTTAAAGATTTGGAAGGTGAATTAGCTGATAAAATGGATGAGCTTAAAAAACAAGCAAAGGATATTGAAGCAAAAGCTGAAGCAAAAGCAAAAACTGTATAATCTTTATATTCTTTAAGAAACATGATAGATTTGATGAAAAAGTATCTTGATAATCGGATTCAGCTTATTAGATTAGAGCTTATTACTGTTTTGGCAAATGTGACTGCGGGATTAATAAGTTCATTCTTAATTTTAATAATTGGTTTATTCATTTTGTTGATGTTTAGTTTTTCAATGGCGTATTGGTTGGCTACTGTATTTGATAGTAATGCAATTGGCTTTGCCTCAGTAGGTGGTCTTTACACATTAATTTTTATTATTTACCTTGCTTTTAGTAAAGGTGCAATAGATAAAAAAGTTAAGGATCAAATTGTAAAAGCTGCTTTGGATGCCGAAAATGATTTAAATGATGAAGATGAAGATGATTATGTAGTTTGAAAATACATTTAGTTCTACCTTTTATAGCAGTTATAACTATAAAAGGTAGGTTTGGATGTATTAAAATTTAGTGTTATAACAAGTAATTACAAATTTTTAACAAATGAAAAACGAGATAGTTTCTAATATAAGTTCTTATGACGATTTAAAACTTGCTAAAAACCGTCTTAGATTTGAGATTAACAAGCAAGAAGATTCTTTTAAAGATAACCCTATCCTTAAAATTTATACTTCCCTTTTTGGTGGTGAAAATCAACAAAATGTTTTTAAAAAACCTTTATCATTTGCATCAATTAAAAATCCCTTATCATTTACTCAAGATAAGAATTTAAGAAGTACTGCAGAAAATATATTAGGCACATTACTGGTAACCAACAAAGTAACTAGAAAGTATTTTATTGCTTATACCATAGCAAAAGAAATGATACCTTTTACTATTCAAAAATTTAGTGAGCTTTTAAAGCGGTAATTTTCATAGCCAATTAATCTTAATAAAAAGCTAAACTTTTCTTAAAAATTTTGAAATCAAAGTTAATTGGAGTAACTTCATAGGGTTAAAGTAATTTATTGGCCTATTTTGAGAGTTATAACCATAATATTGTGTTTTCTTTTTTTGGGAATTTTTAATGGAATTTCTCAGGATAGATTTTATTTACAAAAGAATAAGAAAAGGCATACTATGCCTTTTACTTTTGTGAATAATCTGGTTGTGATTCCAGTTGAAATTAATGGAAAAAAATTATCATTTATTTTAGATACTGGAGTTGATAAATCTATTGTTTTCAATTTAAAATTTTCCGATTCATTAGAATTTAAAAATGTAGAAACAATTAAGCTCAATGGTTTGGGTCAAGGTAGTCCGATAATAGCTTTTAAATCCAAAAACAACCGTGTAAATATTGGCAATATTTTTAATTATAATCATCTAATTTATATTATTTTGGATGAGAAATTTGATCTATCTGCTAAAATGGGTATGGATATTCATGGTATTATTGGTGGAGAACTGTTTGAAAATTTTATTGTTGAGATTAATTATTCTAAAAAGAGATTGACTTTTTTTGATTCAAAAGATTATACTTATAAAAAGTGTAATGGCTGCGAAACTTTTCCTTTAGAATTTTACAATAACAAACCTTATATTAATGCTCAGGTTAATATTGATAACGATAAACCTATCGATGTTAAACTTTTGATAGATTCCGGCGGAGGTGATGCTTTATGGTTGTTTAAAGAGTCAAATTCAGATATTACCATTCCTGTAAGATATTTTGATGATTTTCTTGGTAAAGGATTAAGTGGTGATATTTACGGAAAACGAAGTAGAGTTGATGCGTTTAAAATTGGTGACTTTACTTTTAATAATGCTACAGTTTCTTATCCTGACTCATTGTCAATCCTCGCTACTCATAAAAATAAACAACGTAATGGCACTCTTGGAGCAGAGATCTTAAAACGTTTCAACGTAATTTTTGATTATCAAAATCAACTGATCACACTAAAGAAAAATAAAAGATCTTTTAATAAACCATTCTTATATAATAAAAGTGGTATTGAATTGATACATGGAGGTGATATACTTGTCACCGAAAAAAAAGGAGTTGTTATACCTAATAACTATAATGAAGATAATAATTCAATGTTTTCAAAAGTGTTGTACACTTACGCAATATCTTATAAACCTAGTTATGAAATCTCAGTAATAAGAAAAGATTCACCTGCACTTTATGCCGGTTTAAAAGAAGGGGATATAATTTTAGAGATCAATGGAAAACCTGCTCATGAGAAAAAAATGGAAGAGATTATTTATACTTTTTCGAGTAAAGAAGGAAAAAAAATAAAAATTAAGATTGACAGAGATGGAAAGATTCTATACTTTGAATTTGAATTAAAAAATTTATTATAAAAAAACCCGTTTAACGGGCTTTTTTATTAATTTTCAGAAACGATACTTTTCTTTTTTTCTAACGTATTATCTGCTTCTTTATCTAAAACCCTTCCTTTTATTGAAAGCATTTTCTTTTTTTCAAAAGCATTAGAAGTAATTGTAATCGTTTTAGAGAAAGGACCAACTCGGTTGGTAGCATATTTTACTTTAATCTCACCTGTTTTACCTGGTAAGATTGGTTCTTCTGGTTTTGAAGGTACTGTACAACCGCAACTAGATCTGATAGATGAAATAATTATTGGAGATTTTCCTGTATTTTTAAATTTAAATACTCTATTTCCATCACTATTTTTAAGGATGTCACCATAATCAATAACTTCATTTTCAAATTCAAAAATCGGACCAGTAAAATCTTTTTTAATTTCATCTTGTGTTTGTCCGTTTATCGAAATAGACAAAATTCCAACAAACATTATTAATAGTATTTTTTTCATGTTTTTGATTTTGATGTAAAAATAATACTTTTTGTATTAAAATAGTAACTAAAATGAAGCAAATATATTGCGTAAAATTGTAATTTTGCAAACGTTTTTTAAATTTTTAGTATATGAATATTCCTTCAAAATATAATCCTGCAAATGTTGAAGATAAGTGGTATAACTATTGGATGGAGAATAATTATTTTTATTCAACACCAGATGAAAGAGAGCCATACACAATTGTAATACCACCACCTAATGTTACAGGTGTCTTGCATATGGGTCATATGTTAAATAATACTTTACAGGATGTTTTGATCCGTCGTGCCAGAATGAAAGGGTATAATGCTTGTTGGGTTCCTGGTACTGATCATGCTTCAATTGCTACTGAAGCAAAAGTTGTTGCAAAATTAAAAGATGAGGGTATCAATAAATTAGATATTTCAAGAGAAGAATTTTTAGAACATGCCTGGGATTGGACTCATAAACACGGTGGAATCATTTTGGAACAACTAAAGAAATTAGGCGCTTCATGTGATTGGAAACGCACGAAGTTTACGATGGATGAAGACATGTCTGAATCGGTAACCAAAGTTTTTATAGATCTTTATAATAAAGGGCTGATATATAGAGGTTATCGAATGGTTAACTGGGATCCGGAAGCAAAAACCACAGTTTCAGATGAAGAGGTGATCCATATTGAAAAGAATGGTAAATTATATTATTTTCGATATCAAATAGAGAGTGAAGATGATTTTGTAACTATTGCAACTACACGTCCGGAAACTATTTTGGGTGATACTGCAGTTTGTATCAATCCAAATGATGAGAGGTTCAAACATTTAAAAGGTAAAAAAGTTATTGTCCCAATTGCAAATCGTATTGTGCCGATTATTGAGGATGAGTATGTTGATATGGAATTTGGTACCGGATGTTTAAAAATTACTCCAGCACATGATATTAATGATAAAGAGATAGGAGAAAGACATGAATTAAAAGTAATTGATATTTTTAATGATGACGCTACTTTAAATTCATATGGTTTACATTATCAAGGTAAAGATAGATTTGTTGTACGCAAAGAAATTATAGAAGAATTAGAATCACTTGATCATTTAGTAAAGATTGAAGAGTATAAAAATAAAATTGGAACTTCTGAAAGAACTGGCGCTATTATCGAGCCTAAAGTATCTATCCAATGGTTCTTAAAAATGAAAGATCTTGCAGAGCCTGCTTTAAAAGCCGTGATGGAGGATGAAGTAAAATTAGTTCCTAAGAAGTTTAAAAATACTTATCGCCATTGGATGGAGAATGTTCGTGACTGGAATGTTTCTCGACAGTTATGGTGGGGTCATCGTATTCCGGCATTTTTTTATGGTGATGGTCAAAATGATTTTGTAGTTGCCTCAACAAAGGAAGAAGCAGTTGTACTTGCAAAAAATAAAACTGGCAAAAAATTTAAAATAGAAGATATAAATCAGGAAGAAGATGTTTTAGATACCTGGTTTTCTTCATGGTTATGGCCAATTTCTGTTTTTGATGGTATTAGAAAACCTGAAAATAATGATATTGAATACTATTATCCCACCCGTGATCTTGTTACAGCTCCTGAAATATTATTCTTTTGGGTGGCGCGAATGATCATTGCCGGATATGAGTACAGAAAAGAAAAACCATTTTCAAAAGTATATCTTACAGGAATTGTTCGTGATAAGCTTGGTAGGAAAATGTCAAAATCTTTAGGTAATTCACCTGACCCTATAGGTTTGATGAATAAATATGGTGCTGATGGAGTTAGGGTAGGGATGTTGCTTACTTCTCCCGCAGGTAATGATTTGCCTTTTGATGAAGATCTATGTGAACAAGGGCGTAATTTTTCAAATAAAATTTGGAATGCTTTTCGTTTGGTGAAAGGTTGGGAAGTATCAAAAGAAATTGAACAACCAAGATCTGCAGCTCAGGCAATTAAATGGTTTGATGCTAAATTAGTAAAAGTACTTGAAGACTTGGAAAGATCTTATGAGAATTATCGAATCTCTGAGGCGTTGATGATAACTTATAAATTTATTTGGGATGACTTTTCTTCATGGTATTTAGAAATGATCAAACCAGCTTATCAAAGTCCAATTGATGCTAAAACGTACGAGCAAACACTTAATAATTTTGAAAAAATTGTTAAGATCTTACATCCATTTATGCCATTTATATCAGAAGAAATTTGGCAATTAATACGTGAAAGAACAACTGAAGAGGCTTTGATCATTTCGCCTTGGCCAAAGATTGAAAATGCAAATAATGATTTGGTAAAAGAATTTGAATTTGCTGCTGAAATTATTTCAGGAATTAGAACTATCCGAAAAGAAAAGAATATTCCTAATAAAGATTCTATTGAGCTATTTGTTTTAAATAAAGAAAATATTCAAATCGATTTTGATGTGATCATTCAAAAGCTTGGAAATATTTCAAAGCTGGCCTATATCGATAAAAAGAAAGAGGGAGCACTATCTTTTAGAGTAAGATCTAATGAGTATTTTATCCCAATGGGAGACAATATCAATATTGAAGCTGAGATTGAGAAATTAGAAAGTGAATTGATGTATGCGGAAGGTTTTTTAAAATCAGTACAAAAAAAGTTAAGTAATGAGCGTTTTGTAAGTAATGCACCCGAGCAGGTTATTGCTGCTGAACGGAAAAAAGAGGCCGATGCATTGGCGAAAATTTTGACAATTAATGATAGCTTAAAGGGCTTAAAATAATATGTGACTAGTCCTAAAAAACCTGCAAGATTTTTTAATTTTGCAGGTTTTTTTTGAGTTCTCCTGTTGTTATTAATTGTTTTTTGTAGTTTTTACTATCACTTCTATATCTACTTCACTCCATGTTTTACTAATACCGTCAGCAGCTTTATGTTTTTCACTACAAACTTCATTTAATGCAGTTATTGCAGCTTGTGCTTGCCAATTATCAAGATCGATTTTAGTATTGATCTTGATGTTATCCTCAAGAATTTCATATGAAACGGGAATAGTTTTATCTATTCCATTTAATGATATTGTTGCTTCACCTTTACCATTGATATCAAGGCTTATTGTACCTTTTATTTTAGAAGTATTTTTCATGGTACCAAACAATGATTCACGTAATTTAAAATCGCGAATAGAATCTTTACTAAAAATACTATTAATTGGTATACTGAATTTTACATCTTTAATAACCTCAGCAGGATTTAGAGCCTTTGTTACATTTTCAATTTCAATTTCTTTAAAAGTACCCTTAACAGGGACTTTCTCAGTAGTTTTATATGCAGTCCAGCTAAGTGTAATATTATCGTTTTCAATAGAATAATTTGTTTCTTGAATAGGTGTTTTGGTTGTTTTTTTACAAGAAAAAGAAAACATTAACAAAAGGCTAAATGCTGTATAGATCAATGATTTTTTCATAAGAGTAGTTGAATTATTATAATTATATTTGATTGTATTTTTCGACTAATTCGATATATTTTTTTTTGGCTTCATCAGGAGTAAGTTGATTTACCTGGAACCACGCATTTAATTTAAAAGCATTTTTCATTTCATTATCACCAGACGGTAAATAGAAAGGAGTGTCTATAGTTGCTTGTTTGTAGTAGGCATAAAACTGAAGCATTATATCTGGAGGTAACTTTTTAGTCATCTTAGATGCTATTTTAAAAGCATTTTCGAATTTTTTGTCTAATTCGTTCATTTTGAAGCAATAATTGTATTCCCGCCCACAGTTTCTTCATCAAGTTTCACTTTAACTTCCATGTCCAAAGGTAAGAAAATATCAATTCTTGATCCAAATTTAATAAATCCGGCATCATCTCCTTGAACAGCAAAATGATCAACACTGGCATAATTAACAATCCTTCTTGCCATAGCTCCTGCTACTTGTCGGTATAATATTTCACCTAATGTATTATTTTCAACTACAATTGTTGTACGTTCATTTAATTCGGATGATTTTGGATGCCAGGCAACCAGATATTTACCGGGATGGTGTTTAGAATATTTTATTTTACCTCCTATAGGATAACGTGTTACATGAACATTTAATGGAGACATAAAAATAGAGATCTGCCGGCGTTTATCTTTAAAATATTCATTTTCCAAAACTTCTTCAACAACAACAACTTTACCATCTGCCGGTGCGATGATCTTATTTTCATTAAGTTCTGTTACACGTTTTGGATCTCTAAAAAAGTAAAGTATTAATAAAAATAAAATTAAAACTAGAAACATTAAAGATTTTTGTAACCAATATATTGAAATAAAATTTTCAAATAGCAACAAAAATGCAACTAAAATTAATGATGTAATAATTATCGTTTTATAGCCTTCTTTGTGAAACATCTATATGGTTAAAAATAAATAAAGAAAAATAAATGGTGATGCAAATATAATACTATCTAGCCGATCTAAAAAACCACCGTGTCCGGGAATGAAATTACTACTGTCTTTTAATTTTGCCTGACGTTTGAACATTGACTCAATGAGATCACCTAAAACTCCAAAAACACTAACAATAATTGCCAAAGCTAACCATTGATATGATAAAAGTGAGTCACAGTATTTTGACATTAAAAAACCTGCAATAAAAGTAAAAATAAAGCCACCTACAAAACCTTCAATGGTTTTATTGGGAGAAACGCGTTCGATCAGTTTATGTTTGCCGAAATTTTTTCCAATAAAAAAAGCAAAAACATCATTACTCCATATCAAAATGAAAATCCCTAAGACGATCATAAAATCAAAATCGTGATTAAAATTCAAATAAGGGATTTTAATCAAAAGAGAAAAAGGGATAATGACATAAATTAAACTTAGAAATATTTTTCCAAGGTACTGAATTGCAATTTTTCTAGAAGACACTAGGGCCGATATAAAAGTAAAAAACATTGCAAATGTAAATATTGATACTATTATTTTTTGTATTAGAACATCCTCAATTTTTGCAGAATTAATATTGGATAAAATGGCAGAAATAAAAGAAGTTACCGCTAAAATATAAGGGTATACACTTTTTATCTCGATTATTTTTAAAAACTCATATAAGCTAAAAAGCATGAAAATAAAAAACAGACCATAAAAATAATATGGTCCAAAATAAGATGATGCAATTATTAAAGCACCATACAAAAATCCGAAAATAAGGCGATTAGTAAAATTATTCATCAATTAAAGATCTTCTAATAACAGTAAATATAATGTTTTGGCATTCGTATTTCCATAGCTCATAAAATCAGTATCTGATTTATTGGGTAAATAGTCTTTTATAGAACTGACAATTGTTGGTGAATTCTTTTCAGATTTCATTCTTACAGCCATTACACCATCTCTTATTGTATTTACAAGTTGACTTGTTTTAGCATATACAATAAAATTATTGGGCAGATCTTTTAGCTTTTTTTCTCGCAATTGCTTTGAGGAAAACATGATACTTCCATCTTCAGAAATCAAAGACTCACAATTTGTAAAAAACGGTAGAGTGTTTATAGAATTTGTAGTCTTGGCACTATTGATATCAGCTAAGACCTGATTTAATTCTTTATTAAAGCAAACAATATTATTCCAGTTATTCTCTTCAAGGATCTGAGATAAATTTTGTTTTATTTCAGCAGGGTTTGAACAATATAAGAATTTACCTCCTTTTGATATAAAGTTTCTTACAAATAATTCATCAGTTGATAAATTATCTGAATTAGAGGAATCTTCTTTGTTGACAATTTTGTCAAATGAAATAATTTTATTTTGGAAAAACTTTTTTAAAAAATTCATATCTTTTTGGTATTATCCAAATTTACAAAAACAATGGATTATTTCTTAGCTTCAGGTGCATTTTCGCTTTCTGAAATTTCTTTTTCTGTATCCTCGCTTTTCTTTTCTTTCTTTTTCTCTCTCTTTACTTCTGGTTCTACTTCAAAAGGCCTTTCTCCAAAAATTCTTTTAAGATCATTTTCAAAAATAACTTCTTTTTCAATTAACAATTCAGCTAATACGGTTAATTCTTTTTTGTGATGATTTAAAATATCTATGGCTCTTTGGTATTGTTCTTCAATGATTCTTGAAATTTCATCGTCAATGATCTCAGCAGTTTTTTCACTGTAAGGATTTGTAAAGTTATATTCACTTTGACCACTTGAATCATAATAGGTGATATTACCAATTTTATCGTTTAGGCCATATACGGTAACAATGGCTTTGGCTTGACGTGTAACTTTTTCCAGATCATTTAAAGCACCTGTTGAAATTCTGTCAAACATGATCTTTTCGGATGCCCTTCCACCTAAAGTAGCACACATTTCATCTAACATTTGCTCTGTATGAACAATTTGTCGTTCTTCAGGTAAATACCATGCTGCACCTAATGATTTTCCTCTCGGAACAATGGTTACTTTTACTAAAGGAGCTGCATGCTCGAGCATCCAACTTACAGTGGCATGACCAGCTTCATGATAGGCTATTGTTTTCTTTTCTTTAACAGTAATAATTTTGTTTTTCTTCTCTAAACCACCAACAATCCTATCAACTGCATCTAAGAAATCTTGATGATGAACACTTTTTTTGCCTTTTCTGGCAGCAACTAAAGCAGCTTCATTACATACATTGGCAATATCAGCACCTGAAAATCCGGGAGTTTGCTTTGATAAGAAATCTAAATCAACATCATCATTTAGTTTTAATGGCTTTACATGTACATCAAAAATTTCTCTTCGCTCATTCTTATCGGGAAGATCAACATAAATTTGTCTGTCAAATCTTCCAGCACGTACCAAGGCTTTATCTAAAACATCTGCGCGGTTGGTTGCAGCAATTACAATTACATTAGTGTCAGTACCAAACCCATCCATTTCAGTTAGTAATTGATTTAAAGTATTTTCTCTTTCATCATTACCTCCGGTTATATTATTTTTACCCCTTGATCTTCCAATTGCATCAATTTCATCAATAAAGATAATTGAAGGAGCTTTAGCTGCTGCTTGTTTAAACAGATCTCTAACACGTGATGCACCAACACCTACAAACATTTCAACAAAATCAGATCCTGAAAGTGAGAAAAAAGGCACGTCTGCTTCTCCTGCAACGGCTTTGGCCAATAAAGTTTTACCGGTTCCGGGAGGTCCAACAAGTAAAGCTCCTTTTGGAATTTTACCACCTAATGCAGTATATTTATCAGGGTTTTTTAAAAAATCAACAATTTCCTGAACTTCTTCTTTAGCACCTTCTAATCCAGCAACATCTTTAAAGCTTGTTTTA
>JAUWUU010000105.1 GCA_030617765.1 Flavobacteriia bacterium | reverse complement strand
GGGAAAAGGAGATGAATTGATAAAAATGATTACAGACACAATAAGAAGCGTTGTAAAAGGTATTTTAGTAGTTGCTTTTATTCAGGCATTTTTAGCTTATCTTGGTTTTGCTATTGCCGGTTTGCCAGGAGCAGCATTTTTTGCTGTACTCGTTTTAATTATGGCTATTATTCAATTGCCACCAATTATTGCAATGATACCTGCAATTGCAATATTTGCTTCCTCTTCAGACAGTAGTACGGCAATAATTATTTTCACTATTTATTCAATTATTGTTTCTATGGCTGATAGTTTCTTAAAACCAATACTTTTGGGTAAAGGCCTACAAACACCTATGTTAGTAATTTTAATTGGGGCCTTGGGTGGAATGATGTTTATGGGAATGCTGGGTCTGTTTATTGGTCCGGTTATTTTAGCAATCGCATATCAATTATACAATACCTGGGTTTCTGAAGTTGAATTACCCACAAAGGATGAATAAATTAAAACCATCTAAAAATAAAGTTTTAAAAAATTATCTTTTAGTTTTAATCAAATAAAAAGGAGCAAAAATATTATTTGCTCCTTTTTATTTATAGATAATTAAATATTTAAAAACTATCCTTATCTAAATAGTCAGGAATACCATCTCCATCAGAATCATCATTGGTAGGGTCGCCATCTTCATTTGCGTCTTCATCTTTAGTTCTTACACCATCCCCATCATCATCAATGTCTAAATAATCAGGAACACTATCATCATCAGTATCATCATTACTTACATCACCATCTCCATCAATATCTTCGATATTATTGATAACATTGTCATTATCAGCATCTGCAATAACAACTGCACCCAATTCAATAAAGAAATAAATTGGTGTATTTCCAGGTATACTGACCGAACCTGCGTTACCATAAGCCATTCCCGATGGCATAAAAATAATTCCACTACCGGCATCCTCATAACCAAATGATTCATCCGGATGAATTACTTTAACACCTTCTTTATAATGCGGAAAACCATAACGCCAACCTTGAATTAGGTTAGGTAGATGAAACCATGATTTTGCAGATGCATAACTCAAATTTTGATCAAACTTGGTGCTATCTAACATAAAACCTCTGTACTTAACCTGAATAGAATCATTTCTAGATGGATTCTTTCCATCTCCTTCAAAATCAGTATAATAATACAATTTATAGTTGATATCGTATAGTGTTATATCTTCAATCTCTACTTGAGAGTACAATGGCGTTTCGCCATTCAATATCGTATCAATTTCTTTTTCAGGTGTTAAGTAATGCGTTTGTAAAAATTCTACCAACTCATCATCATCGATCAAGGCTTGAGCAGCAGGATCAAAATCATCTTCTTCGTCATCATCACTACATGAATAAATTACAATTCCTACCAAAAAAAATAGGGCTAAAAATCTCAACTTCATATTTAAAAAATTTGAGGCGCAAATTACGATTTTATCTGGTATTAAAAGAATTATTGAAAAAATTAACAAATCCTTATAATTTTTAGATTTAGCAAGTAATTTTCTCCTCTTCAAACTTTGTCTTCTTTTTTTAAGAAATTTTTATAAAATTAGGTAACTTTAAGCCCTATTCAAATAACATTATGATCATAAAAAATATAACAGATATTATTGAAGAATTATCACCTCTTTCTTACGCTGAAGATTTTGATAATGTAGGGCTATTGGTTGGTGATTATAAAACGAAAGTAAGGGGTATTTTGGTTACACTCGATACACTTGAAAAAACCATTGACGAAGCTATTGCTAAAAATTGTAATTTAATTGTGAGCTTTCACCCTATTGTTTTCAAAGGATTAAAAAAGTTTAACGGCAGCACTTATGTGGAACGTGTTGTAATGAAAGCCATTAAAAATGATATCGCTATTTATGCCATGCACACTGCCTTAGATAATTCTTTTAAAGGAGTATCAGCTAAAATGTGTGAAATAATTGGTCTGCATAATATAAAGGTCTTAATTCCAAAAAGAGGTGAAATTAAAAAGTTAAACACTTATGTACCACATAAAAATGCCGAGGAATTAAGAAATAGTTTATTTAAAGCCGGAGCGGGAAATATTGGTAATTATGATCATTGTAGTTTTAATATTAAAGGAAAAGGTACTTACCGAGGTAATGAAGATTCAAATCCAACCATAGGTGATAAAAATAATATCCATTCAGAACCTGAAACACTTATCAGTGTAATTTTTGAAAAACATTTAGAAGGAAAAATTCTAAAAACACTGTTTAAGAACCATCCTTATGAAGAAGTAGCCTATGAAATTATTACTTTGGATAATGTTCATCAAAATATTGGTATGGGAATGATAGGTGAATTAGAAAATAAAATGAAACCAATTGAGTTTTTAAATCTTTTAAAAAAAAGGTTTAATTTAAAATCAATAAGATATTCCGCTTTAAGCGATAAAATGATAAAAAAAGTTGCTGTTTTGGGAGGTTCAGGAAGCTTTGCCATCGAAAAAGCTATTCGTGCAAATGCTGGTATTTTCATTACAGCAGATTTGAAATATCACGATTTTTTTAGAGCTGAAAACAAAATAATCTTAGCTGATGTAGGGCATTATGAAAGCGAACAATTCACAAAAAACCTTTTAGTAGATTATCTTACAAAAAAAATCACTAATTTTGCAATCATTTTATCGGAAAATAATACAAATCCAATCAACTATTTTTAAAAAATGGCAAAAAACAAAGAAGTTACTGTAGAAGAAAAACTAAGAGCCTTGTACGATTTACAACTTATTGATTCTAGAATTGATGAAATAAAAAATATGAGAGGAGAATTACCTCTGGAGGTAAATGACCTAGAGGATGAAATTGAAGGTTTACAAACCAGATTGAACAATTTCAATACAGAAAATGAGAACTTAGAAACCAGTATTGCTAATAAAAGGAACAATATTGAAGAAGCAAAAGTTTTAACAAAGAAATATACTGAACAACAAAAAAATGTTCGAAATAATCGAGAATTTGATTCTATAACAAAAGAGATAGAATATCAGGAGCTGGAAACACAATTGGCAGCAAAAAGAATTGCAGAATATCAGGTTAAAATTGAACAAAAAAATGAAATAATTTCTGCTGCAAAAGAAAAGATCGATGATAAAGAAGAGCATTTAAAGCATAAAAAAAATGAATTGGACGGTATTCTAGAAGAAACAAAAAAAGAAGAAGAATTATTAAATAAAAAATTAATTCAATTCAGTAAATTGATTGATGACAGATTATTAAATGCTTATAAAAAAATCCGTACTAATGTCAGAAACGGTTTGGCTGTAGTTTCTATACATAGAGGTGCATCAGGTGGTTCATTCTTTACTATACCTCCGCAACGTCAGGTAGAAATTGCCTCTCGTAAAAAAATCATTACTGATGAACACAGTGGTAGAATTTTAGTTGATGCCGAACTTGCATCAGAAGAAAAAAAGAAAATGCAAAAATATTTTTCTTAAAAATATTTACGCTTAAAACCTTAAAAAAAACCTTCAAGAAATTGAAGGTTTTTTTTATGCGATATTCTGGCTACAAAACAACCAAAAACAACCAAAAAATTGGCAATGCCTCAACCCAGAAAGTTGTGTAATACCTATTTTGATTCTCTTTAGCAAAAAAAATCCATAAAAATGAAATCATCGCAAGTAATAATATGTCGTAAAAATTACTTTTATCAAAGGGTATTTTTAAAAATTCCAATAGTAAAAATGCTATCAATACCATACCTGAAAAAAATTTTGAGCTGTTTACACCAATAATTTGAGGTAAGGTTTTTAATTGATCATGATCCACCTGAATATCTCTGATATCAAAAGGGATTGTTACAGCAAGTATAAATAGAAAACGTTGTATAAAAATAATCACTACTTCAGTATTAATGAATAGATCATTTTGAACTAATGGAAACAAAACCGTAACACCAGCCCAGGTTATAGCAATTAAAAAAAGTTTTAAACTCGCTATACTGCGAAGGTTTTTATTATTGATACGAAATGGAACTATATAAAAAAATGTAGCTAAAGCAAAAGGAATCAAGACCAATAATGCTGAAAATTTTATCCTAAAAGCGTAAAAAATTAAAAGAATTATAATAATCATATTCAATATGATCAAAATATTTTTATGCCTATTGATCCAGCTCATAGAAAAAATATCGATCTCCTTGATTTTGTATGACCTGATAAAGTTATACGAAACAATCGTTGCAAAAAAAACAAAGAACGGACTTGTATTTTCATGGATATCAAAATTTAACAATGTAATTTTTGTAAAACTAAAGCCAGCAATAGCCACATGAATATTGCTGTAAATGTAAAAATCAAAGATTGATTTTAACGATTTCATTATTTATATTTTTAATATGCCATAAAGATATTATATTGTAATTTTATAATCGAATTTAATTAGATTTTTAAACAAATCACAATGACTGTAAGGATTTTAATACTCACTATTTTTATCTTAATCACAAACCAAATTTTTAGTCAGATAATTGGTACAGGAGAAGCAGGATTTACTGATAAAAACCCTACCACATTAGATAAACCTATTCGGTTCTCACCATACAAGAACAATTCTTTTCTGTTTGTAGACTTTAACAATTATGCTATCAGAAAAGTAGATGATAAAGGAAATGTTACAACTCTTTTTGGTGGACCTGACAAAAAAGGTTTTAAGGATGGTAAAACAAATGATGCGCTTTTTGATGGTATCCATGGTGTTGCCTATGACAAAAAAAATGATATTATTTACACCGCAAGTGCTTCCACTAATATTATTAGAAAAATAACAAATAATAATGGAGAATTCCGTGTTGAAACCATTGCCGGAACACCCCAACAAAAAGGATTCTTTGACGGAGATACTAAAAAAGCTAAATTCAACTCCTTACATCAAATACTTTTAAATAATGATGGAAGTATTTTGGTTTTAGATATTGGTAATGCAAAAATTAGAAAAATTGATAATGGAATAGTTACCTCTTTAGTAGGAAAAGATTCAATTTCACCCATTAAAGTAGACTGGAAATACCCTATAGATATGGCTTTTGATGGTGCAGATATTGTTATTTGCGATGCTGGAAATGCCAGTATTTACAGATTTACTCTAGGTAAACAGGTCAAAAAATTACAACTTGATCAAGAAATTAAAATGCCTCATGGTATAACATCCGATAATAATGGAACACTCTACATTGCCGATATGGGTGCCAATACAATTTACAAGATCGTAGACGATCATGTAGTTACAAAAATCAAGACTACTACTTTAAACGGATTTGATAATTTAAACAAACCTGCTGCTGTTATCATTATCAATGATATTTTATGGGTAGCCGATTTATACAACCATCAAATAAAACAACAAAAACTATAATAATATCCCTAATTAAATAAGCTAAAATTGTTATTTTTACGCTACTCAAAAACATATATTATGCAAACAGATTCTTTTGTTCTCCGACACTTAGGCCCCGATAAAATACAGATCAATGAAATGATAAAAACGATTGGTGTTAAATCACTTGACGAGTTGATCTTCAAAACAATACCAGACGATATTTTATTAAAAGATACTTTGGATTTACCCGAAGCGATGAGTGAAATTGAGTATGCTACTCATATTCAGGAGTTGGGCAATAAGAATAAGATCTTCAAATCATATATAGGTTTGGGCTATCACGCTACATCATTACCTGCAGTGATCCAAAGAAATATATTTGAAAATCCAAGCTGGTACACATCTTATACTCCTTATCAAGCAGAAATATCCCAAGGAAGATTAGAAGCACTATTAAATTTTCAGACTGTAGTTTCGGAACTGACAAGTTTACCTTTGTCAAATTCTTCATTATTAGATGAAGGAACCGCTGCAGGCGAGGCGATGATCATGCTTTATAATGGCAGAACCCGTGCTCAAAAAAAATCAAATGCTATTAAGTTTTTTGTTTCTGAAGAAGTTTTACCTCAAACCATATCCATTTTAAAAACAAGATCAACCCCTTTGGGAATAGAACTTATAATTGGTGACCATGAAAAAATTAAACTTGATGAATCTTTTTACGGTGTAATACTACAATATCCTGCTAAAAATGGACAAATTTTTGATTATACAAATTTTATAGAGAAAGCACATCAAAAAGAAGTAAAAGTAGTTGTTGCTGCTGATCTGTTGAGTTTAGCAATTTTAAAATCACCTGGTGAAATGGGTGCAGATGTAGCTGTAGGAACAACCCAACGTTTTGGAGTTCCAATGGGCTTTGGAGGTCCACATGCAGGTTATTTTGCAACTCATGACGCATATAAAAGACTAATACCCGGAAGAATTATTGGTGTAACTATTGATGCAGATGGAAATCATGCATTACGTATGGCTTTACAAACTCGAGAACAACATATCAAAAGAGAAAGAGCAACTTCAAATATTTGTACTGCCCAGGTTTTATTAGCCGTCATGGCAGGTATGTATGCAGTTTATCACGGTCCGGAAGGCATAAAATATATTGCAAATAGGATACACTCTTTAACTAATATTTTAAATGATGCACTCTTAAAATTAGGTTTAAAGCAAAGCAATAAAATATTTTTTGACACATTAAAGATCAAAGTAAGCAAACCTGAAAAAGTCAAATCTTTATCTGAAGAAAATAGTGTTAATTTCCATTATATGGATAAAAAACACATAGGAATCTCAATTAATGAAACTACTAGATTATCAGATATTAATCAAATTATAAGCATTTTAGCACATGCTGAAAATTTGTATTCTTTTAAAATTACCGATTACCAGAATAGTTTGACTGTTCCGAAAGAATTACAAAGAACTTCATCATTTTTAAATAATGAAGTTTTTCATAATTACCATTCTGAAACAGAAATGATGCGTTATATCAAAAAATTAGAAAATAAAGATATTTCTCTTACTGATTCTATGATATCTCTGGGCTCATGTACCATGAAGTTGAATGCTGCAACTGAAATGTTGCCTTTGAGTTTGAGTAACTGGACTTCTATACACCCATTTGTTCCGGTAAAACAAGCACAAGGCTACCATACTATGCTAAAAGGCTTAGAAGAACAATTAAATATTATTACAGGTTTTGCTGCAACATCATTACAACCAAATTCGGGCGCTCAGGGAGAATATACCGGATTGATGGTAATAAGAGCTTTTCATGAAGCAAATGGTGATAAGCACAGAAATATTTGTTTGATCCCTGCTTCAGCACATGGCACAAACCCTGCATCTGCAGTAATGGCCGGCATGAAAGTTATTGTTACAAAAACTTCTGAAACTGGTAATATTGATGTGGAAGATCTTAAAGAAAAAGCTGAGAAATACAAAGATAATCTAGCTGCTTTGATGGTTACTTACCCCTCTACTCATGGTGTATTTGAATCCGCTATTAAAGAAATAACAAAAATTATTCATAAAAATGGTGGTCAGGTTTATATGGATGGTGCCAATATGAATGCACAGGTAGGATTAACCAATCCTGCCAGAATTGGTGCTGATGTGTGTCATTTGAATTTACACAAAACATTTGCTATTCCACATGGTGGCGGTGGCCCTGGAGTTGGGCCGGTTTGTGTTGCTGA
Organism: Flavobacteriia bacterium; assembly: GCA_030617765.1. Lineage (GTDB taxonomy): Bacteria > Bacteroidota > Bacteroidia > Flavobacteriales > Flavobacteriaceae > Namhaeicola. The sequence continues at coordinate 1,059 of JAUWUU010000105.1, read as the reverse complement.
ACATTTAGCTGAATTTTTACCTTCAAATCCAATTGTTAAGACTGGTGGAAAAAATGCCATTACAGCAATTTCTTCTGCTCCTTTTGGATCTGCTCTGGTAGATCTGATCTCTTACAGTTATATTAAAATGCTCGGCAGTAGCGGATTGACCAAAGCCACAACTATAGCAATTTTAAATGCCAATTATCTAAAGGCAAGATTAGAAAAGCATTATAAAATCTTATATGCAGGTGAAAAGGGGTTTGCTGCTCATGAAATGATCGTAGATTTTAGAGAATTTAAAGCAAAAGGTATTGAAGTAACAGATATTGCTAAACGTCTGATGGATTACGGTTTCCACTCTCCTACTGTTTCTTTTCCCGTTGCCGGAACATTGATGATTGAACCTACTGAAAGTGAAAACAAAAAAGAAATTGACAGGTTTGCAGATGCTTTGATACAAATCAAAAAAGAAATTGATGCTTATAATGGCGAAGATTCTGTACTAAAAAATGCTCCTCATACGCAACATATGTTAACCGCTGATATTTGGGAACACCCTTATACCAGAAAAGAAGCTGCTTTTCCTTTAGATTTTATAGCAGATAAAAAATACTGGCCAAGCATAAGAAGAGTTGATGAAGCCTATGGCGACAGACATTTGGTTTGTACTTGTAAACCTGTTGAAGATTATATTGAAGAATAGAATTATTAACCTATCATATAACTAAAACCTTTTAGGTAAGTTATCAAAATAGATAATATGTGCTTTTTTGCACATTGATGGACTGAGTTCAATTAATTGAATAATGATCTCGCATAATTGTATAAAGAAGAATGAAGAGTCACAAAGTTAATTTCTTTGTATAACTTAATGCTCCTTTTCAAAATTATGCTCAACAGCTTATTTCTGTGAGATATTTACGGTGCTTAAACAATTATTAAAATGTACAATAAAAACTGTTTATAAAAATTTAAAAACAGCTTTTTTTCTAAATATTACCCTATTCTAAACCATGATATAAATCATATTTTTAATAGTTTATTTATAATCAATCCATATAAAGTTGTACTTTTGCA